>DATCXR010000192.1:0-8915 GCA_036565685.1 Gemmatimonadaceae bacterium
CAGGAGCTCGTTGGTCACGCCGGCCATGGCCGAGACGGCGATCACGGGCCGCGCGGGGGAGGGCGAGTCCGCGTCAGCGGAAGCGATGGGAAGCGTGCCGCCGCGGATGGAAGCAACGAGATCAGCTACGCGGCACACTGAATCGCCGTCGCCAAGGGCGACGCCGCCGAATTTGTGGACGCTGATGGTGGGGTGAGGCGACATGGTCGGTTAGGGAAAAACAGAAAGGCCCCGTCCGGTAGCGGACGGGGCCTCGTGGATCCAGAGCCTCTCCGCATTCGACAAGCTGCGAGAGGCCGGGACAAGTATCGTGATCGCTACGACATCCGCCTCTCACGCGCGCACATGATCCCGGTGCTCGTCGCAACGGGATTCGTGCACATGGTAATGGTGAGAGGCAGCTGGAAGCGCATGGTCGTTCTGATCGGATCTACGAGTGGAAATTCTCGATGAGCGAATTGACCGAGATCTGATACTAGCTCGGCGTAGCACCCGATGGAATCCCCTCCGCTGGCAATTCGATCCTCGACCTCGGCTCCCCTCCTCACTTCCCCTGCTTCTCCCTCATCTTCGCCTCGAACTCCTTCGACTTCCCCCGCGGTATGCTGAGTGTCTCCCACTTCGCTCCCGCGTAATGCTTCGCCAGGATGATGACCTGCCCCGCGTGCATCGACTGATGCGCCACCTGCCTGAGCAGCGCCTGCACCACCGTGTGCGGCTCGCCGCGGATCCGCACGGTCTTCAGTAAATCTCCGGCACTCACCGAATCCAGCGCTCTCCACAACGCGTTCCACCCCCGCTCCCACCCCGCCGCGATCGTCTCCCGCGTATCCCCCGCCTCCCGCACGAACTCCGCATCGCGATCCCGCGTCGGCTTCTCACCATCGCTCGCCAGGAAGTCCGTGAAGCGCGACTCGAGGTTGCCGCTCATGTGCTTCATCAGGAGCGCTATGCTGTTCCCGTCTTCCTCGAGCGTCTGGAAGAACTGTTCGTCGTTCACCTGAGCGGTGGCGCGCTCGACGGATTTCTTCATGCTCTCGAATCTCTGCCGCGCGTCAGTCAGGAACGCGTTGCCGAGTGCGTCGAGGTCGCTGGTGGTGGCTTGGGTCATGGTTCGGGTCCTCCGCTGTTCGAATGCTCATCGAGCATCGTAATGCTATTCGCACTCTCCACGTCCCGTGAAGAGCTTCGCGATGTCCGGCTCATGATGACGGCTGTGCGACTGACGACGAGGTCGGCCGTCGCCATTCCCACCACGTGGCCAGCCAAATGCAGATGCCCGACCGACCAGTGACCCGTACCCAGCGCGCCACCCCACGCCTAACCGTCTGTCGCGAGCTCCGCTGTCCATGTCGAAGTCTCTCCGGCGCGTACGCCCCCTGTCGCTCGCCATCCCACCGGAGCCGCCTGCTCCGCCAGAAGCTCGCACGTATCGCACACCCTGGCTCCAACATCGCGCCCACCTCTGGATCGTCACCGCCTACGCGCTCATCGCCGCCTTCATGACGCTCCAGCGCGGCGTGCTCCACCCGCATCATCGCACCTATCCCGACTTCCGCGAATCGTTCTACCACCTCATCAGGCATCAACACCTCTACGCGCACTACGCCGCACAGGGCACCGATCTCTTCAAGTACAGTCCGGCGTTCGCGCTCCTCTTCGCGCCATTCGCGCTTGCACCGTTCGCGCTCGGACTGCTGCTCTGGAATCTGTGCAATGTCTTCGCGTTGTATCTCGCGCTCACGGCGCTCCTCCCCCGCCAGGAGGCCGGGCTCGCTGGACTCCTGCTGATCCCCGAGGTACTCGCCGCGACCCAGGCGTCGCAGAGCGATACGCCCGTGGCGGCTCTCATCATCCTCGCGTTCGTCGCGTCCACGCGCGACCGACCACTCGGCGCCGCGGCGGCCATCGGCGCGGGAACGGCGGTCAAGCTCTTTCCGCTGGCTGGTCTCAGCTTCGCTCCTTTCCAGCCCCGCCCCTGGCGCACCGTGCTCTTCACGCTGGCGATGATCGCCGTGCTCGCCGCTCTCCCGCTGCTGGTGCTCTCGCCGCACGAGCTGGCGGCGCAGTATCGAGCGTGGGCGGACGTGACGCGGGTAGATGGACTCACGCGCGGACAATCTGTGATGGGACTGCTCGGCGCGGTGATCCCCGGCTCATGGCCCAACTGGCCGATCCAGCTCCTCGGTACCGTCCTCCTCATCGTACCGCTCGCCGTGCGACGCGACCGGTGGCGCGAGCGGCGCTTCCGGCTGCTATTTCTTTCCTCGCTGCTCGTGTACGCCGTGATCTTCAATCACCGGGCGGAGCGCTCGTCGTTCGTGATCGCGGTGGCCGGGATCGTCATCTGGTACGTGACGGGTCCAAGGACGCTCTGGCGGGCGGCGCTCCTGGTGCTCTCGTCGGTGGGGCTGCTGGCGGCGCCGTGCATCCTCGCGTGGATCGCGATCCAGATCGATTTGCTGCGCCCACACGCTCGGCGTCCAGACGTTCCATCGCCTCCACTTTCCCGGGGAGGCCGCGCTCGGCCGCCGTGCCTACGCATCGATGCACCGATGCCGCGGCCGCGATGACACGCGCTTGCAGCGGTACGCTCGAACCCGTGACAGCGCTGGTCGTCACTCCCGCGCTATCTCACCGCAGCACGAACCCCGAGTCCAGTGCTGGCCGCTCTGCGGCGTTGGCGGCGATCCAGCCTGTCATGTACATCCAGCGCGTCATCCGAGTGAGCTTCTCGTAGTCGATCCGCTTGGGCTCGTCGCGCGGCGTGTGATAATCGGAGTGCAGGTTGGTGCTGAAGAAGAGCGCCGGCACTCCTCGCTCCGCGTACGGGACGTGATCGCTCCGGAAGTACCACCCTTCCGGATGCGACGGCCGGTCCCACGATGAGTCGATCACGAACTTGCTCGTGGCCTGGTTGGCCTCGATCGCCATCCCCACGAGCGCGGCCGAGTTGCGGTGTGGCGGCTGCGAGCCGAGGAGCGCCGCGGTGTCGGGGTCGTTGCGGCCGATCATGTCGCCATTCAGAACCGCGACGATGCTGTCGAGCGGCACCACGGGATGTGCTACGTGGTAGCGCGAGCCGAGCAGGCCGCGCTCCTCGGCGCCATGGAAGATGAATAACGCCGACCGCTTGCTCGGCTGCTTCACCCATGCCCGGGCGATGGCGAGAAGCGCCACGCTCGTCGATGCGTTGTCGTCGGCGCCGTTCCAGATGGAGTCGCCCGCCACGCCGTAGCGCACGCCGTCGTGGTCCTGATGCGAGCTGAAGACCACGTACTCGCCGCGCAGCGCGGGGTCGGTGCCGGGCACGGCGCCGATGACGTTCACCGATGGGTACTCGAAGCTCTCCATGCCTACATGGATCTCGGCCCTCTGACCGCCGGCGCGCAGCGCGCCGAGCGCGGCGCGACGAACTAGCAGCACCGGGATGGGCCGCGGGCGCGCGTTGGTCTGCTGTGGTGTGGCGCCCCTGTTGCGCGAGAAGCGCGGCACGCCCCCGACCACGTCGTCTCTGCCGCGCGCCTGCACCACCGCGAGGTCGGCGAACACGCCGTCCGCGACGGAGTCCGCCACGAGGATGACCGCCTCCGCTCCACGGTCGCCGAGCTCGCGCGCGATGCTCGTGATCGCCGCTCGCGCGTAGTTGTAGTCGTGCGTGTTGGTCGTGGTGCGGACGGAGCTTTCCGGCGGCGCCACGAGCGTCGCCACGGCAACGCTGCCGCGCACGTCGACCGTGCTGTCACGCACGTCGCCGATGAATTTCGTCGGCGCGGAGATCGTGACCTCGGAGTTGGTCACCGGTATCACATCGGTCCATAGCTCGTACTGCCGAGCGCCGATGCGCACCGTGGTCGCGCTGTCGGAGATCCGCGTGACGCGCATGTTCCACCACTGGAACCAGCTCCCGTCCTCGCCCTTCGGGACGAGCCCGATCTGCCGCATCTGCTCCGCCAGCCACATGGATGCGCGCATCTCATCGAGCGTCCCCGCCTCCCGCCCCCGCATGGAGTCGCCGGCCATGGCGTAGAGGTCGCGCTCGAGATCCGCCTGGCGGATCTCCGACATGGCCCGCGGAACGCCGGGCGCCGGCGCGGAGCCCTGCGACTGTGCACCGAGTGGCGCGAGTGGCGCGGAGAGCTGGATGGCGAGGAGTATCGCGGAGGCGAGCAGCAGCTTCCGGCCGGGCAGGCAGCGAGGGCGCGGTGGCGTCATGGTCCTTGTCGCATTCGAGAGTGTTACCAAGAGAGCTACGCAAAATATGCGTGTAGTGCGAGACGTCACGCCCGCTACGCCCACCACGCCCGCTGTGCCGTAAGCAGGCTACCGCCTGGAGCTCCCGCCCTGCCGCTGCCTCTCCATCATCTTCGCCGTGTACTCCTCCGACTTCCCCCGTGGAATGCTGAGCGTCTCCCACTTCTCCCCCGCGTAGTGTCGCGCGAGGATGATAATCTGCCCGGCATGCGTCGATTGATGCACCACGTTCCGCGACAGCGCCTGCAGCACGCTGTGCGGCTCGCCGCGGATGTGCACGGTCCGGAGCAGATCGCCAGGCCGGAGCGCATCGAGCGTTCCGAATAGCGCTCCCCACCCGCGCTCCCACTTCGCGAGGATGGTCTCGCGCGTGTCGCCCTCCTCACGCACGAACTCCGCATCGCGATTCCGGGTGGGCTTCTCGCCATCGGTCGTGAGGAAATTCGTGAAGCTGGACTCGAGACTGCCGCCCATGTGCTTCATCAGGAGCGCGATACTGTTCCCATCTTCCTCGAGTTGCTGGAACCAGCTCGCATCGTCCACCTGCGCCGCTGCCCGCTCCGCGGACCTCTTCACCCCCTCGAACCGCTGACTGATGTCGCTCAGGTAGGCGACGCCGAGTGCGTCGCGCTCTCCCGTCATCTCTTCGCTCATCACCATCCTCCTCGACTGGTCGATTGAACCATACACGCGAGCGCTGCGCCGCGGGGGGCCACTCTGCATCGACTCCGCTGACCATCCGGCCAGCCCGATCGCCCGACCCGCCTCCAAACCTTCTGGACTTCGCCGCTCTCCACGCTACTTTGTTTCTTCGCTGCACCGCGGCCGCGCGCCGAGCGCTCACAACCCGCCACCATCCCCACTCGGCCGCACCGCTTCGAAGCACCCGGCAGGATCTCACTCGGCAGGATTTCCCTCGGCAGGATCGCACGCTCTTCCGGAGCGCCGCGACAAAGGCACCCCCGTCGAAAGGCGGGCTCGCAAAGCTCTGAGGCTACCGCGCACGCACCCCGCGTCCGCCACGCCCGTCAAGCCGCCGAACGACCTCAGGAAGGAGCTTCCCTGTGCGTACTCCGCGCTCGACGGCAGCACTCTGCGCGTTCGCTCTCCTCGTCGCTCTCGCGGCCTGCTCCCGGGATGGCGCTGCACCGCCCACCGACCCCGCCGCCACTACCGATGGAGCGGTAGTCAGCCAGGACGCATCGACGCCCGTGCGAATCGTGAGCCGTCTCGCTCCTGGCAAGTGCCTCGACGCCTCGCGCGGCAGCGCGACGAGCGCGGCGCAAACCGTGCTCGCTACATGCTCAGATGTGGGTGGCCAGCGGTTCACCATGCGGAGCGACGGCTCGATCGCCACCTACGACGGCGCGATGTGCCTCGATGCGTCGGGCGGCAGGGGCAACGACGGCGACGCCATCATCATCTGGCCGTGCAAGGGATCCACCAACCAGCTCTGGCGGCACAACAGCGTCGGCGAGATCGTCGGCATAAACGGGAAGTGCGTCGACATCCGGCGTGCGGATACGGCGGACGGCACGCCGATCATCCTCTGGTCGTGCCACGGGGGTACGAATCAGCAGTGGGACTTCGTGGCGCTCGACTCGCCGCCCGCATCGGAGTCGCCCACCACGGAGGGCGTGACGCTCTCGAAGGTGAGCGGTGACAGGCAGACGGCGACCTACGGCACCAGGGTCGCCGCGCCGCTGGTGGTCGTCGCGCGCGACGCGGCGGGGCAGCCGGTATCGGGGGTGAGCATCACCTGGAAGAGCGCCGACGGTACGCCGGCGAGCGCGACGAGCACCACCGATTCCAACGGGAGTGCGCAGATCGCCCTCACGGTGAGCCGCACTTTCTTCACGACTCGCGTCTCTGCGAGCGCGGGCGAAAGCACGGTGACCTTCACGGCGACGGGGAACGGAACGCCGAGTCTCGGCGGCCGGCGCCCATTCCCGAGCAGCAACGCGTGGAACACGGACATCTCCGCGGAGCCCGTCGATCCCAATTCCGCGGCGCTCATCGCAAGCTGCGGAGCCGGCCGCGTGCTGCACCCGGACTTCGGCACCGTGTGGAACGGAGCGCCGAACGGCATCCCGTTCATCGTCGTGCACGGCTCGCAGGCGCGCGTGCCGGTGAGCTTCCGCTACGCGAGCGAGAGCGACCCCGGTCCGTACCCCATCCCATCTAACGCGCCGATCCAGGGTGGGAGCGACGCCACGGGCGACCGACATGTGATCGTGGTCGACTGGGATGACTGGAAGGTGTACGAGATGTTCAGCGCTCGCACGGCGGATGGCGGCGCGAGCTGGACCGCCGGCTCGGGCGCGATCTTCGACTTCGAGACCGGCACGCTCCGGCCAGCCGGATGGACGTCTGCGGATGCGGCGGGGCTGCCCATCCTGCCCGGACTCGTTCGCTACGATGAAGTGAAGGAGCTCGGAGCAATCCAGCACGCGCTCCGCATGAGCTGCGACCAGACCCGCAACGCTTACATCGCTCCGGCACGTCACGCCGCCGGATCGGGGAGCAGCGCGGATCTTCCGCCGATGGGGATGCGCGTGCGACTGAAGAAGAGCGTCGACATCTCGCGCTTCTCGGCTTCCAATCAGGTGATCCTGCGCGCGCTCCAGCGTTACGGTGCGTTCGTGGCCGACAACGGCGCCGGCTTCATGATCTCAGGTGCGCCCGACCCGCGCTGGAGCGATAGTGATCTACACAACCTCCAGCAGATCACGGCGAGCGACTTCGAGGTGGTTCGGATGGGAGCCGCGACGACCATGCAGTGACGGGATCGGGTCGTTAATGTCGAGCGGGCTGAGCAAATGCTCAGCCCGCTCGACATTAAAGACCTGATCCCCTCGTTATCGCCACCCCGGCCACTCGCTCGCTCTCGTAATCGCTCGCCCACTCGATCTCGAGTCGCTCCCAACTCTCACCCATGTCGGCCGAGCGATACACACCGCGATTGTTCACGGCGTACACCACGCCCGGGTCGTCGGGGTCCGCGACGAGCGAGCTGATGGTGGTCCCGCTCGCCTCCGGCAGTCCGCGCTTCACTACGCTCCACGGCTCGCCGGCCATCCGCCGATAGATCCACGTCTCCGCGTGCTCGGCGCTGTGCGCGCTCATCGCGCTGCGCGACGCCGAGATGACGATGGTCTCCGGATCATCCGGCTCGACGGCGAGGCCATACACGTAGTGATGCCGCAGCCCGTCCTCGCGGCGCTCCCAGTTCACGCCGCTCGTGGTGCTCTCGAAGTAGCCATCGCCAGCCGCGGAGTAGAGCCGCCCGGCCTCGTGCGGGTGCACCACCAGCGTGTGCGTGTCGTACGGACCGCCGGGACGCCGGTCGGTCCAGGTGAGCCCCGCGTCGGTGCTGGTGACGAGCGCACCGGCTTCGATCGCCACGAAGATCCGCTCTTCCACCAACGGATCGGTCGCGATCCAGCGAACGTGGCTGGTGTGGGGACGGGGAGGGAAACTCCAGCTCGGTGCCGATGGAAGAGCGAGGAGCGCGTGCCGCTCCACCCATGTCTCGCCCGCATCTTCCGATCTGTACAGCGCGGTGGGCTCGGTGCCAGCGTAGACCACCGAGTCGCCCGCGCCCCGCTCGGTTGCGCTCACGGCCACGGCGGTGACGTGCTCGTGGATGATGCCCTCGCCCAATCGACGCCACGTGCGACCGAGGTCGTCGCTGCGCCAGAGACCGTCATCCGCAGTTCCGCAGTACACTCGCTCCGGATGCCGCGGGTCCGTGGTCACGCACATGAGGCGCGGCTTCCCCGCGAAGCGTCGCTCGGCCGCCCAGCGGCCGGAATCATCGCTCACCACGAGCAGCGCGCCACCTACCGCGACGTACAAGACCGTCATTCCGATTCTGCTCCACCAGCTACGGCGCCGCGTCGTACGGCGTCGCCTCTCGCACCGGATACTCGTCATCCCTGCGCAAGCGGGGACCCATGTTCGAT
The DNA here is from genome assembly GCA_036565685.1 of Gemmatimonadaceae bacterium. GTDB lineage: Bacteria > Gemmatimonadota > Gemmatimonadetes > Gemmatimonadales > Gemmatimonadaceae > JADGGM01. Next base: position 8,220 of record DATCXR010000192.1, read on the forward strand.
CGAGTAACATGGATCCCCGCAAGTCGCTCGCCATGGCGCCGAGGTGAATGTATCAGGTGAGGACCTGACCCCTTCACCTGGGCGCCACCCTCTCCCCCGCCTCGATGTCGTTCGCGGGATGCACGATCACCACATCACCCTCGCGCAGACCGCTCACCACCTCTGCCGACAATCCAGCGCGGTGCCCGAGCGTTACCGGGCGCAGCGCCGCGCGCCCATCTTCCACCACGAAGGCCGCCGCCCCCTCGCCGCGAGTGAAGACCGCGGCGGTGGGCACGCGCAGCGCGTCCGGCGCCGACCAGATGATGAAGCGCGCCAGCACCCGATACCCCGCACCCAGCCTGGAGCGCTCCGCCGGCGGTGACGTTATCGATGCCAGCACGGTGACTCGCTGCTCCTCCACGCCGAGCGCCGACACCTCCGTCTCACCCACCGGCTCCACCCGCGTGACCATCGCTTCGAGCGGATGGTCGCCGCCCCACTGATCGAGGATGACCCGCGTCCCTGGATGGATGCGCACCGCGTCCCTTGAGAGGACGCGCACCGCCACCTCGAGCTTGTCGGCATCGCCGATGTCGACGAGCGGCTCCCCGGCGTTCACGAAGCCGGCGCTCCGCTGGTGGAGCTGCAGCACGCGGCCCGCCGCCGGCGCGCGCACCACGCGCGCCACGCGAAGGGCGTTGTCGGAGCCGGACC
>DATCXR010000206.1:0-19483 GCA_036565685.1 Gemmatimonadaceae bacterium
CCGCTGCCGGCCCGGCCACGTACGAGCCGTACTTCCAGAGAGGCCAGTCGCGCACGACGGGATCCAGCATCTCGATACCCAGCGCTCGGACCTCCGCGCTGTCGTGCGCTCCCACATCCACCCAGAGGTCGCCGATGGTGACGGGCCGCTCGGCGTCAGGCTGACCGCGACGGAGGTGCGTGCTCGGCACTCCGATCACCCCCGGCACGCGACCGGACTTCGTGTCCACCACGATCCGCTGCCCCTGGTGGAACTGATCCCAGAGCGCGTCGCGTCGGGCGTTGCCGGCATAGTGAAGGCGGAGATAGCCGTCGCTCGTGATGGCACTGACGGCGTAGCCGGCTTCATCTAGCCCGCAGGCGACCACACGCAGTGGGCGACCGCTGCCGCGGCTCGACACCAGATTCCCGATGGAATCGCGCTTCCAGCCGGGGAGCGAGCGTGAGATCGTCTCCGCGGCCGAGAGCTCGCGCCCCGGCTGCGCGTGGAGCGCGATCCACGATCCAATTGCATCGAGCGTGATGTCGTCGGGGGCGGTGACCGGGCCCTGGGCACGGGCACTGACGGCGCTCGCGGCGCAGAATGCGAGCGCGAGGACAGCTGTGCGCGCCAGCGGCCGGCTCGTTCTTCGTGCGCGTGCCTCGGCCATCCCCTCAGACATCGGGGAGTAGGCGACTGATACCTTCGCCGATCGTGTCATCGTTTCCAGCTTCGAGGGTGAATGCCAATTCAGCGGGAAGCTGCGACGCGACCGTACGAGCTATGCCTCCATTCTCATCCAGCCGCACACTTCCTCGCGCCACCGCGCATGTAGCGCGCGGGAGAAGGAGATGCTCCACACGCAGTACGCGAGCCGCGAGCGTGGCAGGTGTATCATCTGGAAGGACCGGTACGGGCCACTGCGCGATGATCGGACCGCGGTCGTACTCCTCGTCCACGAAATGGACCGTCGCACCGCTGACGCGAAGTCCCTGATCGATGACCGCGCTGTGCACCCGTCGCCCGTACATCCCCGCGCCGCCGAAGGCGGGGAGGAGCGCCGGGTGCACGTTGATGATTCGTCCGCGGTAGGCGCCGGCCACCGATCGCGGAACGAGACGCAGATAACCGGCGAGTACGATGAGGTCCACCCGATGATCGCCGAGCAGCTTCTCCAACTGCCCCACATCCGCGCCGCGATCCGCGAGGACCGCCGATGGAACTCCCCAATTCCTCGCGCGCTCCAGTGCGCCCGCCCGTTCCTGGTCCGAAGCGACGAGCACGATCTGTGGCAGGTCCGCGCGCGTAGTCCCGCTCTCGCCGACGGCGCGCAGATGATCGTACAGCGCCGCGAGATTCGAACCGCCCCCCGATGCCAGCACCCCGATGCGTTTCAGCATGCGCGTGATGTTATACGTCACGACGTCGGGAGGGAACCGGGGCGTTGTACGGAACGCGGGACCGGTCGCCCACGTGCGACCCACGCAGCTCCGGTCCAACGCTGACAATCCCCCGAGGTAGACCCCGCGTCAGTCGAGCTTGCAGCCGTCACCCATGCAGCACGCAGTCCACCGCTTCTCCGAGCGTGCTCGCAACACCGAGCTCGGTTCGGGCACGTTCGATGTCGGTTGCCAGTGTATCACGGGAGGGAACCAGTATGCCGCGCGCGCCCAACTTCAGCGCGGGGGAGATATCTCTCCAGCGATCGCCGATGAAGGTAGAGCGGGAGAGATCTATCGAATGTTCAGCGGCGGCAGTGCGGAAGAGCAGGGTACCGGGCTTCCGACATTCGCATAGCACCGCGCCGCCATCAGGTGAAGGAGCGTGCGGACAGATGTAGGTGGCGTCGATGCGAGCGCCGGCGCTCGCGAGAAGCTCATCGATGCGCGCGCGTACAGCCTCGTACTCGGCCTGCGTAAGCAGACCACGGCCTATCCCGGACTGGTTCGAAATCACCAGCACCGGCATCCCGGCCGCGTTGAGTCGCGCGATCGCCTCGGCTGCACCGGGGATCAGCTCTACGTCTTCGGGGCGACGGAGATAATGCGTGTCGATGTTGATAGTACCGTCGCGGTCGAGGAAGACCGCGGGACGCGGCTGCACGGCGCGCGGTGCTGTCACGATAGAGCGGTGAGCACCGCATTCGCCAGCGCGTCGTCGTCGCCCTCGGGCACCGAGCGAGGGTCGAGCAGTAACCGGCCGTCTTCTATCCGCCCGATCACCGGAAGTGCGGCGCCCCTCAGACGCGCTTCGAGCGTCTCTGCATTGCCGTCGAGCGCCACGGCCGCCGACGGGATCCGCGTGGTGGGGAAGGAACCACCGCCCACGCTCCCGCTGCTCGACACCACTGTAGCACGATGACCCGCCGCCGCGAGCCGAGTGCACAACGCACTCGCCCGCTCGAGCACTCGCTCCTCCGGCGTGGTGAGCATCGCGAGCGCCGGTATCCCACGCACTGCGGTCGCCGGATCGCGGTAGAGGGCGAGCGTCGCTTCGAGCGCGGCCAGCGTCAGCTTGTCCACGCGCAGCGCGCGGGTCAGGGGGTTGGCGCGCATCCGCTCGATCACATCGCGCCTCCCGAGCGCTATCCCCGCCTGCGGGCCGCCGAGGAGCTTGTCGCCGCTCATCGTGATCACCGCGGCGCCGGAGCGCACCGCGTCGGACACCAGCGGCTCACCGCTCAGCCCCCACTCCTCGAGCGACACGAACAGCCCGCTCCCGAGATCGCTGATGATCGGAGGCCCACCGTCACCGAGCTCCGAAGCGAGCGCCTCGACGGAGACTTCCGCCACGAAGCCCTCCATCGTGAAGTTGCTCCGGTGCACCTTCACGATCGCGCCGGTGCTCGGCGAAAGCGCGGCGATGTAGTCGCGCGGGTGGGTGCGGTTGGTGGTGCCCACCTCCACGAGCTGCGCGCCGCCGCGCGCCATCACGTCGGGGATGCGAAAGCTCCCGCCGATCTCCACCAGCTCCCCGCGCGAGACGATCACCTCGCGTCCCAGCGCGAGCGTGTTCACGGCCAGGAGGAGCGCGGCAGCTCCGTTGTTGACGACCATCGCATCCTCGGCGCCGGTGATCTCGCGAAGAAGAGCGGCGCAGTGCGTATGACGGCTCCCGCGCACGCCGCGATCGAGGTCGTACTCCAGGTTGGAGTAGCCAGCGGCAACATCGCTCATCGCGGCGATGGCGGCCGCGGGGAGCGGGGCTCGTCCGAGGTTGGTGTGCAACACCACACCGGTTGCGTTGAATACCGGACGCAGCGAGCGACGCTCCCGCTCCGCGAGCGCGGCTTCGATCAGGGTGCCCCACGAAGCTTCATCGTGAGGCGCTCGTGCCGGTTCGCGTCGTACCTGGTCGAGAGCGTCGCGCACCGCGTCCACCACCAGCGGCCGCGGAGCACGCTCCATCAACGCCCGCGCCGGCGCCGCCCGGAGCAGCGTGTCCACACTGGGGAGCGAGCGGCGCGGGTCGCTCATCGCCTGGTGACGCCATCCCGCGGCGCCGCGCGCGACGTATCGGGGGGCACGCGGCGCGACGTATCGGGCGGCGCTCTACGCGAAGTGTCCCTCGGAGCGGCTCGCGATGTATCGGTGCGTGCCGGGCGCGCCTCCCCGGGGGGCACTGCCCCCGGTGGCCCCGCTGCACCAGGCTTGGGAACCGTATAGAGGAAGCTGCCCGACGACGCCGTTCCGACGAGGTTCTTCATCTCTCGCCACTCGATCCTGTACGATGCGCCCGTATCGAGCGGTGCGCCGATCACGATCACGACGTCCGTAGTGGGACTCACCCTGCTGGGCTTGGGAGCCGGTGCGCGTTGGGTAGTGTCTCGGGCCACGTTTCCCGGAGCCCGCCTCTGCGCGGCGCCGGCTCGCAGCGAGTCGGCCGTGCGAAGCGAATCGGCGGCGCGCGCCGAATCGCTCGGCGGAGCGGCGCCGGCGTGCGTACTGTCCCACACTATCGCCGACTGCGCCAGCTTCAGAGGTACCGCGCTCGAGTCCGACGCCTTGATGGCGAAGAGCGAAGCGTCGATGCGCGCCGAGGGGTCGAGCGGCTTGTCGAAGCGCAGTCGCAGCGTGACCGAATCCGTGGCGGTCACCTGCGAGATGCGCGCGCCGATGGTGTCGTGAATGAACGTAAGAAGCTCGACCTTGCTGCTGTCGCGCAGGATCACCCCGGCGGTGTCCCACGGCTCCCGCAGGTCGATGACGCGGTCATCGTTCGCATCGCCGAAGGCGCGCACCGTGTACGCGCCGGCGGGAACATGGGGGATCGTGAAGCGGCCAGTGGAGTCGGCGCGCGCGAGGTACACGACGTTGGTGTCCGCCACCGAGATGGCCTGCGCCCAGGCGTTGACGAGCGGCCGCCCTGCGACCCAGTCGAAGACGATCCCGCCGACGTGGCTCGACGGAATGCTCGCTCCCGTGGAGAACACGGTCACCACCGGCTCATGCAGCACGTTGCCGCGCAGATCCGACAGCCCGGGGACGATGGTGATGGTGTAGGCCGTGTTGGGCTCGAAGTCCTCGCGACCGCGCACGGTCAATCTCGTGCGGTGCCAGCCCACGCGCGGCTCGCCCAGCTGTGGCGAGATGATCACGCTCTTGTTCAGATCGGCGCCGCCCGCCTGCTCGTTCAACACTTCGTCGAACTGCAGGCTCACTTCATCAGGGTGCACGTTCACAGCTCCGCTCTCCGGCTTCACCGAGAGCAGCTTGGGAGGCACCTTCTCCTCCGGGCCGCCCGGCGGGAAGCCGGGCTGTGCGCACGCCGCGGCGATGAGCGCGGCCGCAGCTATCAGGCGCCGCACAGCGCCTTCACTCTGCCTCTGAGCTGCTCCCGACGCGCCGTCCACTCCTCGTGCTTGCGTCGCTCGGCCTCGACCACCTCCGGCTTCGCGCGGGTCACGAACTTCTCGTTCGCGAGTCGCGCGGCGAGTCCGGCGAGCTGCGCCTCGAGCCGTTCGAGCTCCCCGCCGAGTCGGGCACACTCCTTCTCGAGATCCACGACACCGGCGAGCGGCACGGTGAGCTGCGAGCCATCGCTCAGCAGCGAGTGTACCGCTGCGCCGCTCGCACCACCGTCGCCCGCACCTCGATCGGCCTCCGCTCGTGCGCGCGCCATCTGGCCGATCGCCGCCGCTTCCTCCGCGAACAGCTCGCGTGCGCGCGGCGTGGCGCCAGCGAGCACGGCGTCCACGATCTTGCCCGGCGGCACATCGTACTCGGCGCGGGCCTGGCGGATTCCCACCACCGCCTCGCGCACCAGCTCGAAGTCGGCAGCAGAGCCCCGCGCACGCTCGTCCACGCTCCCGCGCCGATCGGGCCACCGCGCACGAGCCAGGAACTCTCCCGGGGCGCGACCAGGAAGGCGCTGCCAGAGCGTCTCCGTGATGAAAGGAACCACCGGATGCAGGAGTCGCAGCGCGGAGTCGAAGACGTGCGCCAGCACCGCGCGCGCCACATCTCCATCGCCCCCGCCGGCCGACATGCGTGGCTTGACGCTCTCCACGTACCAGTCGGCCAGCTCGTTCCACACGAAGCGGCGCGCAGTCTCGGCGTAGTCGTTGAGCCGGAGACCAGCGTGCAGCTCCTCGCTCGACCAGCGACCTCCGTCAGCTGGATGCGCACGCCCGAGCGCGGCGTCGCACTCGGCGATTGCCTGGTCGAGCCGCTCGAGAATCCACTGGTCCGCGCGCAACAGACGATCGGTGGGGACGTCGTCGATGCTCGCCACCTTCTCGTTGCCGATGTTCGCCAGGAGAAACCGGCCGATGTTCCAGAGCTTCGTGGCGAAATTGCGTCCCGGCGCGAACGACTGCTCGAGGTTCGCAGGGTCGAGCATCACGTCTGTGCCGAGCCCCATCCCGGAGATCACCGTGAAGCGGAGCGCATCCGCTCCGTAGAGTCGCACCACGTCGAGCGGGTCGATCCCGTTACCGAGCGACTTGGACATCTTGCGATGCTCCATGTCGCGCACCGTGCCGTGCAGCAGCACCGTATGGAACGGTGCGCGGCCGGCAAAGTAGTAGCCGGCCATGATCATGCGGGCCACCCAGAAGAAGAGGATCTCCGGCGCCGTCACGAGCACGTCGGTCGGGTAGAAGGCGCGGAGATCCACCGAATCTTCATCTGGCCAGCCGAGCGTGGAGAGAGGCCAGAGCCAACTCGAGAACCAGGTGTCGAGCACGTCCTCGTCCTGGCGCACCGCGCCGCCGCACTTCGGACACGCTGTGATGTCCTCGCGACTCACCACAGGCTCGCTGCCGCACGCGTCGCAGTACCACACCGGGATGCGATGTCCCCACCAGAGCTGCCGCGAGATGTTCCAGTCGCGGATGTTCTCCATCCAGTGGACGTACACGCCTTCCCAGCGCTCGGGCACCAGGCGGATGGTGCCGTCGCGCACCGCCTGGAGAGCCGGCTTCGCGAGCGGCGCCATCTTCACGAACCACTGGTCGGATAGGCGCGGCTCCACCACGGTGCCACAGCGGTAGCAGTGCCGCACCGAATGCTGATGCGCCTCCACCTTCACGAGGAGCCCCGACTCCTCGAGCATCTCCACGATGCGATCGCGCGCCGCGAAGCGATCGAGACCGCGCAGCTCCTCCGGCACGCGGCCCGCCGCATCGGTCACCTCGGCCATGTGCGCGGTAGCGTCTATCACCACCGGCATGGCGAGCGAGTGGCGCAGCCCCACTTCGAAATCGTTAGCGTCGTGCGCGGGGGTGATCTTCACCACTCCGGTGCCGAACGACGGATCCACGTACTCGTCCGCGATCACGGGGATCTCAACGCCCGCTACGGGGAGGAGCACTCGCTTCCCCACCATCCCCGTGTAGCGCTCGTCCTCGGGGTGAACGGCGAGCGCCACGTCACCGAGCATCGTCTCGGGGCGCGTAGTTGCCACGACGAGCGACCGTCCCTCCTCGCCCACCACTGGATACGCGATCTGGTAGAGCTTCCCCGCGCTCTCCTCGAACTCGGCCTCCTCGTCGCTCAGCGAGGTGAGGCAGCGCGGGCACCAGTGGATCACGCGGTGGCCCTTGTAGATCAGCCCATCCTCGTAGAGCCGCACGAAAGCCTCGCGCACCGCGCGCGAGAGCTCCGGAGAGAGCGTGTACGCCGTACGTGTCCAGTCGCACGAAGCGCCTATCGCCTCGAGCTGCTCGAGGATCACGCCGCCCGTGTCGCTCACGAAGCGCTCGGTACGCTGCACGAATGCGGCTCGCCCCAGGTCGAAGCGGGTGCTCCCCTCGGCGGTGAGCTGCTTCTCGATCACGTTCTGAGTGGCGATCCCCGCGTGGTCGGTGCCGGGAACCCAGAGCGTTTCGTCACCGGCCATCCGGCGCCAGCGCGCGAGCAGGTCCTGCACCGTGTTGTTGAGCCCATGGCCCATATGCAGGACTGCCGTGACGTTGGGTGGCGGGATGACGATGGTGAAGGGCGTGCGGTCGCCGCCGACGCGCTCCGAGCACTCGGCGCGCGCGGTGAAGATGCCAGCGTTCTTCCAGCGCTGGTAGACCGCCGGCTCGTGGGCGGCCGGGTCGTATTGCGGCGGTAGTTCCGATTCCATGGTAGGCCTAAAGATAGCGTCCGCGGCCGATGGAGCGGAGCCGCGGACGCCGAAAGTCGAGCAGGGCGGGGAACTGTCGATCAGCTCTCCGGTCGCTCTGCCGACTGCGTGGGCGGCGCGGACTCGGGGTCGACGACGTGGTCGGCCTTCGGCACGCCGCCGGGCGCCTCGGGTGCGCCGCCGGCGCGGTCTCCCTTCGCCGCGCCCTTCTTTCCTCTAGCGCGCCGCTCGGCGACGCCTTCGATGTCGCCCGCTGCCTCCTCAATGGCATGCTGCTTGTCGAGCCAGCGCGACTCGAGCTCCGGCTTGGGGTCGGAGTGGCGATCCGTCTCCGACGATTTTCCCTGCCGGCGCCGTCCGGTGCCGACGCGCTGTCCCTGCCACTGGCCGCCCGAAAGCGGCTCGTCAGTCTCCGTCTTCTCGCTGTCGCGCATCTCCTCGTCGTCGTGCTCGGGTGGGTGTGTGGCCACATCATCCTCCGCTGAAAGCCGGTTGACTACCGCTTCTACACCAGTTACTCGGCGCGTCACCGCTTCCGCCCTCCGTGATTCGGCTTCGTTCCTCACCCACCCCGAGATCTCGATCACCCCGGTTCCGACCGACGCGATGTCTATCGCGCGCTCGGCGAGCACGGGGTCGTTCTCGAAGGCGTCGAGCACCTCCTCCTCGAGCAGCATGCCGCTATCCGCCTCCACCTCGTCCAGGTCGTCCTCACCGTAGCCGTGATGCAGCTCCGAGCCGTCGTCGGCGTCGGGGAAGCGACGGCTGATGCGCGCGGCGATGCCCGAGAGCCCGCCCATCTTCTGAGCCACCACGACGCCCACCGCAAAGCCGGCAACCGCACCAGCGGTGATGCTGGCGATGATGCCGCCGATGGATGGACTTTCGTCGCGATAACGGATTGGTGACATATGCGCTGACCTGTAGCGGAGGTGATCGCGTAACGATAACTTGCCGTAGCGCGAAGGGCGAGAAGGTGCAAGATCGAGACCAGTCACAGCCCGGCGCTCTTCCCCGTAGACGACCCGTAGCGATGATCGACCGACCACACGATGAGCTGACGCTCACGCTCCCCGATGGATCCACTCGCACCGTGGCGTACGACACGTTGCCGCGCGACGTCGTGGCATCCATCGGTGCAGGCCTCGCGCGCGCCGCTCTGGCCGTCGAGGTGAACGGCGAGATACAGGATCTCGTCACGCCGCTCCGCGATAGCGGCACCTTCCGGGTGCTCACCGAGCGCGACCTGGATGCACTCAAGGTGCTGCGGCACTCCACCGCTCACGTTCTCGCGACCGCGGTGCGCCGGCTGCGCCCCGCGGCGAAGATTGGCTTCGGGCCGGCCATCGAAGATGGGTTCTACTACGATTTCGAGGTCGACGAGCCATTCACCCCGGATGACCTGGCCGCCTTCGAGGCCGAGATGCGGAAGGTGGTCGCGGAGAAATATCCGTTCGTGCGCGAGGAGGTGGATCGCGCGGAAGCGGAGCGTCGCTTCGTCGAGGATCCGCTCAAGCTCGAGCGGCTCTCCGAGCTCGGCGACGACGAGGTGATCTCGATCTACACGGACGGTCCCTTCGTGGACCTCTGTCGCGGCCCGCACGTGCCGGACACGTCGCGCATCAAGCACTTCCGTCTCATGCACACCGCGCCTGCGTACTGGAGAGGTGACGAGCGGCGGCAGCAGCTCCAGCGCATCTACGGCACGGCGTGGTTCAACAAGGATGACCTCGAGGCGTACATGCGCCGTCTCGAGGAGGCGAAGCGGCGCGACCACCGCCTGCTGGGGAAGGAGCTCGACCTCTACTCGACCGACCAGCGCGTGGGGCCCGGCCTCATCCTCTGGCACCCGCGCGGCTCGATAATCCGTAACGAGATCGAGAACTTCGAGCGCGACCTCATCCTGAGGCACGGTTACGAGCTGGTGTACACGCCGCACGTGGTGAGCGAGAAGCTCTTCGAGATCTCGGGGCACCTCATCACGTTCAAGGAGTCGATGTTCGGGCCCATCGAGGTGGAGGGCTCCAACTACCGCCCGAAGCCGATGAACTGCCCCGGGCACATCTGCATCTACCAGGCACACCAGCGCTCGTACCGCGACCTGCCGCTCCGCTTCGCCGAGTTCGGCACGGTGTACCGCTACGAGCGAAGCGGCGTACTGCACGGGATGCTGCGCGTGCGCGGTTTCACGCAGGATGACGCCCACGTCTTCTGCACTCCGGAACAGGTGCCGCAGGAGATCGAGCGGCTTCTCGATCTCGTGGATGAGATGCTCACGGTGTTCGGCTATCCGTACACGGTCGAGCTCTCGACGCGCCCCGAGGAGAATTCCCTCGGCACCGCCGAAGTGTGGGAGCGGGCGGAGCGGATGCTCGCCGAGGTGCTCGAGCTGCGCGGCCAGGCGTACACCATCGACGCGGGCGGCGGCGCCTTCTACGGACCGAAGCTCGACTTCAAGCTCATCGATGCGATCGGCCGCAAGTGGCAGGGCCCCACGGTGCAGCTCGACTTCAACCTCCCCGAGCGCTTCGGTCTCGAGTACATAGGCGCGGACAACAAGCCTCACCGGCCGGTGATGCTGCACCGCGTGCTCGTGGGCTCCATGGAGCGCTTTGTGGGTGGGCTCATCGAGCACTACGCAGGTGCGTTCCCGCTCTGGCTCGCGCCCGAGCAGCTGCGCGTGATCCCCATAACCGACGAGGCGCGCGACGCTGCGGCGGCGGTCGCGGAGCGGGCGAAGGAAGCCGGGATCCGCGTTCAGCTCGACGATCGCGCGCAGACGCTCAACTACCGCATCGCCGAGGCGGAGCGGCTCAAGACGCCGTACATGGCCATCATCGGGAAGCGCGAGATGGCGAACGGCACGGTGTCGCTGCGCGAGCATCGGTTGGGCCGCGAGCAGCGGCCGCAGGTGATCGCGGTGGGCGACCTGATCTCGCGGCTGCGCACCGAGATCGAGAGCCGCGCGCTCCCCGAGGCGCCACGAACCATCCCCGTCCGCGAAGAGAGCGCGGCCGACTGAACCGGCCGCGCTCTGTGCGGTCGTCGTCATCCCCGCGAAAGCGGGGACCCATGTTCAGTCGAGCAACATGGATTCCCGCTTCCGCGGGAATGACGGCTGGACGGTCACGTCATCCCCGCGAAAGCGGGGACCCATGTTCAGGTCGCCTTCAGCGCGTCGATGTTCACCACTTCATCGGCGATCTGGGTGAGCCGGTGATCGGTGGTCCCCTCTTCGTTGAGCGTCTGCTGGAGCAGATCTTCCTGCTTCGATAGTCCCAGCACGTTCGCATACGTTCTCACGCATCCGTAGGCCGCGATCTCGTAGTGCTCCACGCGCTGCGCCGCCGCGATCAGCGCCGCGTCGAGTACGTCGGAATCCGCGTACTCCTTCATCACTTCCTGTCCCTCTTCGATGATTCCTTTCATCCCCTTGCACTCCTTCTCCTCGGCCCTGGTGCCGATCATCGAGAAGATCTGCTCGAGGCGCTGGACGTGCTGTCGAGTCTGCTGCTCGTGCATGCGGAACGCGTCCTTCAGGCTGGAGTGACTCGCCTTCTCGGCCATCTTGGGGAGCGCCTTCAGGATCATGTGTTCGGCGCTCATCAGGTCACGCAGCTCGTCCATGTAGAGCTGCTGAAGCGATTCCTGGGTTGCCATCTGTCCTCCTCTGGCGGTGGGTTCTGCGTCGCCTGCGCGAGAAGTACGCGGCGAAGATCCACCGTTGGAGGCAGGTCGCGTACCACGGCCAGCGTGCTCCGACCGTAACCGCCCGGCTTCGGCCTCGTTGTTTCGGCTGTCGCGTCGCGATAGTTTTCCGGATCATGCCACAGAAACCGTCAGATCCGTCGCGCTCGCCCGTCATCGTGAGCGCCGTACGTACTCCGATAGGGAAATTCCTCGGCGCTCTCTCGCCGCTCGATGCCCCGGAGCTGGGCGCGATCGCCATCCGCGCAGCCGTCGATCGCTCCGGAGTTCCGCCGGAGGACATCGACGAAGTAATCATGGGTAACGTGATCCAGGGCGGCGTCGGGCAGGCGCCCGCGCGCCAGGCCGCCATCAGGGCGGGAATCCCTGGGGCCGTTCCCGCGGTGACGATCAACAAGGTGTGCGGCTCGGGGCTCAAGGCCGTCATGCTCGCCGCGCAGTCCATACGCGCTGGCGACCAGCAGGTCGTCGTGGCCGGCGGACAGGAGTCCATGTCCAACGCTCCATTCTACGTGTACGGGATGCGTTCCGGGGTGAAGTTCGGCGACCAGAAGCTCGTGGACGGGCTCATCAAGGACGGGCTCTGGTGCTCCTTCTGCGACGTGCACATGGGCGGCCACGCCGAGTACACGGCGAAGAAGGCGCAGATCACGCGCGAGATGCAGGACGAGTTTGCGCTCGGCTCGCATCGCAAGGCAGTGGCCGCGATAGACGAGGGACGCTTCTCCGAGGAGATCGTCCCGGTGGAGATACCGGGTAGGAAGGGACCCACGCAGGTTTGCGTGGACGAAGGCCCGCGCCGCGACACCTCGCTCGAGCAGCTCGCGAAGTTGCGTCCGGCTTTCCCGAAGGATGCGCCGCCTGACATCGCGCCGGCCGATCTCACCGTCACCGCCGGCAACGCGCCCGGTCTCAACGACGGCGCATCGGCGGTCATGGTGGTCTCGGAGGAGTACGCTCGCGCGCACGGGCTCGACATCATGGCGCGCATCACCGGCTACGCGGGCGGTGGCGGCGAGCCGCGCGATCTCTTCTTCGCTCCGATCGTGGCCGTGCGGAATCTCATGGAGAAGACCGGCGCGAAGATCGGCGACTACGATCTCATCGAGGCCAACGAAGCATTCGCATCGCAGGCGCTCGCCGATGGCGCCGCGCTCGGTTGGGATTGGGATCGGGTGAACGTCAACGGCGGCGCCATCGCGCTCGGGCATCCAATCGGGGCGAGTGGGGCGCGCATCCTCACGACGTTGCTGTACGCCATGAAGAATCGTGATTCCACAACCGGGCTCGCCACTCTCTGCCTCGGCGGTGGAAATGCCGTTGCCCTCAGCGTGGAGCGCGTAAATTGATCGACCAGTCTACCCTGGCTCTCTCACGGGACCGTCGCAGAACCATCGTCGGCGTAGTGGGCTTCGCCGTTGCCATGGCCGCGGCCTCGCAGATCGCCATCCCGATTCCGGGAACCGCGGTGCCCATGACTCTCTCGCCGCTCGCGGCGATCCTCGCTGGCCTCTGGCTGGGTCCGCGCGCGGGAGCGGCGAGCATGGTCCTGTATCTCGCCGCCGGCGCGGCGGGGCTCCCCGTCTTCGCGCCGATGGGCGCGCCTGGCGTCCTGCGCCTCATCGGTCCCACTGGCGGCTACCTCCTGGCGTTCCCCGTCGCCGCCTTCGCGGCGGGCGCGGTGGCGCGAAGGGTTCCGTCGTTCCCGGGCCGCGTGTCTGCCGCGGCGCTCGGGTTCGCGCTGATCCACGTAGGCGGGATCGCGCAGCTCACGATACTTACCGGCAGCGTGGAGAGCGCGGTGATAGCGGGCTCGCTTCCGTTCCTGGCGATGGACCTCGTGAAAGTGCTTCTTGCAGGGGTCCTTTCACGGGGACGGACGGATAGCGCGCGCGCTTGACGGCGCGCGCTTTTTTTTACCGGCCGAACGGCAGCCTTCGCGTACCATGGCAATGGCTCGGCTTCATCGTCGTCATGGTGCTCGCGATGGTGGTCGTATCGTTGGTCGCGGTGTCGGTCGCGCGGCCCGAGTCGGTGTGGGAGCAGCAGACCGTGGGCTTCTGGTCGCTCCTCCTGGCTGCCTGGTTCGCGCATCAGGTGATGCTGCGCTGGGTGGACGCTCGGCCGTGGTCGTTCGTGGGACTGGGGCGCTCCCAGGCGGCGCCCTGGCGGATGGTGGTGGGGCTTCTGGTGGGCTCGCTGGCGATACTGGTGCCATCGGGCGTGCTGCTCCTGACGCGCTGGCTCGTGGCGGAGCCGAGCACCGCCGGCGCGGGTGGGGAGGCAATCGCCTGGTGGAGATACGCGGCGCTCATGGGAGTCTTCTTTCTCCCGCAGTCGCTGGGAGAGGAGCTGATGTCGCGCGGCTACCTCTTCGCGACGGCGCGCGAGGCAATCGGCTGGCGCGGCGCGCTGCTGCTGACGAGCGTGATCTTCGGGGCGCTGCACCTCTGGAATCCGGGCGCGGACCTGCGCACGACAGCGCTGGTGACTCTCGCGGGTATTTTTCTCGGCGGAATCCTGCTGTTGACCGACAGCCTCTACGCGGCGTGGATGGCTCACTTCGCCTGGAACTGGTCGATGGCCGCGGTTCTGCACACTGCAGTGAGCGGGCTCCCCTTCACGGCGCCCGGCTACGAGGTCGTGGACGGCGGCCCCGACTGGGCCACCGGTGGTAGCTGGGGTCCGGAGGGCGGAGCAGGTGCGGCACTTGGAATGATCGTCGGTCTCTGGCTGCTGCTTTCGTGGCGCAGACGCCGGATGCCGGCAGCGGACGGAATTCAACGAGTGGAGACATGGCGGAACGACGCATAGCGGTGGTTGGTGCGGGGCAGATGGGAAGCGGGATCGCACACGTCTTTGCGGCATCGGGTTTCCCGGTGACGATGATCGACGTGTCCGCTGAGTCGCTGGAGCGTGGGCTCGCGACGATCGAGAAGAACATGACGCGCCAGGTCCGCAAGGGTACGCTCGATCCCGCGGCGCGCGAGGCAGCGCTGCAGCGCATCGCCACCTCCGGCGCGCTCGATCTGGTGGGCGATGCCGACATGGTGATCGAAGCCGCCACCGAGCGCGCCGATCTCAAGTTCGGAATCTTCTCCGACCTCGATCGCCTCGCCCCACCCGATGCGATCCTGGCCTCCAACACCAGCTCCATCTCCATCACCGAGATTGCCGCCCGTACCTCGCGCCCCGAGCAGGTGATCGGGATGCACTTCATGAATCCCGTCCCGGTGATGCAGCTCGTGGAGATCATCCGCGGCCTCGCCACATCGGAGGCGACCACTCGAGCCGTATTCGATCTGGCTCGCAAGGTGGGCAAGACGCCGGTGGAGGTGAACGACTACCCCGGCTTCGTCTCCAATCGCGTCCTCATGCCGATGATCAACGAGGCGGTCTACTGTCTCATGGAAGGTGTGGGCACGGTGGAAGCGATAGACCAGGTGATGAAGCTCGGCATGAACCACCCTATGGGCCCCCTCGCCCTCGCTGACCTCATCGGCCTCGACACCTGCGCCTCGATCCTCCAGGTTCTCCACACCGGTCTCGGCGACCCCAAGTACCGCCCCTGCCCATTGCTCAAGAAGTACGTTGCCGCGGGATGGCTGGGGAGGAAGACGGGGCGGGGGTTCTATGATTATTCCGGAGACGGTACCGGGATCAAACAGGAAACAGGAAACAGGAAACAGGAAACGGGAACGGCCACCGGGTAGTGGGCTCTATCTCCGGGAGCCGTTACCCGTTTCCTGTTTCCTGTTTCCTGTTTCCTTTCCCCTTATCACTATGTCCTGGGCCTTAATCCCCCTCACCGAAGAGCAACTCGAAATCCAGCGCGTGGCGCGGGAGTTTGCGGAGGCGGAGATCGCGCCGCACTCCGAGGAATGGGATCGCGACGCGCACTTCGAGCCGGAAGTAATCAGGCAGTTGGGGGAGCTCGGCTTCCTCGGGATGCTCATCCCCGAGGAGTACGGAGGGCTGGGGCTCGACACACGAACGTACCTCGTGGCGCTGGAGGAGATAGCGCGGGTCGACGCCGCGGTGTCTGTGGCGATGAGCGTGCACAACTCGCTCCCCACGCAGATGCTCCTTCGCTGGGGAACCGACGAGCAGAAGGAACGCTACCTGAAGCAGATGGCTCAGGGAGAGATGCTCGGTGCCTTCGCGCTCTCGGAGCCGGAGGCGGGCTCCGACGCGGCATCGCTCGCGACGCAGGCGGTCCGGGACGGCGACTGCTGGGTGCTGAACGGGACGAAGGCATGGGTCTCGAGCGGAAGCCACGCGGGCGTCATCATCGCCATGGCGCGCACCGACAAGCCCGACGACCGGCGCGGCGCGCGTGGGGTCAGCGCGTTCGTCGTGACGCCCGACATGCCCGGATTCAAGGTGGGGAAGAAGGAAGACAAGATGGGGCTGCGCGCCTCGCCCACGGTGCAGCTGGTATTCGACAACTTGCGCGTCCCGGCGGCTAATCTGCTGGGCGGGGAGGGGATGGGTTTCGTCTATGCGATGCAGTCGCTCGACAACGGTCGGCTGGGGATCTCCGCGCAGGCTGTCGGCATAGCGCGCGCCGCGCTCGAACAGTCCACGGCCTACGCGGCCGAGCGCCGGCAATTCGGCAAGCCGCTCAAGGAGTTCGAGGCCATCCAGTTCAAGCTCGCCGACATGGCCACGCGCATCACCGCGGCGCGCGCGCTCCTTTACTCGGCAGCCGCAGCCAAGGATCGCGGTGAGCCGATCACGCAGTTCAGCAGCATGAGCAAGCTACTGGCGAGCGAGACCGCGATGTGGGTCACCACGCAGGCAATTCAGATCTTCGGCGGCTACGGCTACGTGAAGGATTACCCGGTGGAGCGCTACTTCCGCGACGCCAAGGCGACCGAGATATACGAGGGAACTTCCGAGATCCAGCGCATCGTCATCGCGCGGGAGCTGTACGCCAACTAGCGCCGCTGCTCCGATCGGAGCGACGAAAGCGCATGACACTGTCCATTTCCAGACAATGACCATAACCGAGATCGCCACACCAACCGCCCAGCAGGGCATCTTCGATCGGATCGCCGAGATGGGCCACGAGCAGCTCGTCATATCGAGCGACCCGTCGGCCGGCTACCGCGGCATCGTCGCCATCCACAGCACCACGCTCGGCCCCGCCCTCGGCGGGACTCGTTTCTGGAGCTACGCCTCGGATGAGGAAGCGATAATCGACGCGCTCCGGCTCTCGCGCGGGATGACCTACAAGAACGCCGTGGCCGGTCTGAACCTGGGCGGTGGGAAGTCGGTGATCATCGGCGACAATCGCACGCAGAACCGCGAGATGCTCTTCCGCGCACACGGTCGCTCCGTGGAGGGGCTGGGTGGCCGCTACATCACCGCCGAGGACGTGGGTACGAGCACGAACGACATGGAGTTCGTGCACATGGAGACCGACTACGTCACCGGTCTCGCCGGAAAGTCGGGCGATCCTTCGCCGGTGACCGCGCACGGCGTGTTCCGCACGGTTCAGGCGTCGGCGAAATTCCACTGGGGCTCCGACGACCTCTCGGGCAAGACCGTGGCGGTGCAGGGAGCCGGTCACGTGGGCTACTATCTCGCCAAGGAGCTGCACGGGGCCGGGGCGCGGATCATCGTCACCGACATCGACGCCGAGCGGGTGAAGCGCGTGGTGGACGATTTCGGAGCGCGCGCCGTCAAGACCGACGAGATCTACGGTGTGCAGGCCGACATCTTCTCTCCCTGCGCGCTCGGCGGGATCATCAACGACAAGACCATACCGCAACTCAAGGTGGAGATCGTGGCCGGAGCTGCCAACAACCAGCTCCTCGAGGAGCGTCATGGCGACGAGCTGGATGAGCGCGGTATTCTGTACGCGCCCGACTACGTGGCAAACGCCGGCGGCGTGATCAACGTCTACAGTGAGCTCGCCAACTGGGACGCGGCACGCGCGCTCCGCAAGGCCGATGACATCTACGACACGGTGCTCGGCGTCTTCGAGATCTCGCGGAGCGAGGCGATCCCCACTTACGAGGCGGCCGACCGTCTGGCCGAGCGCCGCCTCAGAGCCGTGGCGTCGCTGGTGAAGACCTGGCCGCAGTGGCCCAACAAGGCGTGAGACACAGAGCCTTAGCACATACCGGAGAGCTGATGCGCTGGACTGAATGGGATTGCCGCCCCCCCGGAGCGGCGCTTCGCGAGGCCGATCCCGAGATCGCTCGCGTGATAGACGACGAGGTGCGGCGGCAGGAGGAGGGGATAGAGCTCATCGCGAGCGAGAACTTCGTCTCGCCGGCGGTCATGGAGGCAATGGGCTCGCCCCTCACGAACAAGTACGCCGAGGGGTATCCGGGGAAGCGCTATTACGGCGGCTGCGAGTTCGTGGACGTGGCCGAGCAGCTTGCGATCGACCGCGCGAAGAAGCTCTTCGGCGCCGAGCATGCCAACGTGCAGCCGCACTCCGGTGCGCAGGCGAACATGGCCGTCTACTTCGCGTTCATGAAGCCCGGCGACACGGTGCTCGGCATGAACCTCTCGCACGGCGGGCACCTCACGCACGGCTCGCCGGTGAACTTTTCGGGCGTGTTGTACAAAGCGGTATCGTACGGCGTGCGCGAGGACAGCGGTCTGATAGACATGGATCAGGTCCGCGCGAAGGCGCGCGAGCACAGGCCGAAGATGATCGTGGCCGGCTTCAGCGCCTACTCGCGCGCGCTGGACTTCGCGGCCTTCGCGGAGATCGCGCGCGAGGTGGACGCGCGGCTCATGGTGGACATGGCGCACGTGGCCGGGCTGGTGGCGGCGGGGCTCTACCCCACGCCGGTTCCGTATGCCGATGCCGTTACCACCACCACGCACAAGACGCTGCGCGGCCCGCGCGGCGGGCTGATACTCTGCAAGGCGGAACACGCGACGCTCATCAACAAGCAGGTATTCCCGGGGATTCAGGGCGGGCCGCTCATGCACGTGATCGCGGCCAAGGCCGTGGCGCTGAAGGAAGCGATGGAGCCGGCCTTCGTGGAGTACGCGACGCAGGTGGTGGCCAACGCCCGCGCGCTCGCCGGGGCGCTCATCGAGGCCGGCTACTCGATAGTCTCGGGCGGTACCGACAACCATCTCATGCTGGTGGATCTGCGCGAGCGCGGGATCACCGGGAAGGCGGCGGAAGCCGCGCTCGGAGCGGCGCACATCACGGTCAACAAGAACACCGTTCCCGGTGAGACGCAGTCGCCGTTCGTGACCAGCGGGATGCGCATCGGTACATCCGCCGTGACCACGCGCGGGATGAAGGAGAGCGAGATGCGCACGATAGCGGGGATGATAGACCGCGTTCTGCGCGCGCCGGAGGACGAGGCCATCTTGCGCGAGGTGGGCGCCGAGGTACGCCAGCTCTCGAGCGGCTTCCCGCTCTATCCGGCCGCAGCCGAGGTCGCCGCCCGGTTGTGAATTTTACGCCCGGACTTCATCTTTGCCTCGAGTTCACCGGTGGCATGGGCTGCCGGCTCTTTCGTGGCTCTGGATCGGGGATGGACCGTTGCCGCAGCTGTGTTTCCGAGACGGGATAATGGATCGAATACGGGCTCGCGACCCGCGTTTCGAGGAGGGCGCATACCTGTTCGTGCTCGCCGCGCTCGAGTACTGCCAGGCGAACCTCCCGGAGCGTCGTCACATCGCCGGTCGCGAGCTGGCGGGGGCGTGTCGCGACCTCGCGCTCGAGCGCTACGGCGTGATGGCGCGTCTGGTGCTGGAGCACTGGGGCGTTCGGTCCACCGAGGATATCGGCGACATAGTGTTCACGCTCGTGGAGCTGGGACTCCTGATCAGCCAGCCCACCGATACGCGGGCGGAGTTCGCCGACGTGTTCCACTTCGATCAGGCTTTCGAGCTGGAGTATCCCTGGAGCGTGGTCGAGATCGGATAGTGCAGGCCGGGCGGCGGTGCCCGGTACGGATCGTGCGCGCTGGTACGCGGAGTTCGGGAGGAGGTGAGGAGAATGGACGTGCAGGAACTGCCGGCATGCCGCAAGTGCGGGAAGGGGAACATGCTCCCGTTGAGCGACTATGGTCGCGATGGAGCGCCGATCACATTCAAGGCCTGGGTCTGTAACAACCCCGAATGCGGCTTCAACATCCGCATCGACAACGGCGAGATAAGCTTCGGTAGAGCGCTCAGCCAATCACACAAATGACCTGGCGCGCTGGCGCTGGCGGGTACGGCGGCTCCCAGAGCCGCC
>DATCXR010000151.1:0-3216 GCA_036565685.1 Gemmatimonadaceae bacterium
GCGGCCGCCGAGTCCACGCTTATCCCGCACTCGCTCGCGATCGTGGCCACGTCGTGCGTGCCATCTATGAGATAGATGATGTCGAAGAGCGCGCGATACCCCTCGGGGTTCGCGTACGCGTCGATGTTCACCCCGAAACGCGAGCAGAACGGCTCGCCCGGGTAGCGGTTGAAGGGTATGGTGCCAGCGTCGATGGGGCGTGATGCATCGCGCGAGCCGAACATGGATCCCCGCTTTCGCGGGGATGACACAAGGGGCCGCGGGGATGACGCAAGTGGCCGCGGGGATGACGGCAGAGTATCGTCATCCCCGCGAAAGCGGGGATCCATGTCGCTCTTGGCGGAGCGCTCCACCTCACCGATCATTCGGAGCACCACATCGCGCGACTCCTCGAGACTCCCCGGCGGCACCAGCTCCGGCGTATCGTGGCTCGAGTGATATTCGCGGTAGTAGGCGTTGGGCTCGGCGGTCTTTACCACGCGCGTGAGCGAGAGCATCGGCACACGCACGCCGGGCGCGTTGAACTGGCGCTCGTCGTTTCCGGCGAGCTCGCGGAAGTGCGCCGTCCAGGCGCGCGGATCCGCTTCCTTCAGCGCCTTCGCGAAGGCGCGGTCCACGTCGGTGTCCTCGGCGAAGGAGTGCTGCAGCGCGTGCGGATAGTCGCGCCCCAGCATCTCGAGAAAGAGTCCGCCGCGCATCAGTGGAATCAGCTCCTCGTTGGCGCTGAGCCAGGCCAGCGAGCCGATGGTTTCGGGAACGATGATGAAGCGGTAGGTGAAGCGCAGATCGTCGCGCGCGAGGAGAGAGCGCATCACGTCCATCCCCACCACGAGACCGCTGAGGTCATCGTTCACCATCGCGGGGTGACAGAGGTGGGCGCATAGCACGATGCACTCGTCGCTCGCGCCCGGCGCCACCACCTCGCCCACTTTCAGCGTCCCGTAGCTGGAGCTGGTGCGGATCACCACGCGGTAGCGGTCGTCGGTCAGCGAATCGCGCAGCTCGCGGCTGCAGCAGAGCCCCCAGTCGCGCTCGTAGTACTTGAAGATGAAGGGCACCGCCTGGGGGATCATCGGGTGCACGTGGAGGTGCTCGAGCAGCGTCTCGCGCGAGACCTCGCCCTCGGAGGGGAGCGAGTACGACACCACGTGCAGCGGATGATCGTCGTGGCTGAAGAGACGCCGGCCATCCAGCGTCTCGAGGTACGCCTCGTGGCACATCCACTTCTCGGGGACGATCCAGCTCCACGCCTCGGTCCCCGATGGATACTCGTGGATGGTCATCGGGAGCTGCCCCGCCAGCGCATCGAGCCCGGCGTCGTAGCCATCGGAGACGATGTGGCGGTGCAGACGCCAGAGGCCATCCACCATCTCGCTCACCGTCGCGTCCGGCGGGAGCGTGACGTGCGGGCGACAGGCACCGACGCGCGCATCTTCCAGCGCCACCGGATCGCCCGCCGGGCCGCGCGCGGTGAGCCAGGGGTCCTTGGCGAGAGCGCGCAGCGTGAGGTCGCGATACTCGCGCGCATCCACGGCCAGGATCGCTCCCTTCCCCACCCTGGCCGCGCGGCACACACCCTCGTCCCGCGCCAGCTCCTCGAGCCGGCTCCCATCGGGGTAGCCGTTGTCGGCCATGATGCGCACCGAGTACACCCACCCACTCTTGAGCGCCTGGCCACCCTCCACGATCCGCCCGGTGAAGAGCTTGCGGTACCTGAAAGGAACGCCGGCGCTCTCCTCGAAGTGATGGCGGATCGTCGCCTCCTCCAGCGGGAGGCCGAGCATGCACACCTTCGCCCCAGCATCCACGAGCCGCTCGAACACGCTCCCCGCGCCGAAGCAGGTGGGCGGTACATCTTCCACCAGCTGCGCTGCGCGCGCGCCCATCGCGGCCACGGAATGGATGGGATCGCGAGAGCGCTGCACGCCGGGGAGCGTTCGGAAATACTCGAGGAAGCCGGCGCTCGGGCTCCACGGACCGCCACCGGTGGGCGTGCGCGCGGGATCGAACTCCTCGCGCCTGCAGAACGAGAACGTGTAGGTGGGCACGACGATCGTGCCGCCGTCACCGATCACCGCTCTCACCGCATCGAGAACCATCGGGTACGCGTCGCTCGGAGACGCCGCGCCCGCGAGCACGCCGAGTGCTTCGAGGCCGGCGTGCAGCATCACCGTGTCGCCGCGGCCCAGGCCGACATCCTCGAGCGAGCGCCGCAGCTCCTCGGCGGTGTACGCAGCGTGAGATGCGCTCATGGGCTCAGCTCGCTCGCTGCGGTGCATCTTCGCCATTGCGGCAGCCGACGCACACACTAATGTGGTGCGCCATGTCCTGGATATTCCATACGGACGAGTCATCGCGCTCCGCGCACCCCGACCTCGGCGGCCATGTGCCGGCGCTCGATGGACTGCGTGGACTCGCGATCCTGCTCGTCCTGATGAACAACCTGTATCCCGGATATCCCGACCGGTACGCGGATCGCATCGCGTACCTCGTGTCGAACACCGGCTGGACCGGCGTCGACCTCTTCTTCGTGCTCTCAGGGTTTCTCATCACCGGCATCCTCTACGACTCCCGGGGCACGCGACACTACTTCCAGAACTTCTACGCGCGGCGATTCCTGCGCATCTTCCCGCTCGCCTATCTCTACCTCGCCCTGATCTTCCTCGTCCTGGCGCGCGTGGCGCCGCTCGCTCCACACGAAGCGCGCGAGCTCGCGAAGAGCGAGTGGTGGTACTGGGCCTACCTCGGCAACTGGAAGATCGCCTTCCACGGAATAGCGAGCCCGCTCGAGCCCAGCATGTTCTGGTCGCTCGCGGTGGAGGAGCAGTTCTACCTCCTCTGGCCGCTCGTGGTGGCACTGCTCGACCGCCGCCGGCTCGTCACGCTCTGCATCGCGATGATCGCCGCCGCGCTCGCGCTGCGCGTCGGCTGGCACATCGTCGATTCGAGCAAGCAGGCGCGCGAAGCGCTCTACGTGATCACTCCCGCGCGCATGGACGGTCTGGCGCTGGGCGCGCTCCTCGCCGTGGGCCTCCGCGATGAGCGAGCGGCCGCGCACATCCAGCGCTGGTCGAAGCCGGTCCTGCTCGCGGCGGCGACCTCCCTCGCGCTTCTCTTCGTATGGCGCAAGGGACTGCTCGCAACCGACGCGGCGGTCCAGACGGTCGGCTACAGCGTGATCGTGGCGGGCGCGGGAGCGCTCCTCGTGCTGTCCGT
>DATCXR010000231.1:0-3024 GCA_036565685.1 Gemmatimonadaceae bacterium
TGCCATGGCAGCCGTACCGATTCACGATTTCAGATCTGACCCCGTCGTCTAGTGTGACATTGTGGCGAACTGCGTCGGGATGCCGACCTGGATTATCCCAACCGCGCCCTTCTCGGCGTCTGCGAAGGCGTGGGTCACGAAGGGGTAGAGCCCCGTGCCGCTCGCATCCTTGTCGAATACCGCCTCGAACACCGCGCCGCCGCCAGCAGGGATTCCGTAGGTCTGAACACCCTCGAGTACGTGAGCGGGATCGCCGTCGGGGTACACGCGGTCGAAGATCGCGCCAACGATATGGAAATCGCTGGTGAAGCTCGGTCCCGCGTTCACTACGAAGAAGCGTACGCGATCTCCCTCGTCGACCTTGAGCGGGTTCGCCTTGTACTGGAACGCGCGTCCGTTGAACACCACGTAGCTCGCGTCCTTCTTCATGGCCGCGTTGTAGTCAGGAATAGCGGCCGGGATCTGCACCGCCTGGGCATCGGCGGCGTCGCCCGCGTTCGGGCCACCGTGGTGCATCCCGTCGTGATCCTCGCCGCTCGGCTCAGCGCCCTTCGCGGCGTTCGGCTTGCTGTAGAACTCGCTCTGGACGAGGACGAACTCCTTGTCGGCCTTCGTTCCCCAGCCTTCGGCGGGGTCTACGATCATGGCGAAGTACATCCCCTGCATGAGGTGCATGGTGACGGGCGGCGTTCCGCAGTGCACCATGAACGCGCCGGCTACCCGCGGGGTGAACTCGAACGAGATCGAGTCGTTCGGCATGATCGTGCGGTAGGCGACGTTGGCCGGAACCTGCGCCGCGTGGAAGTCGATCGAGTGCGGCATCGGCGATTCGTTCACGACGTTGACGCGCACCTTGTCGCCCACGCGGGCCCGGATCACGGGGCCCGGTACGGTTCCACCGAAGGTCCAGCCATCGTACGACACCCCGTCGGCGATCTCGATCCTCTCGTCCGTGATCGGGATGCGGAACTCCTTGATGTTCGCGTCAGACACGGGTGCCAGGGAAGCATCGAAGGCGGGTGTCGTGGCTGTCACCGTCTTCGCGAAATCTATTGTTTCGATCGTTGGGCCATGGCGCGCACCAAGCGCGGCCGCGGCGCCGATGCCTATCGCGGCGATGGTGGCGAGCGAAACGATCGTCCTTCTCTCGAGTACTTTGATGGCTGACATTTCGTTCTCCGGTCGGGCAGGCTTCAGCGCCTGCTTCTTGTTAGTGCCAGCAATCTCGGATTTTCCACGCTGCGGATCAGTCGGGATAAGGTGGAAGTTTGACGTCCCTGAAGCCCCACAAACCGTCGTGGATAGCTGTACAGCGTGTAGGGGATTCCTTTAGCCACCACACTCCCGGTAGCATTAACCCATGGTAGACCTTGCCGATATTCGGAGCGCCCGCGAGCGCATTGCGGATTCCGTCGTTTATACGCCCGTCGTCCCCATGCTCGCCCTGGGAGACCGCCTCCCCGGGCGCTGCTTCCTGAAGCTCGAGAATGTGCAGCGCACCGGCTCCTTCAAGGACCGCGGCGCACTCAACCGGCTGCTCGACCTCGACGAGAGCGAGCGAGCGCGAGGCGTGGTTACCGCGAGTGCCGGTAACCACGCCCAGGCGGTGGCGTACCATTGCGGTCGCCTGGGGATCTCGGCGCGCGTGGTCATGCCCGAGCACACGCCGCTCATCAAGGTCATGAACACGCGCCGGTTGGGCGCGGAGGTGAGCTTCCACGGGGCCACGCTCTCTGACTCGATGGTGGAGGCGCGCCGGCTCGAGTCGGAAGAGCAGCGCGTGCTCATCCATGCCTTCGACGACGACCGGGTGATAGCGGGGCAGGGGACTATGGGGCTCGAGCTGGTGGAGCAACTCCCCGATCTCACGGCCGTCGTCGTGCCGATCGGAGGTGGCGGTATGATCTCGGGTATAGCCACCGCGATCCGCGAGCAGCGGCCGGAAGTCAGGGTGTACGGCGTGGAGGCGTCCGCAGCGGCGTCGGCGCTCGCGTCGCGTGAAGCGGGCGACGTGGTGAAGATCGAAACGTCGGAGACGATCGCCGACGGTATCGCGGTGAAACGGGTGGGCGATCGAACCTTCCCCATCATCGAGCACTACGTGGATGAACTCGTCGCCGTGGATGAAGGGCGTATCGCGGATGCCGTACACCTCCTGCTGGAGCAGGAGAAGACCCTCGCCGAGGGCGCTGGCGCGGTGCCGCTGGCCGCGATCCTGGCCGGCTTCCTACCGATCGGGCCGAACGACGTCACTGCGCTGGTCCTCTCGGGCGGGAACATAGACGTCAACCTGCTGGAGCGCGTCATCGACCGCGGCCTGGTGGAGGGCGGGCGTCTGGCGCGGCTCACCGTCACGGTGCGCGACCGGCCCGGGCACCTCGCTCGCCTCACGGAGCTGGTGGCCCAGTGCGGCGCGAACGTCCTGGAGGTGGCGCACCGGCGCGAGTTCGCGGATATCTCCGTGCGCGATGTCGAGATCGCGATGCAGCTCGAGACCCGTGGTCGCGACCACGTCGGCACCATTATCGAGCTCCTCGAGCGCCACGGGTTTCATGTAGTCGAGACGCGGTGAGCGACGGGGCGGGTTGCGTGGCGCCTGTTCATCTCGCGCAGTAAGCTCCGGCGAGGCCCTGGTTCATCGCGCGCAACTGCGGACGGGGTGGTGAATCGCGGCTGTGAAGGCTCATCTCGGCGACGTGGTTCATCGCGCGGACCTGCGGAGGCGGAGGGCGCGGAGATTAACTGAGAGGACGCGGAGAACGTCCTCCGGCAGCAGGCATCACGATCGTGAGACTGGCTGTGTCGCGAAAGAAAGCTCCTCTCGGTTAGGGGCGCGGAGAACGCGGAGGACCGCGGAGAACGCGGAGAACGGCACAGGGAGCAAAGCTACCAGCCGCAAGCGGCAGAAAGAATAAAGGGGAACTGCTCCGTCGCCTCCAGTTCTGCCCGGGCGGGCACGGCTCCAGGAGCGAGAGCAGTTCCCCAAAAGCTCCTGTTCGGGATCTCTGCCCTACGGCATTTCTC
>DATCXR010000234.1:0-17595 GCA_036565685.1 Gemmatimonadaceae bacterium
AGCCGCTCGAGCGACAGGTGCGCATCGAGGGCGGTGCGGAGCCCGTCGCGCCGGGGGAGGCTGACGCGTACTTCGCCACTCGCGCGCGGCTCAGCCAGATCGGTGCGTGGGCGTCGCAACAGAGCAGGCCGCTCTCGAGCGATGCCGAGCTCGACTCCCGAGTGCACGAGATGGAAGAGCGATTCGCGGGAGGCGCCGTTCCGCGGCCGCCGCACTGGTCCGGCTTTCGCGTCGTGCCGAGACGCATCGAGTTCTGGCGCAACCGGGCATTCCGCCTGCACGAGCGACTGGTGTACGAGCGCGAGGAGGGGAGTTGGCGAGTGACCAGATTGTACCCGTGAGTGGTGCCGAGCGTGCATCGGGTGGCGCGCCACTACAGCTGCCTCTCGCAACCTTCTAGTATTCGCGACCATGGCAACCAGAGTCGCTGATCAGGCGCAGGACCAGAGCGCACCTGTATGGAGCACGGAGGATTCCCGGGTCCTCTACAACGTCGAGAGCTGGGGGATCGGCTTCTTCGACGTCAACGAGAAGGGGCACGTCGTCGTGCGCCCCGACAAGAAGCATCCGGAGCGCGAGCTCGATCTCTACGAGCTCGCGATGGATCTCGACGAGCAGGGAGTGACGCTCCCCATGCTCCTGCGCTTCTCCGACATCCTGCGCTCGCGGATAGAGACGATCAGCCAGCGCTTCAGGAATGCCCTCGAGGAGTTCGAGTACGACGGCGGCTACACGCTGGTGTACCCGATCAAGGTGAACCAGCAGCGCCACGTGATCGAGGAGATCGTGCAGTTCGGGGCTTCGTGCGGCGTGGGGCTGGAATGCGGCAGCAAGCCGGAGCTGCAGGCCGTGCTCGCGCTCAGCGAGAGCACCGAGCACATGATCGTGTGCAACGGCTACAAGGACGAGGAGTTCATGCGCCTCGCTCTCATGGGACAGAAGCTCGGCCACCAGGTCTTCATCGTGATCGAGCAGGTGAGCGAGCTCGATGTGCTGCTGCGCGTGGCCGACGAGATGGGAGTCGTCCCCACGGCGGGAGTGCGGATCAAGCTCTTCTCGGGCGGCTTCGGCCGGTGGGCGGAGAGCGGCGGTGAGAAGTCGAAGTTCGGGCTGACCGCGAGCGAGCTCGTGACGGTGATCGACAAGCTCCGCGATGCGGGGCGGCTCGACGTGCTCAAGCTCATCCACTTCCACCTCGGCTCGCAGATCACCGACATCCGCTACATCAAGGGCGGCCTTCAGGAGGTGGCGCGCTTCTACGCCGAGCTCCACGCGGCAGGTGTGAACGTGACGCACGTGGATGTGGGCGGCGGGCTCGGTGTGGACTACGACGGCTCGGGCTCCACGAGTCCGGCGAGCGTGAACTACTCCGTACAGGAGTATGCCAACGACATCGTCTACACCCTCGGCGAGGCGTGCCGCGAGCTGGAGCTGCCCATGCCCCACATCATCTCCGAGTCGGGGCGCGCGCTCACCGCGCACCACGCCCTTCTCCTTCTGGAAGTGATAGACGTGGAGTCGCAGCAGGAACTGCACCTCCCGGTGCTGAACGATGACGACCACGCCATCCTGCACGACCTCGAGGCGGGTTATCAAACCGTTTCCAGCAGATCCGTTCGCGAGGTGTACCACGACGCCACGTTCCTCAAGGAGCGGATGCACGCGCTCTTCAACAGCGGCGTGCTCTCGCTTCGCGGCAGGGCGATGGGCGAGCAGCTGTACAACGCCACTCTGAACGAGGTAGCGCACATCGCTCAGCGCGACCGCGAGGAGTACGCGGACATCATCGAGGACCTCGAGGCGCAGCTCGTGGATCGCTACTTCTGCAACTTCAGCGTCTTCCAGTCGCTCCCCGACAGCTGGGCCATAGATCAGCTCTTCCCGATCATGCCCATCCATCGCCTCGACGAAGAGCCGGAGCGGCGTGGAACGCTGCAGGATGTCACCTGCGATTCGGACGGGAAGATCGACCGCTTCGCGGGCGGCCGTAGCGGACGCCCGAGCCTCGAGCTGCATCCGCTTCTCGAGGGCGAGCGCTATATCCTCGGAATCTTCCTCACGGGCGCCTACCAGGAGATCCTGGGTGACCTTCACAACCTCTTCGGCGACACGAACGCCGTCCACATCCGCCTCGAGCCTGGCGGCTACGCCGTGACCGATCTCGTGCACGGCGACACCGTCACGGAGGTGCTGGCCTACGTCCAGTTCCGCGCCTCCGATCTCCTCGCCACCTTCCGCCGAAAGGTGAGCGCCGCCAAAACCCTCACCCGCCAGGAAGCCAACGCCTTCATCGCCGACTACGTGGCGGGGCTGGAGGGGTATACGTATCTCGAGGGGGAGGGGTGACGGGAGGGTTCAGGGGGCAGGGTTCAGGGTTCAGGTACTACCCAGCGATCGAGATCTCTGCCCCGAGGTAGTTCCTGAACCCTGCCCCCTGAACCCTGAACCCTCTCAGCATGCACAACCTCCCCCACCTCCTCTCCGTACTCGTCGCGATAATCGTCGCGACGAAGCTGCTTGGGGAGGCGTCGCAGAGGATCGGGCAGCCGGCGGTGCTCGGCGAGCTGGTCGCGGGGGTCGTGCTCGGGGTGTCGGTGCTGGGGATCCTCGATCCGGCGGACCCGGTCATCTCGGCGCTCTCGGAGATCGGCGTGATCGTGCTCCTTTTCGAGATCGGGCTGCACACCGATCTCGAATCGTTGCTCGAGGTTGGGAAATCCGCGTTGGTGGTGGGGTTGGTCGGAGTGGCGGTGCCCTTCGCGCTCGGCTACTGGGTGGCCAATCTCATCGGGTTACCCGCGGTGCCTTCGATAGTGTGCGGCGCAGCGCTCACCGCGACATCCATCGGAATCTCGGCGCGCGTCCTCTCCGACCTGGGGCAGCTCGACACGCCGGAAGGGCAGGTGGTGCTCGGCGCCGCTGTCCTGGACGATGTGGTGGGGCTCATCATACTCGCGGTGGTGAGCGGCGTCGCAGCCGGAGCGAGCGTGTCGCTCGCAGGTGTCGGCGTGAACATCGCCGTATCGGTGGGCTTCATAGTCGCGGCGCTCTTGATTGGAGGTCTCCTCGCGCCGCCGCTCTTCAGGATCATAGCCCGACTGGAAACTTCAGGTGCGCTCGGTCTTCTGGCGCTTGGCTTCGCTTTCCTTCTGGCTTGGCTCGCCGCCGAAGCGAAGTCGGCTCCCATCATCGGTGCCTTCGCCGCCGGTCTGGTGCTCCACAGGACGCCGCAGCGTCACGATATAGAAAAGAAGGTCACGACGCTCGGCCACTTCTTCGTGCCGATCTTCTTCGCCGCCGTCGGCGCGGAGGTGGATCTCCGCACGCTGATGGACAAGCAGGTGGCGCTCATCGGCGGCGCGCTCATAGTGGTGGCGCTCCTCGGCAAGTTCGTAGCCGGCTACGCCCCGTGGTGGTTCAAGGGGAACAAGGCGATGATTGGCGTCGCGATGATCCCGCGTGGCGAAGTCGGCCTCATCTTCGCGCAGATGGGTCTCTCCACCGGTGCCCTGGACGTGGGCCTCTTCAGCGCCATTGCGCTGATGGTGATGGTCTCCACCTTCCTCCCGCCCCCCATCCTCTCTCGCATGTCCTCCACCCACCCCGCCGTCCAGAACGTCCGGGACCAGCCCGGGGACGGAGGGATCGATGATCTGGTTTCGGGAGCGATGGAAGAGGAGAGATGAAAGGAATCAGGAATCAGGAATCAGGTAACTGCCTCGGAGCAGAGGGCCGTACACTGAGGAGATGGTACCTGATTCCTGTTTCCTGTTTCCTTGTTGCTTACTTCCCCCCTCCAAACCTCTTCCCCACCTCCGGCCAATTCACCGTGTTCCACCAGGCGGAGAGGTAGTCGGCGCGGCGGTTCTGGTACTTCAGATAGTAGGCGTGCTCCCAGACGTCGACTCCGAGGACGGGGGAGCGACCCTCCATCACCGGGTTGTCCTGGTTCGGGGTGCTCTCGATCGAGAGGCCGCCGGAGCCGTCGCGCACGAGCCAGGCCCAGCCGGAGCCGAAGCGGCCGGAGGCGGCGGCGTTGAACTGCTCCTTGAACTTCGAGAAGTCGCCGAACGACTTCTTGATCGCGTTCGCCAGGTCGCCGGTGGGCTCGCCGCCCGCGTTGGGAGCCATGATCGCCCAGAACATCGAGTGGTTCCAGTGACCGCCTGCGTTGTTACGGACGGCGGTTCGCACCTTCTCCGGCACGGCGCTCAGATTCTTCAGCAGCTCGTCGAGCGACTTGTTCTGCAGCTCCGGCGCTTTCTCGATCGCGGCGTTCAGGTTATTGACGTAACCCTGATGATGCTTCGTATGATGGATCTCCATCGTGCGGGCATCGATGTTGGGTTCGAGGGCGTCGTAGCCGTAGGGCAGCGGCGGAAGTGTGAATGCCATGTTTATCCTCCGGAAGTGTCGTGCGCGTGCTCAGGGCGCGGAACCGTCGGGCGTGATCGTCGGAGCGCGGCGTTGCCGCAGCCAACTTATGATGCCCGGCAGGAGCGAAAGGAATATCACGACGACGATGACGATATCGATATGCTCGTCGATCCCCGGTATGTAGCGGCCAAGGAAGTAGCCGGTGAAGAGCATCCCCCAGACCCAGGCGAGCCCACCGACCACGTTGTAAAGGACGAAGGTCCGGTAGTGCATCTCGGCCACACCGGCCACGACAGGCGCGAACGTCCGAATTATCGGCATAAATCGCGCAAGCACTACCGTTTTGCCACCGTGTTTCTCATAGAACGCATGAGCGCGTTGGAGATGTTTCCGATTGAAGAAGATCGAGTCCTCGCGCGTGAAGATCCTGGGACCCGCCGTCTTTCCAATCATGTAACCGACGGAGTCGCCGGTTATCGCGGCGACCGAGAGGATCGCCCCGAGGAGGTAGACATCCAGAATTCCGTGCGCCGAGAGCAGCCCCGCGGTCACTAGCAGGGAATCCCCGGGAAGGAAGAATCCTATGAGAAGCCCTGTCTCCGCAAAAACGATGGCGGTCAGGACGAAGTATCCACCCCAGCGTATCAGACCCTCGAGATCCGACAGCTGGTGCCAAAGATCCATGAGTGTGTGCATCTGTCTCCCGACATGGTGACTTCTCGATGACAATCCATGAAGTTCGACCGGCACGCTCCGCTGGTCAACTGCGCGCCACAATTAAAGAGCCCGCCGGGCGATGACCCTGATCCATACTATCGGCCACTCCACTCGCTCCCTCGATGAGCTCGTGACGCTACTGCGCCGCCACGGGGTGGACCATCTTGCCGACGTGCGAGCGCACCCCGGGTCGAGACGATACCCGCACTTCAGCCGCGACTCGCTGCGCGCGGCGCTCCCGTCGCTCGGCATCGGTTACTCCCACCATCCCGAGCTGGGTGGAAGGCGTCGCGGACTCCCCGACTCGCCCAACGGCGCCTGGCGCAATGCCAGCTTCCGCGCCTACGCCGACTACATGGGGACCGCCGAGTTCAAAACCGCCATCGACTCGCTCGTCGATCTCACGGAGGGAAAGACTGTCGCGATCATGTGCGCCGAGGCGGTCCCGTGGCGCTGCCATAGATGGCTCGTCTCGGACGCGCTCGTCGCCCGCGGGGTTGACGTACATCACATTCTGGATGCGAGATCGGAACCTCACTCGCTGACACGCTTCGCTGAGCTGCGGCACGGTACGGTAGTTTACCCCCCTGAATCCACCTCGACGTCGCACCCCGATCTTTTCGACTGAGCTTCACCCGCATCTGGTACGCGAGTTGCATTTTCGGAGGGTGTCGTTACTTCCGAACCTTATCATGGAGCCCACCATGCTCTGGACGATCGCGGTAATACTCTTCATCCTCTGGCTGCTCGGCTTCGTGGTGCTGCACGTCGGCGGCGGCCTTATTCACATTCTCCTTATCCTCGCCATCATCGCGGTTGTCTGGCGTCTGGTAACCGGTAGATCGGTGGTGTAGCGGGGAAAAAACAGAAAGCAGGTAGCAGAAAGCAGCAAGCAGTGAACGGCTAGTAGTGCGGGGTCCTCCCCGCGAAAACGGGGATCCATGTTGGGTTTGGCCAGCATGGATCCCCGCTTTCGCGTGGATGACAGCCCTTTTACCTACAGCCCTCTCCCTCGAGGTAGTTCACTGCTTTCTGCTTTCTGCTTTCTGCTATCTTTTTCACATCCTCCAGCCAACGACGCAATCCCCCACTCGATGTCTCCACCCAGGCGCACTCGGATTTTCGTTGTCTCGCACACTCACTGGGATCGCGAGTGGTATTTGCCGGCGGGGAGATTCCGCCAGCGGCTGGTCGCGCTGGTGGACGAGCTGCTCGACGGTGCGGCGTCAGCGGATGAGCCCTTTCTTCTCGACGGGCAGGCGGTGGTGCTGGACGATTACCTCGCGGTGCGGCCTGAAAAGCGCGACCTGGTGGGGCGGCTCCTCCGGGATGGCGCGCTCGAGGCCGGACCGTGGTACGTGCTCGCCGACGAGCTGCTACCTTCGGGCGAAGCGCTGGTGCGAAATCTTCTCGTGGGACGCGAGCTGCTCCGCTCACTCGGTGCCGGTGCGCCGCAAGTGCTGTACTGCCCCGATTCCTTCGGGCACCCGGCCGCGTTGCCGCTACTCGCGGAGGGGTTCGGTCTACCGCTCATCATCCTCTGGCGTGGTTACGGTGGCGGATCCTGGCCAGAGGGTGATGTCTTTCGCTGGCGTGCGGCCGGCGGTGCTTCGGCGCTCGTATACCACCTTGCGCGCGACGGCTACGAGCTTGGATCGAGCCTGCCGGACACTCCGCGCGCGGCCGAAGAGCGCTGGGAGGCGATTCGTGATGCGCTCGTGCCCCGTGCCACCGTCGGCGTCGCGCTCCTGCCCAACGGCGCGGATCATCATGCCCTTCAGGCGCACCTCGACACGGCCATCGCCGCGCTGGCGCGCGCGGCGGCGCCGATCGCAAAAGTACGACGCGGCTCGCTAACCGATTTCGCGATGGCGCTCGAAGATGCGTCGCGTGCGGCGGAGCTTCCCGTGGTGCGCGACGACTCCGCCGGCGGCGTCGAGCTGCGCGACTCGTACGGTTACACCTGGACGCTCCAGGGCACCTTCGCCACGCGCGCCGCGCTCAAGCGGCGCAACGCGATGGCGGAGCGGCTCCTGGTGCGCGACGTGGAGCCGTGGGTCGCACTCGCCCATCTGCGCGATGGTAGCGTCGATCGCCGTGCGCTTCTACGTGCGGCGTGGAAGTCGCTCCTCCTCTGTCATCCGCACGATACTCTGTGCGGGTGTTCGATAGACGAGGTAGCGCGCGCGATGGGAGCGCGACTCGACGATGCCGTGAGCCAGGGGAGGGGACTCCGCGAGGACGCACTGGTGGACATCGCCGGTCACGATCCGGCGATCGCTCGCCGTTCGGTCGACTCCTGGCGGCCGACGGTGCTGGTGCGGAACTCGTCGGCCAGGGCACGCGGCGGGATCGCGGAGCTCGAGGTGCTCCGTTTTCGGGAGCATGTGCGCGTGGGACCCGGCTCGGCTCCTGACCGGATCGCCGGCGGCGTGCACCCGAGCGCGGCGAGCGCAGAACTTCCGGCGTATTCCCTCGCCCGAGGGCGCGTCCCGTTCCAGCTGCTCGAGCGGAACGTGCGTCACGACAGAGTCGAGTCGCCGGTCGCTTACCCGCACGACGATCTGGTCGAGAGCGAGCGCGTAGTGGCCTGGATACCTTCTGTGTCGGGGTACGGGACCTTCTCGCTCAGCATAGACGGCGCGCCGTCAGCACGAGCGCGGCGCAACGCATCACTTGCCACCCCGCCGGCGGTGCGCACGGGGGAGGGGTGGCTCGACAACGGCACGCTGCGCGTAGCCATCGACGATTCGGGCGCGGTTCGCATGGAGTCCCGGGAACTGGGACTCGTGTGGGACTCGCTCATCGGCTTCGAGGACGTCGGCGACGCCGGCGACCTGTACACGCACTCGCCCGTCGAGCCGACTATCGCGGATGCTCGCTTCGCGGGTGTCCGGCCGGTCCACCCCGGCCCGCTCCGCGGCGAGCTTCACGCGTCGTGGGTCATTGCGATCCCGGAGGAGAGCTCCCGCGCGGGTCGTTCCCCGGTCACACTCGATACGGAACTGCACGTCGCGCTGACGCTCGACGCCGGTGCTCCCTTCCTTCGCGTGCGAGTGTGGGGAGTCAATCCGTGCCGGGATCACCGGTTGCGTTTACGAGTTCGAAGCGGGATCACGGACGCCGATGTCTGGGCCGATGCGGCCTTCGGCGCGGTGAGACGCACCCCGATCCCACCCCGCCACGACAGCGCCGAGTTGCCGCCACCCACCGCGCCACTCGCCCGATACGTTACGCTCGCGGGCGCGGAGCGCGGCATCACGCTCTATTCCGACGGACTGGCCGAATACGAGGCGACGCCCGGCGGCGACATCGCCGTGACGCTGCTGAGAGCCGTGGGCGAGCTTTCACGCAACGATTTGCCGGAACGCCCCGGGCACGCCGGCTGGCCCGCTCCCACGCCAGAGGCGCAATCCATGGGCAAGCTCGAAGCGCGCTTTGCTCTGCTTCCCCACGGTTCGCGAGGCGAGGAGACGATCGCCCTGGTGGAGCGCATCGCCGACGACTTCCTCCTTCCCTTACGCGGCTTTACTCTTCGTTCGGCGCTCGCCAGTCCCGCGCCCACGACCGGCGTGGAGCTCGTGCTAGACGAGCACGATCCGGGAGGATTGGACGGCCTCCTCGCGTTCTCGGCCTGCAAGCCCGCCGAGAATGGCGATGGCATTATCCTGCGCTGCATCAACCTCGCCGATCGGACGCTGCGCGCTCGCTGGCGAATCGGGGCGCCGATTTCCGAGGCGCTTCTCGCGCGCATGGATGAGACTCC
Source organism: Gemmatimonadaceae bacterium (assembly GCA_036565685.1). Lineage (GTDB taxonomy): Bacteria > Gemmatimonadota > Gemmatimonadetes > Gemmatimonadales > Gemmatimonadaceae > JADGGM01. The sequence continues at coordinate 8,861 of DATCXR010000234.1, forward strand.
GATCACGAAGCTTGCGGCGGACGGTCGCGGAATTCCCTTCGCGGCCGCGCCGCGGGCCGTTACGACCGTGATCGCACATGTGACGCCTCCGTCCGTTCCGGTCTGACGCGCGACGCGCCCGTGGGGCGCCCAACGTCGTTGGGAGGTTCGTAGCGGGATACTGCGCGTTCCATATTCCGGAACCGCGATCCATCTTCGACAACTCTCACTATTGACAGTCTGATCGGGCGGTGGTATTTGTGTGCCGCTTTCGAACGGCTGCAGACCGGTGGCGGATGCGCTTGGATGCGTGGTACCGCTCTCCCGGCGCGGGTGGTAGATGGCTCGCGCCCTGAACCGGCCGAGCAGCGCGCACGCCCCGCCGGGTGCGCCCACGGCAGCATCCACCCCCCCACCTCACAGCTGCTTTCGGAGCGTCGTCCGTCGTATCGCCGCGGCTGGACGTACCGAACTCTCAACTCGCAGGATCCCGGAGGGTTGGCATGAGAAAATTGCGTCAGCGGTTGCTCGCGATGGCGTGCGCGGCGGCCCTGTTCCCGGCCACCGCCCTCGCCCAGGCGCAGGGCGCGGTACAGGGAACGGTCGTCGACTCGACATCGGGTCAGCCGATTCCAAGCGTGCAGGTGAGCGTCGCGGGCACGTCGCTCGGAGCTCTCACCGGCGCGGATGGCCGGTTCCACATCAACGGAGTACCCGAAGGGCAGCACACCGTGCGTGCGCGGCGCATCGGCTATGGCACGCAGGAGGTCGCGGTGAACGTGACCGCAGGCGGCGTGGCCAGCGTGGACTTCCGCCTCAGCTCCAGCGCCTCGCAGCTCGACGCCGTGGTCGTCACGGCGCTCGGCATGGAGCAGCAGAAGCGAGCCGTCACTAACTCGGTCCAGGAGCTGGATGGTACCGAGATCTCCAAGTCCGGCGCCACGAACCTGGTGGATGCACTCTCCGGCAACGCATCGGGCGTGACGATCACCAACTCGGGGACGGAGGGCGGATCGTCGCGCATCGTGATCCGTGGGGCTTCGTCGCTCACCGGCAACAACCAGCCGCTCTTCGTGGTGGACGGGATCCCGGTGAACAACTCATCCACCAACGGCAACCGTTACGGCGATATCGATTACGGCAACGCGATCCAGGACATCAACCCGGCAGACATCAAGTCGGTGTCGGTGCTCAAGGGTCCCAACGCCGCCGCGCTGTACGGCTCGCGCGCCGCGAACGGTGTCATCCTCATCACCACCAAGGATGGCCGCAGCAGCTCGGGCATGGGAATCACCGCCAGCGTCAGCAACACTTTCGAGACCCCGCTGAAGCTCCCCACATACCAGAACCTGTACGGCCAGGGATACAGCGGAAACTTCGAGTACGTGGACGGTAATGGCGGCGGCATTCAGGATGACCGTGACGAGAGCTGGGGACCGCGCCTTGATGCGGGACTCATGATTCCTCAGTGGTTCAGCAACGGACAGCCCGCGCCGTGGGTGAGCCACCCGGACAACGTCCGCAACTTCTTCGAGACCGGACGCACCACCCGCACCAACGCCTCCTTCTCCAAGGCGAGCGACAACGCGAACGTTCGCCTGTCGATCTCCAATCTGAACCAGAAGGGGATGTACCCCGGCTTCAAGATCGACCGCACCACGGCGGCGGTGAACGGCGGCCTCGATCTCAGCGATCGGCTGCACGCCAACGCGTACGCCCAGTACATCCAGGGCGACGGCGAGGGCCGCCCCGCGCAGGGTTACGACGGCGACAACTTCATGCTGCAGTTCGTGTGGTTCGGACGTCAGGTGGATATGAAGCAGCTTCGGGACTACAAGAATCCCGACGGCACCATGCGCAACTGGAACCATAGCTACCACAACAACCCGTACTGGATCGCGCTGGAGAACGGCGACGCCGATCGCACCGACCGCGTGATCGGGAACGCATCGGTGACTTTCGACTTCACCGACTGGCTCACAGGTACGCTTCGTTCGGGCACCGACTGGTCGCGCAACGGACGAAAGAGGATGATCGCGCCCGGCCCGCTCACCAGCGACTACTACGCGAACGGCGGGTTCTCGACGGTCGACATCGTTCGGCGCGAGACCAACACGGACTTCATGCTCACGGCGAACCGCCCTCTGACATCGGACTTCAGTCTCGAGGCCAGCGTAGGTGGCAACCGCAGGGAGACGCTCGGCGAGAGCGAGAGCGCCACCGTCTACGACCTGGTCGTTCCGTACGTCTACGACCTCGACAACGCGGCGGTCACTCCCTACCTCGGCGACTACACCACCCGTACCAAGATGAACAGTCTCTACGGGCTGGCACGCGTCGGTTACAGAGACTGGGCTTTCCTCCAGGCCACCGGTCGCAACGACTGGTCGTCTACTCTCCCGGCGAACAACCGCTCGTACTTCTACCCGTCGCTGTCGGGGAGCTTCGTCTTCAGCGACGCGCTGGGCATCGGCGGCCCCGGGCAGTTCCTGAGCTACGGGAAGCTGCGCGCGGGCTGGACGCGCGTCGGTAACGACGCCGATCCGTACCAGCTCACATCGGTGTACGGCTCGGACCTCCCCTTCGCCGGCGTGCCAATGTTCGGCGCGGGCAACACGATCGCCAACACGGCGCTCAAGCCGGAGCTGACCAACGCCTGGGAGGCGGGCGCGGAGCTGCGCTTCTTCGACAATCGACTTGGGCTCGACGCGACCTACTACAACAAGTCGACCACGAACCAGATCCTGCCCGTTCAGGTATCGGCCACCAGCGGCTACACCTCCAAGGTCGTCAACGCCGGCAAGGTCGTGAACAAGGGCATCGAGCTCATGGCCGACGTCACTCCAGTGCGGCTCGCCAACGGCTTCGAGTGGAACATAGTCGCCAACTACGGCAAGAACGACAACGAAGTGGTCGCGCTGGCCGGCGACGCCGAGACCCTGGTGCTGGGTACCTATTACGGACTGAGAGTGGAGGCGCACAAGGGCCAGTCGTACGGCGCCATGTACGGGTCCACGTACGTCCGCGATGGAAACGGAAACATCGTGGTGGGAGCTAACGGCGTACCGCTCCGGTCGAGCGAGCCGTCGTACCTGGGCCACTACACTCCCGACTGGACGGGCGGTCTGCGCAACACCTTCCGCTACAAAGGTGCCTCGCTCAGCGTGCTGCTCGATACCAAGCAGGGTGGCAAGATCTACTCGGTGACGAACAGCTACGGACGCAAGGCCGGGACTCTCATCGAGAGCCTGCGCGGACGCGAGACCTCATGGGATCAGGGATTCGTCGTCCCCGGTGTCAAGGTCGTGGGCACTGACACGGTTCCGAACGACATCGTGGTGCTGGCACAGATCTATCACCGCCAGATCCAGCCGATCAACGAGGAGTACGTGTACGACGCGAGCTTCGTGAAGCTGCGCGAGGTCACGCTCAGCTACGTCCTCCCGCAGTCGCTCACGAACCGTCTCAACGTCTCCAACGCCACGGTAGCGCTCATCGGACGCAATCTCTGGATGCACGACAACGTGCCGAACATCGATCCGGAGACCGCCTTCGATGCGAGCAACGTCCAGGGTCTGGAATACGGCCAGGTGCCGACGCCGAGAAGCTTCGGTTTCAGTATCTCCGTGACCCCGTGACAGCGATGCCCAATCACTCGAATCCAGAGATCTCGATGAGACGATCGATCATATACGGGGCCGCGGCCGCCATCGTGCTGATAGCGATGGGCGGTTGCGACAACGGCCTCACGGGGGTGAACGACAACCCCAACGCGCCCACGAAAGTGGACGCCAGATACCTCCTTCCGAACGCCATCACTGGCGCGGTGGGTCTCACGCTGGGCACCAACCTGCACATGGATGTCACTGCACTCTGGGCGCAGCACTACGCCGAGAGCCAGTACAGTACGGAGGACTCGTACGACATCAGCGATTCCAAGATCCAGGGAATCTGGAATGCGTACTATTCCGGCCCGCTCGAGGATCTGCACCAGATCGTGGAGCAGGGAGAGGAAGAGAACCGGCCCAACGTCGCTGCGGTCGGCAAGGTTCTCCAGGCGTGGACGATGAGCATCGTGACCGACCTCTGGGGAGACGTGCCGTACACCGAGGCGCTTCGCGGTATGGAGGAGGGCGGCACCACCACACCGGTCTTCGATTCTCAGCAGTCCATCTACAACTCGATGCTGGCCGATCTCGCGGCCGCTCCCGGGATGATGGACCCCTCCGGCACCGTCATCGAGGATGGCGACCTGATTTACGGCGGTGACCTCACGCACTGGGCGCAGTTCGCGAACTCACTCCGCATGCGCCTGGCGATGCACCTCTCCCAGGTGGACGCGGACAGGGCGAAGACGGAGTTCGCCGCCGCGTACGCCGCCGGTGGCTTCACGAGCAACGACGACAACGCGCAGCTGAACTACGTCGGCGACGGTACCTGGGACTACCCGATCTTCGCCTACGAACGGGACCGGGACGACCATGCCATCAGTGCGACGATGGTAGACACTCTGAAGGCGCTCTTCGATCCGCGTCTTCCGCTCTACGCGAAGGCCAACGTGTACGGTACGTACGCCGGAGCGCCGAACGGCTACGACGACGTCCCGTTCCGCCACGACTCGGTCTCGCGCATCGGTGAGCCCTTCACCTCGGCCACCACGCCGGCCGTGATCATGTCGTACGCCGAGGTGCTCTTCCTCGAGGCCGAAGCGGCCGAGCGCGGCTGGATCGCGGCGGACGCCGGTGAGCTGTACAAGGCCGCGATCAGAGCGAACCTCGAGTGGAACGGCGTCCCGGAGCTCGACATCATCGATTACCTCGCATACCCCTCGATGGCGTACGCCGGCGGCGCCGCTGGCCTGCGGCAGATCGCGCTCCAGAAGTGGATCGCGCTCTACGGCAACGGGCCGGAGGCTTACACCGAGTGGCGGCGCACCGGCTATCCGGTGTTGCAGGCCGGTCCGGACGCGGTGAACGGCGGGGTCATCCCCGTCCGCCTCCCGTACCCGTCGGTGGAGCAGGCGCTCAACGGTGCCAACCTCTCGCAGGCGATCTCCAACCAGGGTGGCGCTTCGTTGAACGATCCGCTCTGGTGGGACAAGTAGGGCTCTAGACGTAGAGCGACGGCACGCTGTCGCAGGCGGGAGGTGGCTTCCTTCGTGGAAGCCACCTCCCGTTTTTTTATGGTCTCGCCGCTAGCTTCGCCCCCTTATGGTGAGCACTTCTTCGCCCGCGAGTCTGTCGCGGAGCGCGTCGCCGAGCAGCGTGCACGCCAGCACCGTTACGATCAGCGCGAGCCCCGGTGCAAGTGCCACCCAGGGTGCCATCACGATCGTCTCGCGACCGTCGGAGATCATGTTCCCCCAGCTCGGCCGCGGCGGCTGAATCCCCAGCCCCAGGAATGAGAGGCCGCTCTCCAGCAGGATCGCGCTCCCAACACCGAGCGTGATCGCCACCACGGCCGGACCGAGAGCGTTGGGTATCACATGGCGCCAGAGTATTCGCCCGGGCGAGCCGCCCAGCGCGCGCGCCGCCTCCACGAAAGGACGCTTCCCCACACCGAGCGCCTCGGCGCGCACCAGCCGCGCGACCCCCATCCACCCCGTCGCCATGAGGACCACGATCACCATAGTCACCCCCGGCGGCCAGAGCGACGCGCATACCAGCAGGAGTACGAGCCGCGGAATCGCGAGTAGAGCGTCGCTCACGCCCATGGCCACCCGGTCCGTAGCCCCACCCAGCCAGGCGGCCGATGCTCCCACCACTATTCCCACGAGACCGGCGAGCACGGAGCCCGCCACTCCCACCGCGAGCGACACCCGCGCGGCAAGCATCATCCGCGCGAAGATGTCGCGCCCGAAGGCATCGGTGCCGAGGATGTGCAGATGACCCGTGGTATCGATCGACAGAGGAGGGAGGAGGCGCAGCGCGATCACATCGCCTATGGCCCGCGGGTCGCTCGGCGCCAGCACGGGCACGAGTATCGCGCCGAGCAGCAGCGCGCCGAGCGTCACGGTCGCGAAACGCTCGCGCCACCCCTTGCCAGGCGAGGGGAACCTCACGCGCGGCGACGCGGATCGAGCGCCGGGAGCGCCAGATCGCCGGCGAGATTCGCGAGGATCACGAGTGCGGCGTAGAGCGCAGCCGCTCCCATCACCACCGGGTAGTCGCGCTGAAGGATGGACGTCACCATCAGCTGCCCCATACCCGGCCACGCGAACACGGTCTCGACGAACACCGAGCCGGCCAGCACGCCCGGAAGCGCCAGCGCGAAGAGCACCACGAGCGGAGGGAGCGCGTTGGCGAGCACGTGTCGCGCGTACACCTTGCGAGACACCACACCCTTCGCCCGCGCGGTGCGCACGAAGTCCAGTCCGAGGAGATCGGCTACGATGGTTCTCGTGTAGCGCGCGATGCCCGCCGCACCGATCAACGTGAGCGTGAGCACCGGCAGCACGGAGTGGCGCGCGAGGTCGGCGAAGGTGCTCCAACCGCCGCGCTCGATCCCCGCCGGGTCGCGCATCCCGAAGGCGGGCAGGCGCAGCGCCGCGGGGAAGCCCCACCGCGCCGCTCCGTACGTGAACACCGCTACGAGCGCCAGCGCCAGCCAGTAGCTCGGCGCCGCGTAGATGCTGGTCGAGATCACGGTGAGCGCCGTATCGGAGCTCCGGTCACGTCGCGCCGCCTGAACCGTACCGACAACGATCCCCACCACGAAGGTAAAGATGAGCGACACGACGCCAAGGAACAGCGAAATGGGGAGCGCCTGGGTCAGCAGGCGCGTCACGGGCTCGTGCCGCGCGAAGCTCTCTCCCAGATCGCCCCTCAGCACGCCGCCAGCCCAGCGCGCATATTGTACCACTAGCGGACGATCCAGCCCCAATCGCGTCCGGACGCGCGCCGCGTCGGCCGCGCTGGCCGAGGGCGGGATGAGGAGCGCGGTCGGGTCACCCGGCGCCGCGCGGAGGAGGAGGAAGGTGAGCGTGAGGACGATCCACAGAAGAATAACGGCATCGAGCACACGCCTCAGCACTTGTCGCATCGATTGATGATGCAGTGGAAACGGCTCGCGTCAACCGCGCGCGCGTTGGCGGCGTGCGCGATGCTGGTCGGCGGAGCCGGATGTGCCGCCGTGGAAGCGCGCCCGGCCGGGACGGTGGTCTACGCTTCGGGCGCCGATCTCGAGTCGGCGAACCCGCTGGTCACCGTTCACCCTCTCGCGCTCCAGATTCAGCGCTATGCGCTCTACGTCACCCTCGCCCGCTATGGCGACTCGCTCGACCCCGTGCCGTACTACGCGCGGAGCTGGCGTTGGTCGACCGACAGCACCCGGCTCACCTTCGACCTCGCCTCGGGTCTCCGCTGGCACGATGGCGTCCCCACCACCGCGCGTGACGTGGCGTTCACCCTCGATGCCGCGCGCGACCCGGCCACCGGCTACCCGCGCTATGCCGATCTCGCGGGAATCGAGTCGGTGACAGCCACCGATGACAACACGGTGGTGATACGATTCTCGCGTCCGGCCACGCACTTCCCGCTCGTGCTCTGCGAGCTTCCAGTCGCGCCGGAACATCTTCTGCGCGACGTGCCGCGCGAGCGGATGCGCGAGGCGTCGTTCAACATGAACCCCGTTGGGAACGGTCCCTTCCGCTTCGTGGAGAGGCGGCCCCGCCAGCGCTGGGTATTCGAGCGGAACCAGAATTTTCCGAGGGAGCTGGGTGGACCACCCACGCTCCAACGCATCGTGGTCGCGGTGGTAGACGAAGCGGCCACCAAGTTCGCCGGTCTGGTGAGCGGCGAGCTCGATGTGGCAGGCATCTCGCCCACCATGGCCCAGCTCGTGGCCAGGGACGCGTCGCTGCGAGTGCTCGACTACCCGACGCTCTCGTCCAGCGCGATCATCTTCAACACGGCGCGCCCTCCCTTCGACGACGTGCGCGTACGTCGTGCCATCGGGGTGGCCATCGACCGCCGCCGCCTCATCGATGCCGCGCTCGCCGGCTACGCGACGCCCGCGGCTGGCCCGCTCCCGGCCGGCCACCCGTACGCCATGCCGGAGCGGCCCGTTCTCGATACCGCACTCGCTGACTCTCTCCTCGACGCGGCTGGCTGGCGGCGCGGCGCGAGCGGATTGCGCGAGCGCGGCGGACGACAGCTCCGATTCGATCTGCTCACCGTGGGTAGCGCGGGGAACGCGGTGGAGCAACTCATCCAGGCCGACCTCGCCGCGATCGGGATTCGCATGGAGATCCGCCAGCGCGAGATGGCATCCTTCCTGGCGGAGGCACGATCGCAGCCCAAGCGCTTCGATGCACTCTTCACCGGTATCGTCGGCGACGTCTCCCTCGCCTACATCTCCGCGATGTACGACTCGCGACTCGCTGGCGGCGCTCTCGATTATGGCGCCTACCACACGCCGCGCCTGGACTCCCTTCTCGAGAGCGCGCGCGTCGCGCCGGACGGCGCCGCTGCCAGCGACGCCTGGCGCGTGGTACAGCGCGAGCTCGCCAGCCAGGTACCGGCCGTGTGGGTTTATCACTCGCGCGGGGTGCAGGGGCTCTCGCGTCGCCTGCAAGGCGTGCGTATGGATCTGCGCGGAGAGCTCGTGACGCTGCACGACTGGAGTGCGGGAGGAAGTGCCGAAGAGAGTGAACGCGAGGTGGCTTTGCGATGAGCGTCCTCATCTCGCCCGAGGCACTGGAGCGCCGCCGTGCCGCGATTCGAGGACCACTGGCTCCGCTGGCAGCCTCGCTCCTC
>DATCXR010000266.1:0-10565 GCA_036565685.1 Gemmatimonadaceae bacterium
CTCGACATTATAGACCTGACCCCGTCTCGTCCGACGTTGTATAATGGCACCGTATTCGCAAAGTCCTCCCTCTGGCAACTTCAGGTGCGTCCGGCGTCCAACCGGAGGCACCCGCGCGCAACCCCAATTTCCACCAGATGACCTCAAGCCCGCGGCCCTGGCCGGTCCGTCCAGCCGGTAATCCATGGGCTGGCGCCCAGGCGGCGCCGCCCACCAGGGCCGCTGCACCGGCGCCGGCCGCTATCGCGGCCGAGCTCCCCACACAGAAGCCCGATGCCCTCATGTATTCCGTGGGGCTGCTCCTGTTCGCGTACGTTTGGCGCGTGCAGGACGCCTTCCCGATCCTCGGGAAGCTGCAGCTCCCGCTCCTGGGGCTCGGGATCGCCGGCATTCTCTACATCACCAATCGTCACCCGTGGCGCCGGCCGGGTCAGATCCGCGGCTCTATCGTCTACCTGACGGTGGCCCTCATGGGGATCATGCTCATCGGGGTGCCAACGAGCCTCTGGCCGGGACACAGTCTCACCTTCGCCCTCAAGACCTACCTCTCGAACCTGCTCCTGCTCGGAGTGACCGCCGCGAGCATTCGCAGCGTGAGCGACGTCGAGTTCTACGCGAGGACGAATCTCTACGGCGGCCTGTTCTACGCCATGATGGTGAACCTTTTCTTCCGCGTCGGTGCCGATGGACGCCTGGGAGGGCTGGTTTACTACGACGCGAACGACTTCGCGCTCGTCATGGTGGCAACTCTTCCGTTTGCCGTCTATCTCATCAAGTTCGGGCGAAAGGGGTTCCGGCGCGCGATGGGTCTCCTCGCGCTCGGGCTCATCATGCTCGCGCTCGTGAAGAGCGGCTCGCGCGGCGGCTTCATCGGCATGATCGCCGTCATGCTGTACATCCTCCTGCGCTATCGGGCGATACCGAGCACCACGCGCCTCTTCGTGGCGGTAGCCGGCATCCTCCTCGCCGTTCTCATCGGCTCCGACAAGTACTGGAAGCAGATGAGCACTATCCTCCACCCCACGGCCGACTACAACTGGACCGACCCGCAGGGGAGGAAGGCCGTGTGGACCCGGGGGCTCGGCTACGTGGAGCAGAACCCCGTGTTCGGACTCGGAGTGGGCGCCTATCCCATAGCCGAAGGGACGATCTCCGAGATCGGCCAGCAGCGCGCCAGTGCGGGGCGGGGCTTCAAGTGGTCGGTGGCGCACAACTCGTTTCTCGAGACTGCCGCGGAGCTCGGGATCCCCGGTCTACTGGTATTCGTCGGGTTCTTCGTGGCCTCGTTCGCTGCGCTCCGGAAGATCCGGCCGGGCGGCATCTACGGTCCGGGAATAACGGGGCGGGAGACGGCGCTCTCGCAGATGCTCATCGGCTCGCTCTTCGGCTTCGCGGTAGCGGGAATATTCGTGTCGGCCGAGTACTTCTCGTACCTCTACTTCCTCCTCGGGCTGGTCATCGGTCTCACGAAGATGCTGCGGTTGCGCCGCGATGCCTTCTTCGCGCTCGCATCGTCCCGGGCGGCGGCGCCCATGATGCGGGTGGTGCCCGCCGCGCCGGCGCGCTCCGCGGTCGCGCCGGGCGCGTGAGCCAGCGCTCGAGCGTTACCCGGCTCGGAGAGCGCGCCGGCAGCCGCTACTTTCGATCGCCATGCCAGCACGGCAACTGCTGAAGACGGCCGTCGAACAGGGGCTCCTCCGGAGCGGCCTCCCGAGTATATCCAGCCGTCTCCGCCGCTCAGACACGCTCATCCTCGCGTACCACAATGTGGTGCCCGATGGCGGGTGCGTGGTGGGCGACAGCTCGCTCCACCTGCCTCGCGCGACCTTCGCCGCGCAGCTCGACGCGCTGCTGGAGATGGCGGATGTCGTGTCACTGGACTCGGCCCTCTCCGGAAGCGCCACGGGAGGCGGACGGCCGCGGGTGGCCATCACCTTCGATGACGCGTACAGGGGCGCGGTGACTGCGGGGGTGGAGGAGCTGACGAGCCGCGGCCTGCCGGCCACGATCTTCGTCCCGCCTGCGCTTCTCGATGACGGCGTTTTCTGGTGGGACGCGCTCACGCCCGGCGGAATGCCGGGACTCCCGCCCGAAGTACGAGACGATGCGCTGCTGCGGATGGCGGGGAGGGGGAGCGCGATCCTCGCCGAGCACGGTTGCAGCGACACTTCTCATATTCCCGCGTACGCTCGCGGTGCTTCGGAGGCGGAGCTCCGCCGCGCGGCCGGACAGCCGGGGATCGCGCTGGCGTCTCATACGTGGAGTCATCCCAACCTGGCTGCGCTCTCTCCCTCGGAGCTGGAGGATGAGCTGGCGCGCCCGCTCGCCTGGCTCCGCGAGCGATTTGCCGGCGCGCTCCCCTACATCTCCTACCCTTACGGCCACTACTCGCCCGCCGTCGAGCGCGCCGCGGCGGCAGCGGGGTATCGCGCCGCGCTGCGCATTGAAGGCGGCTGGCTCCGCGAGGGAGAGACGAACCGCTACGCCATCCCTCGTCTCAACGTGCCCTCGGGGCTCTCGAACGCAGGCTTCCGGCTGCGCTGCAGCGGTCTGCTGGGTTGATGCGCTCGCGCAAGATACTCGTCACCGATGGTGAGCAGCGTTCCGCGCTCGCCCTGGTGCGCTCGCTGGGACGTGCGGGCCACGCCGTGTTCGTCTGCTCGGCGAGCGGTCGCTCGCTGGCGGGGGCATCGCGCTACTCGCGGGGCGAGGCGCGCGTCGCCGAAGCGCTGCGCGGCGGCGAGCAGTTTGCGAATGACGTGATGGAGCTGATCGATCGCTGGAAGATCGACGTGCTCATCCCCGTGAGTGAAGCGGCGCTTCTCGCGCTCCTCCCCGTGCGCGGACAACTCGGTGGGGTCGTACTCCCGTTCCCGGATGAGGCCACCTTCAAGCGCATCTGCGACAAGGCGGAGCTTCTCTCCGCCGCTCCGCGCATGGGAATCGCGATCCCGGAGCAGATCAGGGTGGAAACCGCGGCCGAAGCGCGTTCGCTCGATCCCGCTGCCATACGGTATCCGGTGGTGCTCAAGCCGTCACGCTCGGTGGGCGAAGGCGATGCGCGGAGCAGGCGTGATGGCAGCGGCGAGAGCGCGGACAACGCCACGAGAACGCGCACCAAGCTCACCGTGCGGCACGCCGCCAACGCCGAGCAGATGGCGAGCGCGCTCGCGGAGCTCGCCGAAGCCGGCGAGGCGGCCTTTCCTCTGCTCATCCAGCAACGGATCGAGGGCCCCGGGATCGGCATCTTCCTCCTCCTCTGGGAGGGACGCACGCTCGCAACCTTCGCGCACAGAAGGATCCGCGAGAAGCCGCCCTCGGGAGGTGTGAGCGTCTACCGCGAGAGCGTCGTCGCCGACCCTGCGCTCGTGGAGCGCTCCCGTGCTCTGCTCGAGCACTTCGGGTGGTGCGGAGTCGCCATGGTGGAATACAAGGTGGACGAGCGCACGGGTACGCCATACCTCATGGAGGTGAACGGTCGCTTCTGGGGATCGCTGCAACTCGCCGTCGATGCGGGCGTGGACTTCCCCGTGCTGCTCCTGTCGGCGGCTACAGGAGAGCCGGCCGAGCCTGTGAATGCGTACACCGCGGGCGTCCGCAGCCGCTGGTGGTGGGGAGACGTGGACCACCTGATCGCGCGCCTCAGGCGCTCGCGCGCGGAGCTGTCGCTCCCGCCCGAAGCGCCCGGACGGTGGCGCGCACTGCGCGATTTCTTCACCATCCACTTCGGTCGGGATTGCGAGGAGATCCTTCGGCTCGACGATCCCCGACCATTCTTCCGCGAGAGCGTGCAATGGTTCCACCTCTGATCCTTCCCGAAGCCCCTCTGCGCGTAGCGCTCCTCCTGGAGTCGGACGGACCCGGGGGAGCGGAGACGATGCTGCTGAATCTGGGGGAGGAGCTGCGGCGGCGCGGTCACGAGGTGCTCCCGCTCGGCCCCGCGGACAAGTCCGGGTGGCTGGCGGCGCGGTTCCGCGAGCGCGGCTTCGCGCCGGAGAGCTACGTGCTGCGTCGCGCGCTCGACCCGGCCTGCGCCCGCCAGATCACCGACATCCTCCGCTCGCACAGGATCCAGGTGGCGCATAGCCACGAGTTCGGAATGGGGGTCTACGGCGCGGTCGCGGCACGCCGCGCCGGGAGTCGCCACATCATCACGATGCACGGTGGGCGCTACTACGCGGAGCGTCGCCGCAGGCGATGGGCGCTGGGCTGGGCGGTGCGCAGGAGCGCGGCGCTGGTGGCGGTATCGGAAGCCACGGCACGCGACCTCCGCGCGACGCTGCGTCTCCCCAAGGAAGAGGTGAAGGTGGTGCACAACGGAATCCCGTTCCGGAATGGGAACCGTTCGTCGCTCCGCAACGAGCTGGGGCTCTCGACCAACGACCTCCTGCTAGTTGCGGTGGGCAATCTCTACCCGGTGAAAGGACACGCCGTTCTGCTGCGGGCGCTGGGCGGGCTGCTTCGCTCGGGAGAGATCGCCAACGTATCGTGGCGGCTGGCGATCGCCGGGCGTGGCGAAGAGGCGGAGGGCCTTCGCGCGCTTGCCAGAGAGGAGGGGATCGCGGAACGCGTGACCCTGCTCGGCTTTCGCAGCGATGTGCCGGACATCCTCGCGGCGGCCGACATCTTCGTGATGCCCTCGCTCTCGGAAGGGTTGCCGCTCGCTCTCGTGGAAGCGATGGCGGCCGGGCTGCCGGTGGTGGTGAGCGATGTGGGCGGCGTTCCCGAGGTTGCCGCGGCGGGGCGAGAGGCGATACTGGTGCCGCCGGGTGAGCCGGCGTCGCTGGCGGAGGGGCTGGCTGGACTCCTGCGCGACCCGAGTGCGCGGGTCACCATGGGCGAGGCGGCGCGCGAGCGCGCGCTCCGCGACTTCAGCGTGAGTACGATGTGCGAGGCGTACGAACGTCTTTATCGCGGGGAGGCTGTATCTCGCTCGCCGGCGCCAGACGCGCCAGCGCATCGAGGAGAATTCGTGCCTGGAGGCGCCGGCTGAAGCGCTCGTCGCGCGCGATGTGAGTGGCCTCCTCGCCGCGCTGGTGCGCCTGGTAACGGCTCGCTATGACGCGCGCGATCCCTTCGATGTCGTTGCGCGGAACCACGTCGGCGTCGGTACCGCGAAGGAGCAGATCGGTGGCGCTCCCCGCTTCGGAAAGCGCGAGAAGCCACGCGTCGAAGCGCACGCACTCGAACACTTTCCCCGGGATCGCCACGCTGTTCCACCCCGGGAAAGTCACCAGCATGGTGGCCTGCGAGAGAAACTCCATCGCGCCCTCATGCGACCTGTTTGGCCCGATAGATATGAAGTCCTCCACACCCTCGGCGCGCGCCGTGTCGAGCAGCGCCTGATCGGCGCCATCGTTGAAGTTGCCGATGAAATCCATCCCGAAGCTCTCGGGCGTGAGGGCGAGGTCGCGAATCACGCGCGCGGCGGCGCGGAAGAGACTCTGCGGGTCGCCGTAATCGTACACCGTGCCGGCATAGCCTATCGTGAAGCGGCCGCCGCGCCGCTGCGGCGGGAGCGGATCGTCGTCGGAGCCGTTCATCACGGCGATGATCCGGTCGCTCGCGTCCGGATAGGCGCGCGCGAGCGCATCGCGTGCGGGCGCGGTATTCGCCACGACGAGCGCCGCCTGACTCACCATCTCCCTCTCGTGGCGTGCCGTCCTGCGCAACCAGATGGGGCTCGCCCAGCGCTCGGGTATGCGCTCGTTGAGGCTCCACGGGTCGCGCATGTCCATGACGAAGGGGAGTCCGCGGCGTCGCGACAGCAGGCGACCCGTCTCGTGAGTCATGTGCGGAGGGCCCGACGTCACCACCGCGAAGTGCACGGCGGGCTCGAAGATCTGCTCCGCCAGCCGCACCGCATCTTCCGCCCATCTCGCGTCGCGGGCCAGGTCGTGCCACACCCAGTAGCTCCGCAGCATCTTGCGCGGGGTGGGCGGCCACCAGCGGATGTCGTGTCGCGATAAGGTATCGGGATGGTCGCGCGGAGCGCCATCGCGCGCCGGAGCTGTCGATGCCTGGGCAACCGGCGCGTCGTCACCCTCCCCGTTTTCGCTCTCGCTGGTGCTGGTCGCACCAGGGGCTGGAAGGATCATGCGATACGCCCGCCACACCTGGAGCTCGAGCCATTCGGCGGTGCGCATGTACTGCGGGGGGAGAGCGTAGACGCGCGTGTCTTCCGGGAGAAGCTCGAGGCGCGAGAGATCGGCGCCGGGCTCCGCGCAGGTGATCACATCCAGACCCCAGTCACGCTCGGCCACGAAATGCGAGAGCTTCTCCCACCTCCGCGCGCCGATCGTGGTGTCGGGCGGGAAGTGGTAGCTGATGAGAAGAAGTCTGCGCGCGCTCCGCGCCGCTCCGGGATGCTCGAAGAGCGGCCGGGGCGTCATGACCGTCGTTCCGGGAGCTCGAGCCGCTCGGCCAGCGAGCGGGCTATCTCGTCCACTATCACGTCCCAATCGTGCCGCCTCGCCTCCGCCTGACGCAACTTGCTCCGTGCCGGTGTGTCGTTGCCCGGCTCGAGCAGCCGCTCGATGGTCCTCTCCCACTCGTCCACGCTGGTGGCCACCGGAACGAGATCGCCGAATCCGGCGAGCGCGGGAAGGGGCATGCTCACCGCGGGACGACCGCCCGCAAGATACTCGTACAGCTTCAGGGGAAAGATGTACTTGCTGTAGTCGTTCATGCGGTAGGGCATGAGGCAGACATCGAAGTGCTGCGGGTAGCGCGCGAGCTCGGTGGAGGGCTTGCCTCCCAGAAAGTGCACGTTCGGTAGCGCCGCCATCCGACCCAGAATCTCCCGGATCTCCGCGTGCGGCCGCTTCTCTCCCACGAAAACGAAAGACCACTCCGGGTGTCGAGTAGCGAGCGCCAGGAGGAGCTGCCAATCGAGCTGCTTCTTGATGTAGCCCGAATAGCCCAGTATGGGGCGCGGGATGTTCGCGAGATCCGCCGGCACCATGCCGCGGCGCGCGAACGCCTCGTAAGTGACGCCGTTGGTCACCTGCAGCGTATTCGGGTTGATACGACCCTTGCGCTCGAACATCGTGGGCGAAACGGTGATCACCTGATCCACCGAACGGATGAGCCGCTCCTCTCTCGCGTCGAGCGGCGTCTCCACCTCGGCGTCCGAGTACTCGTCGTAGATGTGGTAGCAGCTGACGTCGTGCTGGGAGAGCTCCACCGCGTCGGCGAGATCGATGTGCCAGACGTAGAGAACTATGCGGCGGCAGCCTCGCCGGCGGAGCGCGGCTACCGCGGCACGGAAGCGCTGCCGCGCGAGAAATTTCCCGAGCCACGAAGGCTTGTAGACGATCGGAAGCCAGGCCGGCGGATCGTACACCGTGAAGGAGTCCGGCAACCCTTCGATATGCGTCTCCTGCTCGGCGAGGCGGCCCCCGCGGAGAGCCCTCCGCCACTCGGTCGCCGGATTCATCCAGAGCACCTGGTAGTAGCGTGCCAGGCGGGTGAGCACCTGTTGCCGCGAGAGCCATTGTGGCGAGTAACGCTCCTTCGCTACGGAGAGCACCCCCACCCCCGGATGGATGGGACCACGCACCGGCGCGGCCACTTCCACATCGGCGCTGGCGGTGCTGGCGGCGCTCCCTGGATCGTTCAGAGTCGCTGACGCTGGGTCCTCGGAGGTCTCTATCATGGTCAAATCACGGGTCCGGCTTCGGGCAAGCCGCGAACATAATCGCGCGCGGCGCTCGTTGCCATATTGCAGGTTGGTTGCCACCACCCCCATCACGTCACGTGGGAGTGGCAACTGCGAGCCCGCTGGAGTGCGTCAGTGCTTCGTGCCGCGGAGGGGAGCGATCGCCGCGAGGATACGCTTGCGGTGGAACGCCAGCATCGCGATCGCGTAGGTGGCTGCGCCAAGCGTGACCTCGCTCACCAGCCTGACGCGCATGTCCAGTCCGTCAGGGAGCCAGTACCTCGCGGCGAGCACCGCCATGGTCATCAGCGCGGTCCCGCTCGCCGCCGGCCAGAGAGCGCGCAGGTAGGCGCGCGGCGAGAGGTCGAGTATCCGGAAGACCAGCCGGTAGATCGGTGAAACCACCAGCGGATACGCCACGATCCACACGAACGCCACGCCCGCCGCGCCCCACCGCGCTCCGAAGAGGAAGAGGAGCGGAAGCACGATCGCGGCGAGCACGGTGTACCACATGCTCTGTCGCGAATGTCCGGTGTAGATGAGGACCTGCGGTGTGACCGTGTCTATCGAGCGGAGCCCCGCGTAGAAGGCGAGGAGCTGGAGGGGGAGTACCGCCGCGGCCCACTTGTCGCCGAGCAGGACGGGCACGAGAAGCGGCGCGGTGAGCGATATGCCGACCGCTCCCGGGAAGGTTATGAAGGCCAGCCCTTCCACGACGGCCAGGTAGTAGCGCCTGAGCGCCGGCCGATCGGCCTGCACGGTGGAGAAGACCCCGGGAGTGACCTGCCCCACGAGCGCGCTCACCCGCTCCACGGGGAGCGTTGCGATCTCCCAACCGATGGTGTACGCGCCCAGCGCGACCTTACCGAGCACCCGGCCGACGATGGCGAAGTCGGCATTTTGGTATGTATACCAAGAAATTCTCCCTACTACCACGTGCCAGCCCACGAGCATCGACTCGGATATCGAGCGGAGCTGACGCGGTATCGCGACCCGGTGCGGCCTGGCGATGTTGGCCAGTACGGCACCAGCGATGCGGCCAACGAGGCTTCCCAGCACGAGCGCCATGTAGCGAAAGCCGAGGAAGGCGAGCACGATGGTGCAGGTCATCTGCACGATGTTCGTCGCGCCATCTATCCAGGCGAGCCGTCTGAAGTCCAGGTCGCGCGCGAGGAGGGAACGCGGGAGGACGCTGGCCGAGCTGAAGATGAAGTTGAGGCTGAGTACCGTGACGATCACGCGCACGGCGGGCTCGCCGTAGAAGCGCGCTATGGGAATGGCAGCACCCACCGAGGCGAGGCAGAAAACCGCTCCGAGCGCGATGCCGAAGCCGCCGATCTGCGCGATCTGCGAGTCGTCGAGGTCGCGGCCGCGCAGTATGGCCGCCGTGAGACCGAACTCGTTCACGAGCGCGACCAGCCCGAGGTACACGGCGGCCATCCCCATGAGGCCGTAGTCCGACGGCGTCAGCAACCGCGCGATGATGACCGTGGACGCCCAGCTCACGAGCTGGATCGCCCACTTCATCCCTCCGGTCCACGCGATGCCGACCAGGAGCGAGCGGTCGAGCGCGCGTGCGGCTGGTTGGCTGCTCGTGCTGGTGGGTGTGGGCGGCGGTGGGGCGACTAGCGTACTAATGTGCGGGCTTCCTGTCCGGGATGTGGCGAAGACGCGTATCTTCAGGGCGCGGAACGTCGTCTGCCCGTTCAGAAAGACGAACGGGGGTGGAGCGTCGGCACGCCGATCGTCCGTGCGTAGAGGGTTGCAATGAGGGCGCGGGGGCATGACCCGTGCCTGTCCGCGCCCGGGGCGACGCGAGCTCAGCCCCGTTCGCCCCGGTCTTGCGCGACTCCCACTTCACCCTGGTTTGACTAATCTGCCCTCGCCACTGACAATCCTCCACGTCACCGCCCCGGCCCAGGTGGGCGGGCTCGAGAGCGTGGTCACGATGCTCGCGCGCGGACACGTACGTATGGGTCACCGCGTGTACGTGGCCGCACTGGTAGACCCCGCCGGCGGGATGTACCCCTTCCTCGATGCGCTCGAGAAGGAAGGCGTCGAGACGTTGCGCATGACGCTCCCCACGCGCGCATACTCGAGGGAGCGCGCGGAAATACGGCGCCTCTGCGCGGAGCTCGCTCCGCACGTGGTGCACACGCACGGCTATCGGTCCGACGTGGTGGACGGCGCCGTCGCTCGCGCGGCCGGTGTACCCATCGTTTCCACCGTGCATGGCTTCACGGGGGGCGGGATGCGGAACCGGATCTACGAGTGGGTCCAGGAGCGGGCCTTTCGCGACTTCGACGCGGTGGTAGCGGTGTCCGGGCCGATCGTGCAGCGCCTCGAGCGTCGCGGCGTTCCCCGATCGCGCATTCACCTCATCCCCAACGCGTTCGACGGGGCCGCGTCGGTGGTGGAGCGCGCCGCGGCGCGCGAGCGTCTCGGGCTTCCGAAAGACGAGCTCACCATCGGTTGGGTGGGACGGCTCAGCGCGGAGAAGGGGCCGGACGTGTTCATCGACGCGATCCCGCTCCTCTCGCAGCCGCTCCCGGCTGCAGCGATCGTGGGGAGCGGGCCGGACGAACAGGCGCTGCGCGAGCGCGCGGTGCGCCACGGCGTGGACGAGCGCGTGCGCTGGCTCGGCGTCGTGCCGGGCGCCGGCGCGCTCCTGGGCGCCTTCGACATGCTCGTGCTGAGCTCCAGAACGGAGGGAGTTCCCATAGTGCTCCTCGAGGCAGCGGCCGCCGAAGTGCCGATCGTGGCGACGCGAGTGGGCGGCGTACCGTCCATGTTTCCCGACGACGAGGTGCTGCTCGTGCCGCCCGACGATCCGCGCGCCCTCGCTGCCGCCATGGATGCGGTGCGCTCCGACCCGCAGGCAGCGCGTGAGCGCGCAATCGCGGCG
>DATCXR010000276.1:0-2380 GCA_036565685.1 Gemmatimonadaceae bacterium
CTGCTCGACCGTCTCTTCGTGCGCGAGGGGCGCCTCCCCGGTCGTGGCGAAGAAGATGAGGTGGTGCTGGACGTGGCCTTCGCGGATGCGCACGGCTTCCACCCGGGGGCGGAGATCGGCGCGGTGATCAAGGGGCGGCGCCGGACGCTGCGCGTGGTGGGAGTGGCCATGGCCCCGTCCCTCCTGATGCACGTCCAGCCCGGCACACTCTTCCCCGATCCGCAGCACTACGGCGCGCTCTGGATGAACCGTCCCGCGCTGGGGGCCGCCTACGACATGCAGGGCGCCTTCAACGACCTGCTCTTCACGCTCGCTCCGGGCGCCACGTTGGAGGATGTGGCGCAGCGCGTGGAGCTCGTGCTGGGGCGCTACGGCGGGATCCAGGCGCACGGTCGCGGCGAGGAGCCGTCGCACTCGCTCATCACGCAGGAGTTCCAGCAGCTTCGCGCGATTGCGACGATCCTCCCGGCGATCTTCCTGGGTGTCGCCGCCTTTCTGCTGAACATCGTGGTGACACGGCTGGTCGCACTCCAGCGGGAGCAGATCGCGGTGCTCAAGGCGTTCGGCTACCGCGACCTCGAGGTGGGGCTCCACTACGTGAAGCTGGTGCTGGTCATCGCGCTCTCCGGGATGGTGGCGGGCACGCTCCTCGGAATCTGGGCCGGGCGCGCCCTGGGCGGCGTGTATCTGCAGTACTACCGCTTCCCGTACCTCGACTACGTGCTGCGTCCTCGCGTGGTGGTGGTCGCGGTGCTGGTGACGACCGTGGCGTCGGTGGCCGGAGTGGTGCGCTCGGTGGGTCGCGCGGTTCGGGTGCCGCCAGCGGAGGCGATGCGGCCGGCGGCGCCGGCCACCTTCAGGCGGAGCTTCATCGAGCGCTACGGGATCACGCGCATCCTCGGCCAGCCGACGCGCATCATCCTCCGTAACATCGAGCGGCGTCCGCTGCGCGCGCTCCTCTCCGTGGTGGGGATCGCCAGCGCCTGCGCGATACTCGTGGCGGGCCTCTTCTGGAACGACACCTTCAACTACATCGTCCGCGCGGAGTACGAGGTCGCGATTCGCGGAGACGTCACCCTTTCCTTCGTGGAGCCCACCCAGCTCTCTGCGCTGCACGAGCTCGACGCGCTCCCGGGCGTGGAGTACGCCGAGCCGTTCAGGTCGATCCCCGTGCGCATCAGCCACGGCCACCGCTGGCGCGACACGAGCGTGGAAGGAATCCCCTCGGGCGCGTATCTCCGGCGCGTGCTCGACACTCGGTTGCGTCCCATCCCGATCCCCGACGAGGGGATCCTCCTGAGCCGGCGGCTGGCGGAGCTGCTCTCGGTGGTGCCGGGCGATGAGGTGAGCGTCGAGCTCCAGGAGGGGAGCCGGAGGACGCGCCGGGTGGTGGTGGCGGGAATGGCGGAGCAGTACCTGGGGATGGGCGCGTACATGTCGCTTGCCGCCGCGAACCGTCTCGCGGGGCGCGGCGACGTGGCGAGCGGCGCGTACCTGATGGTGGGGCGGCAGAACACCGGCGCGGTGATCGCGGCGTTGCGCGAGCGGCCGCGCGTGGCGGGGGCGATGTCGCAGGAGCGGGCGATCGCGTCGTTCATGGAGACCACCGCGCGCACCATGCTCCTCTTCACCTTCATCCTCAGTCTCTTCGCCGGCGTGATCGCGTTCGGCGTGGTCTACAACAGCGTGCGGATAGCGCTCTCCGAGCGCGACCGCGAGCTCGCCAGCATGCGAGTGCTGGGCTTCAGGCGCGGCGAGATCGCGTACATCCTGCTCGGCGAGATGGCGCTGCTGGTTCTTCTTGCGATCCCCGTGGGCTTCGTGATCGGAGCGTTGCTGAGCAAGGCGACCGTCGCCGCGCTCCAGTCGGACATGTTTCACTTCCCCGTGATACTCACAAGGAAGACCTTCGGAAGCGCGGCGGCGGTGGTGCTGGGCGCGGCGGTGGTGTCGGCGCTCCTCGTGCGCCGCCAGCTCGACCGGCTCGACCTCATCGGCGTCCTGAAAACGAGAGAGTGATGGCGAAAGTGTCTCGCAAGCGGGTGATCCAGGTGGCCGCGGCGCTTCTCATCGTGGCAGCTCTGGCGTGGTCTTTCTGGCCATCGCCGCTGCCCGTGGAGACGGCGGTGGTGGACCGCGGCCCGCTGCAGGAGGTGGTGGAAGAGGAGGGGATGACACGGGTGAGGGATCTCTACGTGGTGAGCGCGCCGGTTGCCGCGTACGCCCAGAGGATCGCGCTCGAGGTGGGCGACAGCGTGGCCGCGGGCGCTCCGGTCGCGCGGCTGGAGCCGCCGCGCTCCAACATCCTCGATCCGCGCACCGGCTCCGAAGTGGAGGCGCGGATCGCTGGTGCGCGTGCGCAGCTCGCGCGCGCGGAGGC
>DATCXR010000284.1:0-3458 GCA_036565685.1 Gemmatimonadaceae bacterium
GCGGCTGCTGCTGGGGCGCGTAGCGGATATCTACGAGGTGCGTCGACACGTGGAGTCGGCCGCTCAGCCGGCCCTCTGATTTCACGAGTGCCGCGGCGCCGCCGAGCGCCGGCTCGCGAGCCGGCGGCAGCTATCACTCGCGCACCCGTCAACTGGCATCCGGGAGCCCGGATCGTCTCGGCGCGACGTACGCCCGAGGAGATCTTCGAGGGAATCTCGAGCGCGGATGAGGCACGCGATCTCCTGACCGTCGTCACTGCCGGACGACCGGCGCGCTTCGACCCGGCGGACGTCGCGGTGGGGGAGGGCGCCGGGTGGGTGATGGCAGCGTTCCTCCAGGGAGGGGCGGCGCGCTTCAACGACCAGTCGTTCGGCGCCTTCTACGCCGCCCGCCAAGAGGCGACGGCCATCGCCGAAACGCAATTCCACTACGCGCGCTTCCTCATGGCCGCACGCGAGGAGTACGCGCTGATAGGCGTGCGAGTTCTTCTCGCGGACATCGCCTCTCGAGCTGTGGACATCCGCGGGCGCGCGCGCACGCTCCCCGAGTTGTACGACCCCGACCCATCCCACTACGCGCGTTCGCAGCAGTGGGCGGCGGTGCAGCGAGCCACGGGTGCGGACGGCATCGTTTACGACAGCGTGCGCAGAGAGGGCGGCGAATGTGTGGCGCTCTTCCGTCCGCGGCTGGTCACTCGCTGCCGTGAGGGCGACCGTCTCGTGTACGAATGGGACGGAAAATCCATCGTGGCCACGTACTCGCTGACCCCGCGCACCGACCCTGTTAAAGAACATGATCGCTAGCGCATTAACACCAGTGGCGACAGGTGATTAGCGCTTCGAATCTCGAGTGTCTTCGAAAACAGTACGCGAGACCCGAGTGCCGAACGGCGTGGCACGCTGCAAACGCCGAAAGTATTCGAAAGCCGCCTTCGCCGACTCACGTATCGCCGCGTCGCCATCGCCGCCGCCGTAGTTGGTCATCACGGTGATCACGAAGGGATGGTCTGGAAGCTCCACCAGCGCCCAGCTCGTGGCGACTCCGACGATTCCGCCCGGCTTCGAGGCAACCGCGATGTCGTCCGGGATCACCGAGCGCACGGCCTCGCCCTTGGGGAGCTCGAGGATCTCACGAACCCGCTCGCACGCGCTCTTCGAGATCGGGAGGTCACAGCGCCAGAGGCGCGCCATCACCGTGGCTGCCTCCGCCGGAGTCGAGATGTTCTCCTCTCCACGCGCGGACGAGGCCGGGCTGATCATCCGCCGTTGCAGCTTCGTCTGCTTCAGGCCGAGCGACGACATCGTGCGGTTCACCGAATCCATCCCGAGCGCGTCGATGAGCATGTTGGTCGCGCCATTGTCGCTCAGCGTCACCATGAGGACCGCGAGGTCCTCGTTGGAGAGCTCCGAGCCGCCGTCGGAGAAGAATTGCAGCACTCCACTCCCGCCGGTTCGAGTGGCCTCGGAGATCGAGTGCCGCGTGCCGAGGAGCGCCGGGTCGTGGTCGGCACGCCTGAAGAGCTCCAGAAGGATAGGTATCTTTATGGCGCTCCCCTGCGGGAAGACCAGATTCTGGTTGACGCCGATCCGGCTCGAATCGGTGAGGTCCACTACCTCGATGCCCATGACGCCGTCGAAGGAGTCGGAGATGCGAGTGAGCTCGCGGAGGAGCTTTTCCTTCAGAATGGCGCGGTGCGGTGCCTGCGCGGCTGCCTGGCCGGCGGCAAACGTGCAGGCGGTGAGGAACAACGCCACTGCCGCCGTGAGACGTATAGTTGCGAGACGCCGGGTCGGTGTCATGCGAATCTCCTCTCGAGGTTTGGCCATGCCGGCTCGGGCTTGCGCGGCGCCTGGGCGCGCCGTACATAAGCGGTCTGGAAGCTGGAATATGGGACGCCGTTCCGCGGAGCGGAACGCTCCCGCACTTTCCCCACTCACCTGCACATCTCTCCCCTGATGCCAACCGCCCCGATCCGCAATCAGCGCCCATCCACAGCGGCCATCGTCCGCGCGGCAGTGGGTCTCGCTCTCTGCTTCGGCACGATCTCCTGCGCGCGTCATGTGCGCCAGGACGACGTCGGCGAGGTGGACCTCCTCGTAAAGGGCGGCACGGTGGTGGATGGCACCGGAGCCCCGTCGCGTGTGGCCGACGTGGGAATACGCGGCGACCGCATCGCCTTCGTGGGCAACGCGGCAGCGGCCAACGTCACCGCCAGGCGCACCCTCGATGCCACGGGACTCGTGGTGGCGCCCGGCTTCATAGATCCGCACACGCACACCACGGGCGACCTGTCCAGCGCCGAGCGCCACGCCAACCTCGATTACCTGATGCAGGGTGTGACCACGGTGGTCACGGGGAATGACGGCTCGAGCCCGCTGAACATCGGTGAGGAGTTCGCGGAGTGGACACGCGGCGGGATAGGTCCCAACGCCGCGCTTTTCATCGGCGAGGGGTCGGTGCGCGTCAAGGTCATGGGGATGTCGGACGCAAAGCCCACCGCGTCTCAGCTCGACAGCATGCGCTCGCTCGTCGCGCACGGGATGCGCGACGGCGCCCTTGGTCTCTCCTCGGGGCTCTACTACGCGCCGGGGAGCTTCGCTTCCACCGGGGAGGTCGTGGAGCTGGCGAAGGTGGCCGCGAGCTACGGCGGGATCTACGACACTCACATGCGCGACGAGAGCTCGTACAACATCGGCCTCGTCGGCGCGGTCGAGGAAGCGATCCGGATAGGGCGCGAGGCGAACATCCCGGTGCACATCTCGCACATCAAGGCGCTCGGCGTCGACGTATGGGGCGAGAGCGACACGGTGATCGCGCTGGTGGACAGTGCGCGCGCCGCCGGGGTGCAGGTGGCGGCGTGCCAGTACCCATACACGGCCTCCGGAACGAGCATAGGCGCATCGCTGCTGCCGCGCTGGGCCGAGGCGGGTGGGCGCGACTCGCTTCTGGCGCGGATGCGAGACTCGGCCACGCGCGCCAAGCTCGAGACCGACATGCTCGAGAACCTCCGCCGCCGCGGCGGCGCCGACGCGCTGCTCATCACTGGCCGGCGCGACACCACGCTCACCGGCAAGACGCTCGCGAAGGTAGCGAAAGCGCGGAAGCTCTCGCCCATAGAGGCGGCGCTGGAGATCGTAAAGGACGGCGACGCTGGCGTCGCGTCGTTCAACATGAAGGAGTCGGACATCGACAATTTCATGGTGCAGCCGTGGGTCGCCACCTGCTCCGACGGCTCGGACGGACACCCGCGCAAGTACGGCACCTTCCCGCGCAAGCTGCGCGAGTACGTCTACGAGCGCCACGTTCTCACGCTCGAGCAGGCGGTGCACGTGAGCTCCGGCCTCACCGCGAAGATCCTGCACCTCGACTCTCGGGGGACGCTCGCGCCGGGGAAGTATGCCGACGTCATAGTATTCGACTCGGCCACCGTCCGCGACCGCTCCACGTACGAGGAGCC
>DATCXR010000285.1:0-5587 GCA_036565685.1 Gemmatimonadaceae bacterium
ACGGCGCCTCGTCGTACGCCGACTACCTGGATTTCCGTGAGGGCGCAGCGGGACTGTCGGGTCTCACGGCGTTCGCGCCCAGCCCGCTCAACTTCAGCACGGGTGGGGCAGCCAGCAGGGTCTGGGGCGAGGAAGTGAGCGGCAACTACTTCACGGTACTCGGGGTAGCTCCAGCGCTCGGCCGCACGTTCATTCCCGGCGCCGAGCGCACGCGAGCGGCGGAGCCGGTGGCGGTGTTGAGCTATGCGCTCTGGCAACGTGCCTTCGGGGCGGATTCCGGTGTCGTAGGGCGCGAAGTGCGGGTGAACGGATATCCCTTCACCGTTATCGGAGTCGCGCCGGAGCATTTCCGCGGTTCCATCCGCGGTGTGCAGGCCGACATCTGGGTGCCCTACGCCGCGCGAGGTCTCCTCTCGCCCGAGCGAACGGCGGGCGATGCCGCGACCGATCTGCAGCGTGGCGATCGCGGAATGTTCGTCATCGGCCGACTCTCCCCGGGCGCGACGCTCGCTAGCGCGCAGGCCGGCCTCGACGAGATTGCCCGACGGCTCCACGACGCGTACCCGCAGAATTGGAGCGACGTGCATGGAGAGTCACGCGTGGTCACACTCGTGCCCGAGCGCGACTCCCGCGTTCTTCCACAGCTTCGCGGCGCCGTGTTCGGCTTCTTCGGATTGTTGATGACCGTCGTGGCGCTCATGCTGCTCATCTGCTGCGCCAACGTGGCGAATCTGCTGTTGGTGCGCTCGGCTGGCCGGCGGCGCGAAGTGTCCGTCCGCCTGGCGCTGGGTGCGGGACGCGCGCGGCTGGTGCGGCAGCTCCTCACGGAGACCGCCGTCATCGCGATACTGGGCGGTGTGGTGGGACTGCTGATCGCGAAGTGGGCGACAGGTCTGCTCATGGCATTCCAGCCGCCGTTGCCGGTCCCGGTCGCGCTCGATATCGCGCTGGATGGTCGCGTGCTCGCGTTCACCGCATTGGTGTCCGCGCTGACCGGATTCATCGCCGGCGCGGCGCCGGCAGTGGGGGCGGCGCGTCTGGATCTGGTCTCCGCTCTCAAGGGGACCACCTCCGACAATGGCCCGCGACACCGTCGGCCCGCGCTGCGGAACGTACTGGTCGTGAGCCAGGTGGCGATCTGCGTGGTCCTGCTGACCATGGCCGGTCTCCTGCTTCGGAGCCTGCGCGCCGCGCAGAACGCGGACCTCGGCTTCGACCCGGGCGGCGTCGCCATCTTCTCCACGGAGCTGGGAAACCAGGGATACGACGAGGCACGCGGGCGCGCGTTCTATGATGATCTCCTGCGGCGCGTGGCGGCACTTCCTTCCGTTCGTGCCGTGAGTCTCGCGGAGCGCACTCCGTTGGCTCTTGATTACAGTCGCAGAGGCGTGGGCGTGGAGGGTTACGAGCCCGCGCAGGGCGAGGATATGGAATTCGGTGCCAACATCGTGGGCCCTGGCTACCTCGGCCTCATGCACATCCCGCTCGAGCGCGGACGAGACTTCGCGGAGAGCGACCGCGCCGGCTCGCTTCCGGTGGCGATCGTCAACCAGTCGTTCGCGCGTCGCTTCTGGCCCGGTGAAGATCCGATCGGCAAGCGGATACGGATAGGCGACTCGGTGCGCGAAGTCGTCGGCATCGCGCACGACTCGAGGACTCGTTCACTCGACGAGAGCCCCGCGCCTTACTTCTACCTGCCGTTCCTGCAATTCTACCAGCCCAACATGACACTGGAGGTGCGCACCGCCGGCAATCCCGCCGCCATCATTCCCACGGTAAGGCGCGAGATCGCGGCGCTCGATCGCGACCTCCCAGTCCAGAGCGGCACCATGGAAGATGCGCTCGGGCTATCGCTCCTCCCCCAGCGCGCCGGCGCCACCCTGCTCGGAATCTTCAGTGTGCTCGGCCTCGTGCTCGCTTCGATCGGACTGTATGGAGTGGTGGCGTACGCGGTCGCGCAGCGAACTCGCGACCTGGGGATCCGTGTGGCGCTGGGAGCTGGGTCGAGAGATATCTATCGAGCGGTTCTCGGCCACGGGGTGAAGTTGACGTCGCTCGGCCTCGTCATCGGCATCGTGGCGGCGCTTCTTCTGGCGCGGCTGGCGCAGGGCGTGTTGTTCGGGGTGAGCTCCACGGACCCCGTTACGCTCGGAAGTGTGGCGGCCATCCTCGCCGCGGTCGCGCTCCTGGCGAGCTTCATCCCGGCTCGCCGCGCGACGCGGGTGGATCCGATGGTGGCGCTGAAGGAGGAGTGATGGACCGTGTCTCATTCAGCACCGTGGACCTCTCCACTTCCGACTCGCACCACATCGAGCAGACCGCGCAACTGCTCTTCGATGCCTTCCGCGATCGCGCTGCGGCGTGGCCGGACATCGACTCGGCACGCCAGGAAGTGCTCGAGTCGCTGGAGCCGGGGAAGATCAGCCGCGTAGCGATCGATGGGCAGAGCGTACTCGGCTGGATCGGAGGCCAGCCCCAGTACGACGGATTGGTCTGGGAGCTGCACCCGCTGGTGGTGGCGCCGCACGTTCGGCGGCGCGGGATCGGACGCGCTCTGGTGGAGGATCTCGAGATCGCCGTCGTCGAGCGCGGCGCTCTCACCCTCTGGCTCGGAAGCGACGATGAGATCGACGAGACCTCACTGAGTCGCATCGATCTGTACGATGACCTCCCGGCGAAGCTCGCATCGTTCAGGAGGGGCGGCGATCACCCCGCCGACTTCTACCGCCGTCTCGGTTTCAGCATCGTGGGCGTGATGCCCGATGCGAACGGGCGTGGCAAGCCCGACATATTCTTCGCGAAGCGGATCGGAACGTAGCGCCGAGGCCGGCGTGCTGGCGCTGCACGACTCGGAGATCGACCTCGATGCCTGCGACCCGGATCGACTGGGCGTCTACGTCTGCACTTCCGTCGGCAACATCGACCTGATCATGTCGCTGAAGGAGCGCGTCACCGACTTCTCGCGCGTTCCTCCGCACGCGGCCTTCCACTGCTTCAACCACTCGGCGGCGTGCGTCCTGTCGAGCTTCTTCAACATCCGCGGTCCCGTGCACGATCGCGATCCTGAAGAAGCTCTTCAGGAGTGCAGCGACGGGGTCAGGGAGCTGAACCCGCAGAACTACCCGCCGTGTACACGTCCGCTCCGAACGGCTTCAGCCCATCCTGTCCCGCGTAGCCGAGATGCTCGAGGCCGAAGATATCCTCCACGCTCCGCAGCATGGAGTAGTGGTTGTACGGAGCGTTCGACACAGTGCCCGGCTTGACGAATGGCGAGATGAGCACCGCACCGATGCGTCCGCCGCCCGGGCCCTGAATGCCCGGTGCCTTCGTGTTCGGCCCGGGTTGCTCGTTGCAGCACGCTGTCGCGTCGCTTCCTTGTGCCTCGTCGAAGGTCACTATCAGCAGCCCGTCGCGGAACGCTGGTGAGTTTCTGATGACGGGGACCCACTCGCGCAGGAAGCCGTTCGCCGCGGTGAGGCCGCCCTGTTCGCCGCTCACGCACTTCGAGTCGTGCCCGTCGCGACAGAGGTTGGGAGAGATGAAGACGTAGTTCGGCGTCGAGTCCGCCGAGGCGAGATCGGCCTTCAGGCGCGTGAGTGGCACGACGTTGTGGTCGCAGGTGGGCGAATCGATGATCGAATGGAAGTACACGAAGGGATCGTGCTTCGCCGCGTACTGGTCGAGCGGATGTCCCGGGCTCGCCTTCTGCGCGCCTTCGGTCATGTCGCCCTCGCCGATGCGCGCGTGACCACAGGTCGCCGACTCGCGCGTGGGATCGTTCCCCATGTCCTCCATGTAGGCACGCCAGGTGAGGCCCTGCGCCTCCAGCTGGTTGGCGATCGTCTGCACGTGCGCGGGATACACGCATCCTTTACCGATGACCTGGCCATCCTCCGCCATCCCCGTCGCCACGAAATCCACGAACTTCCCGCAGTCGGCCTGCGTCGCCGGGTTGGGCGCCTGGCCGCTGATCATCGCTATGTAGTTGTCGAGGCTGTAGTGGCCGATCCCGTAGTACTGCGTGAGCAGCGCGCCGGCCTTCGCCATCGTGTCGGCGAGGTAGGGTGCCTCGGTGTTGGGGCCGAAGGTCTTGTCGTAGAGCTTGTTCTCGAGGACGATGATGAAGACGTGCTTGATGGCCGGGGGAGCGCTCGCACGCCCTGTCGTCGCGGCGGGCGAGCGGGTAGTGGACGACAGGGCGTGGCGCGGCGTGAATGCGACTGCCGCGAACAAAATCGCCGCGCAGGCTGCGGCCGCGACGATTCGAGTACTGGTGTGCGCTGGTCTCGCCATTCATGACTCCGGAGTTGGTAGCTAATGTTCGGCCCTTCGCGCGCGTTCGCAATCGACGTATTCCCCAATGCCGATCACACTCGCAGTGCCACGATAATGATACAATGACGCGACTGCGGAACCCCGAGTGCCTCTGGGAGCGGCCGAACGACGCAGGAATGTTCGATCGCTTCGAGGTCGAGAGTCGAATGGGGCAGGTATCCGAGCCGCTCGAGCTTCTCCCGGGTGGACTCGCGAACCTCAATGTACGTGTCGGCGCGGGTCGGGTGCTCCGTGTGTACCGCCGCGACCCGTTGGCGCTGGCCGTCGAGGCGACTCTCCTGCGTCGCCCGTGGAAGAACGTTCGTACGCCGGAGGTGCTGGCATCCGGAGAGGACTTCCTCGTCCTCGAGTACGTTGCGCATGCTCCACTGAGCGACGAAGTGGAACAGGCAGAGGCCGTGGGTAGTGCGCTGGCCGAGATTCACGCGCTCGCATTCCCGCGGGCGGGCCTCCTGAATGCGACCCTCGACATGGGCATGCCGTACCCGGATGTCATCGGGACCTTCAGCGACTACGCGCTCTCCCAGCTCGATCGTGCGCCATCCGGTGTGGCCGCTGAGATACGCCCGAGGGTCGAGGCGCTACTGGTAGCTCACGCCGACACGATGCGCCACCTGGCTCGCGCGAGCGTACTGTTGCATGGCGACTTCAAGGTGTCGAACCTGAAGTGGACGGAACGTGGCCAGTTGCTCGTGCTGGACTGGGAGTTCGCGTATTCCGGACCGTGCCTCATGGACATCGGGCAGCTGATCCGGTGGGGAGCACCGCCTTCGTTTATCGAAGGATTCACACGGGGCTATCGCGATCATGGCGGCGCGTTGCCCGAGGACTGGCAGAAGTGGGCCGCCGCCTTCGACCTCTTCAACCTGGCTGGCCTGCTCGCCGGCTCCGGGCCTGGGTCGCGGCGGGCGACCGATGTTGCTCGGCGGATCGTCGAGACGCTCGGTGCCCTGCGCTGAGAGAGTTCGACTCGGCGCGTTACGCTGATCGGGGATACAATATGGCCCTGAGGAGGGATACAATATAGAATACCAAAGCGGGGCGGATGCACCGCTCCCGTCACCCCGGCCCGAGCGTCTATCGAGCCACCAGCGCACGCCGCGCCATGCCGACGCTCTCCCCCGCGAACCCACGAGCTTCTCACATGACTCACAGCCCGTGTCGCCCCCGCACCTCCCTCGTCGCCGCCTTCTTCGTCGCGGCATTATCGCTCGGCGGCTGCGCTACTTCGGTCAGCCGCAACACTGTCGAG
>DATCXR010000300.1:0-1268 GCA_036565685.1 Gemmatimonadaceae bacterium
CGCTCCTCGAGTCCTTGCCCACCCGGGCAGAACTGGAGTCGAGGGAGCAGTTCCCCTTTCTTTTCTGCCCCTTGCGGTTGGTGGCCTGACTCCTTGTGCAGTTCCCCTCCGCGCTCTCCGCGGTCCTCCGCGCTCTCCGCGTTGTCTCTGTTCGCGGAGCTCCGAATCCTTCGATGTCACGGAGTTGACGCGTCGGAGCCCTCAAGATAACTAGTTCGCGCGCGATCAAGCCAACTGGCGCATGCTCCCGGAGCTGGGCGTGGGGAAGCGGCGGGGGGAAGACATCCGGTGCACCGATCGTACGACATCGCACACTCGTCCCAGCTCCGCCTCGGTGAGACTGGAGCCGGAGGGGAGGCAGATGCCGCGGGCGAAGAGGTCTTCGGAGACCGAGCCGCCCACCACGGGGAAGCCGCGGAAGACCGGCTGCAGGTGCATCGGCTTCCACACCGGGCGCGCCTCGATGTTCGCGGCCTCGAGCGCCTGGCGGAGCGTCGAGGTGTTGGTGCCGTACTCGCGCGGGTCCACCGTGAGCGTGGTGAGCCAGCGGGTGTGGCTGCCCCACGCGGCCTCGGGCTGGAAGTCGAGCCCCGGGATGTCGGAGAGCGTCTCGGTGTAGAGCTCGAAGTTGCGGCGCCGGGCCTTCACGCGCTCCTCGAGCATGCGGAGCTGGCCGCGGCCGA
Source organism: Gemmatimonadaceae bacterium (assembly GCA_036565685.1). Classification (GTDB taxonomy): domain Bacteria; phylum Gemmatimonadota; class Gemmatimonadetes; order Gemmatimonadales; family Gemmatimonadaceae; genus JADGGM01. Next base: position 684 of record DATCXR010000300.1, read on the forward strand.
TGGCGGCGAGCACGTTGCTCATCCGGTAGTTGTAACCGATCTCGCTGTGCTCGTAGTGCGGGGCGCGGTCGCGCGCCTGGGTGGCCAGCTTGAGGGCTCGCGCGGCGAGGAGCGCGTTGTCGGTCACGAGCATCCCGCCGCCCGAGGTGGTGATGATCTTGTTTCCGTTGAAGGAGAAGATCCCCATCCTCCCGAAAGTCCCCGGGTGGTGACCCTTGTAGCTCGCGCCCAGCGCCTCGGCGGCGTCCTCGATGACCGGGATCTCGTAGCTCTCGCACATCGCCATGATCGGCGCGATGTCGGCGCACTGGCCGTAGAGATGCACCAGCACCACGGCTTTCGGGAGCTTCCCCACGCGTGCGCGGCGAGCCAGCTCGTTGCAGAGGAGCTCCGGGTCCATGTTCCACGATTCGCGCTCGCTGTCTATGAAGACCGGCGTGGCGTCCAGGTAGCGGATCGGGTTCACGGAGGCGGCGAAGGTGAGAGTGCTCACCAGCACCTCGTCGCCCGGGCCGACGCCCGCGAGCTGGATCGCGAGGTGGAGCGCGGCAGTGCCCGAGGAGAGCGCCACCGCCTGCGAGGAGC
>DATCXR010000329.1:0-23947 GCA_036565685.1 Gemmatimonadaceae bacterium
GGCTCCGTCGGCCCCACGCGCACCGGCCACACCGCGCCCCGCATGGGGGAACGGGACCGGCGAGCGCGAGACGCGCGAGAAGATGACCACGCGCCGGCGCCGCATCGCCGAGCATCTGCTCGAGTCGCAGCAGGCCACCGCCCACCTCACCACCTTCAACGAGGTGGACATGTCGGCGGTGATGGCGCTCCGCGAGCGGATGAAGGCGAAGGTCGAGAAGGAGCACGGCGTCAAGCTCACGTACATGCCGTTCTTCGCGAGAGCGACGATCATGGCGCTGCAGACGTACCCCACCGTCAACGCGCAGATCGAGGGCGACTCCATCCTCTACAAGCACTACGTGAACCTCGGCATCGCCGTGGCCTCCGACCAGGGACTGGTCGTGCCTGTGATCAAGGACGCGGAGCGGAAGGGGATGCTCGAGTTCAGCCGCGAGCTCACCGAGATCGCTCTGCGCTCACGCGCCGGGAAGCTCACCATGGACGACCTCACCGGCGGCACCTTTACCATCACCAACGGCGGCGTCTTCGGATCGCTCGTCTCCACGCCGATCCTCAACTACCCGCAGGTCGGCATCCTCGGTCTCCACAAGATCCAGGAGCGTCCGGTGGCCGTCGACGGCAAGGTCGAGATCCGGCCCATGATGTACATCGCGCTCTCCTACGATCACCGCCTCGTGGAAGGCCAGACCGCGGTACTCTTCCTGGTTCGCATCAAGGAGCTGATGGAAGATCCCGCAGCAATGCTCATAGACTGACATGCCAGACTCCAATTCGAACCCCACCGCCGCCGACGTAGTGATCATCGGCGGCGGTCCGGGCGGCTACGTGGCCGCGATCCGCGCCGCCCAGCTCGGGCTCTCCACGGTGTGCGTGGAGATGGACAAGACGCTCGGCGGCACCTGCGTGAACGTGGGGTGCATCCCGTCGAAGGCGCTCCTGCAGTCGTCGGAGCACTTCGAGTTCGCGAAGCTGCATCTCGCCGATCACGGCGTGAAGGTGAGCGACGTGGCGCTCGACCTCGACACCATGCAGAAGCGGAAAGTGGACGTGGTTGGCGCCAACACGCGGGGGATCGAGTATCTCTTCAGGAAGCACAAGATCACCTGGGCGAAGGGGATGGGGACGCTCGGCCCGGATAACGTGGTGGAAGTGAAGAGCGCCGAGGGCGACGTCACTACGTACCAGGCGAAGAACGTGATCATCGCCACTGGCTCGGTGCCGGTGGAGCTTCCCTTCCTTCGCTTCGACGAGGAGCGCATCCTCTCGAACGTCGGCGCGCTCGCGCTCCCGCAGGTGCCCGAGCATCTGGTGGTGATCGGCGGCGGCGTGATCGGCCTGGAGCTCGGCTCCGTGTGGAGACGGCTCGGCGCCAAGGTCACCATCGTGGAGCTCCTTCCCAACATCCTCGCGGGCAACGACGCCGAGGTTGTGAAGGAGGCGGAGAAAGTATTCCGCAAGCAGGGGCTCGACATCCGCACCGGCACCAGGGTGACCGGCGCGAGGCGCGAGGGCGACCGCATTCAGGTGGACGTGGAGAAGGACGGCCAGAAGGAGACGCTCGACGCCACGCACGTGCTGGTGTCGGTGGGACGTAAGCCGTCCCTCAAGGGGATCGACGCCGCCGCGCTCGGGCTCGCACTTGGGAATCGCGGTGAGATAAAGGTGGACGCTCAGATGCGTACCAACCTCCCCAACGTCTTCGCCATCGGAGACGCCGTGGGCGGTCAGCTCCTCGCCCACAAGGCGGAGGAGGAGGGCACGGTAGCCGCGGAGGTGATCGCGGGAAAGCCCGCACACATGGACTATCGCGCCGTGCCGGCGATCGTCTATACCTGGCCCGAGATCGCGACTGTGGGGCTCACCGAGCAGCAGGTGAAAGAGAGCGGGCGAGAGTATCGCGTGGGCCGTTTCCCGTACTCGGCCAATGGCCGCGCGCGCACCGCGGGCGAGACGACAGGCTTCGTGAAGTTCATAGCCGATGCGAAGACCGACACACTACTCGGCGCGCACATGATCGGCCCCACGGTGTCCGAGCTGGTGAGCGAGGTGGTGCTCGCGTTCGAGTATGGCGGCTCGAGCGAGGACATCGGGATCACGATTCACGGCCATCCGACACTGAGCGAGGCCACGAAGGAAGCCGCGCTGAGCGTGCTGGGACGCCCGATCCACATCTGAGGCGCGAAGGACGCGCGGGATCCACGCCGCGCGCCCTTCTCCACCCGCATGCGCACCGCGTCAATTCGAGATCTCCGTGAGAGCGACCTCGACGCCGCGCACAAGCTGCTCCGCGGCGCCGTGCCGGTAGCGTCGCAACTGGCGGCGCTGCTCTCCATGGTCGAATTGGCAGCTCTCACTCCCGGCACGGAGCAGTGCGGCCTCGTGGCCGACATGGCCGGCCAGCTCGTCGCCATCGCCGTCTACGGCGAGTACGCCGGCGCCGCCGGCGCCGGTCGCCTGCATCTCGTCGCCGTTGACGATCGCCATCGCCGTCGCGGCCTCGGCACTCTCCTCATCGAGCGCGTCGGCACCAAGCTCGAGTCGCGCTCCGCGCGTTTCCTCCTCACCGAGCTCCCCGACGAGCACCCTGCCCTGACCGATTACTTCGCCTTCCTCCGCGCCTCCGGCTTCGCCGAGGAATCACGCGTCCCGGATTTCTATCGTGACGGCGTGGCGTTGGTGCTGATGAGGAGGGGGAGGGAAGAGGGGAGAGAGCAGAGAGCGGAAAGCAGGAACTGCTAGAGGGTTCAGGGTTCAGGGTGCAGGGTTCAGGAACTGCCTTGGGCCAGAGATCCCCATCGCCGGGTAGTACCTGAACCCTGAACCCTGAACCCTGGCCGTCACTGCTTTCTGCTGTCTCCCCCCTCTCACTTACCGCCCGTCGTATCGGGGAGAGTCGTCGTAGTATCCACCCGATTGGTCGTCGTGTCCGTCGGATGCATCGGATTCATCGGGTTCATCGTGGTGTCCGACGGGTTGGTGGTCGTATCGCGGGGATAGGCGCTCGACGTGTCGGGGGGCGTCGTGGTGTCCATCGTCTGCGTGGTGTCCATCGTCTGCGTGGTATCGACCGGGGTCGTGGTATCCATCGACGTCGTGGTATCGGTCACCATGCTGCTGTCCACGGATCTCGTGGTGTCCATGGTCGGCGTGGTGGTCGTATCGGTCTGGTACGAGCTGGGGGTCGTGGTCGTGTCCGCAGGGTTCATTGTGCTGTCGCTGCGGTACGTGGTGCTGTCACCCCTCCTCATATTCCCCGTATGCTGCGACCGTAACCGGGCGTCCGGCGAAGCGGTGAAGCTCAGGCCGAGCGCGCTCAGGACGTCGTTGAGGCGGTCGCTCTGGATCCCCTTCTGCTCGCGAACGCAGGCGATCCCCGCGCGCGTCTCGTGGCCCACGATGCCATCCACCGATCCGGCGTGGCAGCCCGCGTCATTGATCGCCTGCTGCAGCTCCTTCACCTGATCGATGCTCAGTCCCATGTTGCGCCCCCGCATCGCGCCGCGGGATGGAGTGTAAAGGCCGCCGTGCGATTCCACGGTAGTCGTGCTGGTATCGGTACGAGTGGTGTCGGTGTGGAACCTGGTCGTATCCGTGGTATCCGAGCGGTTCATCATCGACGTGTCGGGCCGATTCATCATCGACGTGTCCGACTGGTTCATCATGGACGTATCGGACCTGTTCATCATCGACGTGTCCGGGCGATTCATCATCGAGGTATCGGACCGCGTCGTATCCCGCCGGGTGGTATCGGTGGTGTCGGAGCTCAGCGTGCCGTTGAACTGCTGCACGTTGCCGGTATCGGCCTGCCGGCTGCTCCCGCTGGATTGTGCCGAAGCGAGCGACGGTGCCATCACGATCGCCGCAATCGCCATGAGCTTGCTGATCATCTATGCCTCCTGCACCTGTGCATCCGTAATGGTCGTATCGCCGTCGTGCTCTCTCGGCGAGACAACTGGAGAGGGGCAATCTCCAGACCGCGGACGGAGGCTTCGGTCAGGCGGGATGCGCGAGGCGTGGCGCGTATGCAAAGAACGCCGGCCTCGTTTCCGAGACTGGCGCTCTCTGCTGCGAATCGGGGATGCGCGTTACTTGATCAACGCGATGCCGATCACGATTCCGACGGCCACCGCCACGGCAGCGGCAGTGATCGCCACCATGGGACTCACCGTGAGCGGGCGCTCGTACCACGCCGTGGTACGGGGCGTCGCCTCGGGAAGCGACTCCATGATCTGCTGGAAGACGTGCGCCGGCGTCTTCATATCGCGCCGCACCTCGACTTCCTTCTCGATGCGGAGCCAGAAGTCCACATCGCGCGCGGTATCGGCGCGGCGGACGGCGCTCTCCGGTACGTCACCGTCGAGCCAGGCGTTGATGGCGGCCGCGGTGTGTCCTTCGATCGGCACTTCGCGGTCGGCAGGCGGTCGCGCGGCGGGCGCCGAACGCCGCTCAGGCGGCGGCGCGCTCGAAGTGCGCTCCATGGGGTCTGTATTGTCTAGCATCAGGCGTATTTATCCTCGAGAAGAGTCTGGAGCGCTTCCCGCGCTCGGTGGACGCGCATTTTGAGTGCCCCGACCGTCGTACCCAACAGCACCGCCATCTCCTCGTAAGCGCGCCCCTCGACATGCTTCATCACGAACGCTTCGCGCAGTGACGGCGCGAGCGACGCGAGCGCGCGGTCCAGGTCGGAACGGAGCTCCGTCCTGTCGAGATCTTCATCAGGCGTTGCGAAGGATGACGGCTGGTCATCTTCATCGTAGCTCAGGTGCGTCCGGCGAATGTTCTTCAGCCAGTCCTTGCACCCATTAGCGACGATTCGGAAGATCCATGCGTCAAAGCGCCCGTGCACCTCGCCGAGATGCTGGTATGCTTTGATGAAGGAAGCCTGCAGGATGTCTTCGGCGACATCCGGGCTCCCCGTCATTCCCAGCGCATGTCGGTAGAGCGCATCGCTGTAGCGACGGATGAGCATTCCGAAGCTGTTGCGATCGCCCCGCAACACGCGCGCGATCACTTCGTGATCCGCTTCCTGCGAATCGACCGTTTGCGGCGTCGTCACCGTAGTGTTCACGCCGCTAGTGTAACGCTTTGTTTGCCGTCTGCCTAGGCCCGCCGGGGCCGAGAGCGGCTGTACGAGGGTGGCCATGCTGGGAGGACGAGGCGGGGTGGGGGGAGGTAACGAGGAGGGAGCAGGAAGCAGGAACGGCAAGGAAACAGGAAACAGGTACCTGCTCCCGGAGGAGGGCTCTCACCTCCGAGGCAGTTCCTGTTTCCTGTTTCCTGTTTCCTGTTTCCTCTTGCCTCTCCCCCTCAACCTCGCATAATAGAGGATCTCCCTCAGCTCCCCCTCGCGAAAGCGGCGGCGGGAGTGGTCGGCGTCGGCGCGGTAGCGGCGGTAGGTGTGGGTGAAGCGGCGGACGTGGTGGTCGAGCGAGTAGCGCTCGAGGATCGAGCGCATCGCGTCCTCGGGGAGGAGACCCTCGGTGTTGTAGCTCACGAGGATGTGGCTTGCGTGCGTGGCTTCCAGCAGCTCCACGAGCGCGCTCTCCACTCTGCGGGCAGAGCACCAGTCGCTGCGCTGGTCGCGGGCGGCCAGGAGACCGGTCTTGCCGGCGATCGCCGGGGTGTCGTCGAACCAGCCGCGCGCGATGATCTCGGGGACGTGGTAGTAGCCGGCGTACTGGCGGGAGTTGTAGGGCGGATCCACGTACAGGAGATCCACTGGGCCGAGCGCCGCGGCCACGGCGGCGGCATCGGCCTGGTGCGCCTGGGCGCCGCGGGGGCCGCGGAGCGGTGAGACCGGCGCGAGGCTCAGCGGCCGGAGCGCGTTGGGCTGCCAACTCTTTATGAACGCCGCGTACACGCCGGCGGTGTTGGCCACGCGGTCGGCGGCTTCGATGAGAGCGGCCAGCAGAATGAAGAACTCATCGTCCGTTATCAATCCCTCCGCGCGCCATTCGTGGAGGCGGCGGCGAATCGCGTCGATGCGCCCGGCATTCTCCTCGGTGAAGTACATCCGGTTGCCGTGAGGCGAGTAGTGCCGCGTCATGAAGCCTGGCTCGGGCTCTATCCACGATGACAGGTACTCGGCCACCGCAGCGAGAGCGCGACCGGGCTCGGAGCCGGCGCGCGCGCGCTCCGTTCGCGCGCGCCGCTTCGCGAGCGCGTCGCGAAAGCGCGCGGAGCGGAGCGTCGTTCGCACGTCGCCGACGCCGGAGCGCAGGTCGGTGAAGCTCGGGCTCCGCTGCGTCACCACGTAGGCGCGCTGGAATACGTACGAGTAGGTCATGATGTCGCTCGAAGCCACTCGCCACCCGCGCTCCTTGAAGGCGCGGCCCACCGAGGCCGTCCCCGAGAAGGCGTCGTGCATGCTCCCACTGGTGAGCCCCACTGCCTCGGCCGCACGCTGGATGAATCCGAGCAGACGGGTCTTGTTGCCGATGTATCGCATGGCTATGCTGGCCCGGGATCGCCGAAGGCGCCCCACCCCAGCCGGCGAACCTCGGTGCCGTGCTCGTCGAGCAGCGGAGGGGCGCAGCGAACCTCGCCAGGGACGCTCGGAGCTACTCCGGTGAGTGGGGAGGCCTCCACCTCGCGCAACGTCTCGAGGACGCTCCTCACGACCCCCGCCGGGACGCCGGCCTCCGCAAGGCGGCCGAGCCAGTGCGCCGCGGGTGACTCGCGCAAACGCTCGCTCAGCGCGAGCACCAGCTCCTCGCGGTGCTCGAGCCGGCCGGCGTTCGTGGCGAGCCGCGCATCGGCGGCCAGATCGTCGAGGCCGAGCGCCAGGGCGCAGGCGCGCCACTGATTGTCGTTCCCCACCGCCACGACGATAGGTCGGTCGGCGGCCTCGAAGAGCTCGTAGGGAACGAGGTTGGGGTGTGCGTTCCCCCATCGCGGGGCGTCGCGGCCGGTGACGAGCACGTTCTGAGCGACGTTCACGAGCGCGGCGGTCGCGCTCTGAGCGAGCGACGTCACCACATGGCGACCTCGTCCGTCACGGTAGCGCGCTGCCAGCGCGGCCAGGATCGCTACGGCGGCATCCTTCCCGGCCACGACGTCGGCGAGCGCTACTCCCACCTTCGCCGGCGAGCCGCCGGCCTCACCCGTTATGGCCATCCACCCGCGCTCGGCCTGGACTACGTAGTCATAACCGGGTCGGTCGCTCTCGGGTCCGAAGCCGGTGATGGTGCACCAGACCAGCGCGGGGCACTGCGCGAGGAATCGTGCGGGCGAGAGACCGTAGCGTTCGAGAGTGCCGCGCTTGAAGTTGTCGACCGCCACATCGGCGTCGGCCAGAAGCGCGGCTACGAGTGATCGGTCTTCGGCACTCGAGAGATCCACAGCCACACTCTTCTTGTTACGGTTGACGCTCAGGAAGTACGCGCTCTCGCCGCGATCATCAAAGGGCGGCCCCCAGCCGCGAGTGTCGTCACCCGTCGCCGGACGTTCCAGCTTTATTACGTCGGCCCCCAGATCGCCCAGCATCATGGTACAGAGGGGTCCGGCCAGGACACGCGTGAAGTCGAGGACCCGTACTCCAGCGAGCGGCAAATGGCTTGGCTCTGTCGCCACTGTGGTGTTATTATGTGAATGAAAGAACGCGTGACCTTCGCGATAGTCGTACAATGGCGTAAGTTACGCGCGCTGGGAGCGGCCACGTCAGTCACTTGCGTAGCTGACGCGAAATCATATACTTACCGTCGCTGCTATCGGCTAGTGACTGGGGTCTGGCGCCAGCCGCCCCGCACTGGCATCCACTCATGCGCGGCCATCCCTCGCCACGCTCTGGCCGGCACCTTCACTGCGCAAATGGAGCGCGCTCGCAAATGGCCGACAAGCCTCAGCCCGCAGACCCCAAAGCGAACGCCGAGTCCAACACCACACCCCCGGCGCCGCGGCGGACCCCCGGCCATCGCGGAGCTGACGCCCGCGATACCGTCGCGGAAATGGCCCTGCGTGCGCAGGAGATCAGCCAGGAGGCGGGGAGCAAGATCGCCATGGCAATGAAAGACGTCATAAACGCCGCTGCTGGAGTGGCTGGGTTCGCGGTAGAGAGCGCTCGCGATCTGGTCCAGTACATGGTGCGCCGGGGTCAGATGACCCAGGAAGAGGCCGACCGAGTGATCCGCGAGGCCGAAGAAGCGCACCGCCAGCAGAAAAAGGTAGCCCGGGAGACGGGCGCCACACAGGCCGCGCCCGCCAGGAAAGCCGCCACCAAGAGCGGCTCCAAGAGCGCGGCCAAGGGTACCAAGACCGCCGCCAAGAAGAGCGAGGCGGCCAAGAAGAAATCGAGCAGCGGCTCCTCGTCCGCTCGCGCCAAGAGCCCCACCAAGAGCGCCAAGAAGAAGCGCTGACTCTCGCCGCGCTCACTTGGAGCGCTCGAGCAGCCACTCCAGGAAGCTTCGCACCGCGGCCGGGTCCTCCACGGAGAACTCGGCCGCGGTCGTGACATTCTCCCCGTGAGTGACGCGCACGGTGACCGTGCGTGATGAACGCGAACGCAGCGCGCGAAAGGCATCCTCGTCTGTGCGATCATCGCCCACGAACAAGGTCGAGCCACCAGCACCGGTTGCCGGGGCGGCTCCATCGTCCTGCTCCAGGGCACCGTTCTCCCGACCCGGGAGAGCGCCCAGCTCCGCGGCCAGACGCAGCACCGCGGTCCCCTTGTCCACGCGGACATCCGGCCTGACCTCCACCACCATTTTCCCGCGGCTCACACGCAAGCCGAGCGGCTCGGCAACGCGCTCCACGGTTTCGATCAGTCGGGGCACGACCCTGGAATCAGCGAGACGATAGTGGACGCTCAACGTCCATCCTTTGTCCTCCAGCAGCACACCGGGCACCGGCGCCACCAGCGGAGCGATGCGTCGAGCAGCGCGCGCTATCGCCGATCGCCAGGGTTCGAGCTCCGGCTGCTCCAGCTCGTCGCCGTCGGGCGAAACCGCCTCGAAGCCGTGGTTGCCGATCACCCAGACGTTGGCCACGCCCACCATCCGCCGCGCATCCGCCGCTGCGCGTCCCGATACGAGTACCACCCGCACTTCCGGCCTCGCGGCGAGAGCGGCCACCACGCGGCGGGTCTCGGCAGGAACCGCGGCTTCCTCGGGGCGAGGAGCGATCGGCGCGAGTGTGCCATCGACGTCGAGCATGACGGCGAGCGGCCTTCCATCCAGACGTGCCGCTACCGCGTGCGAAATGGGGAGAAGCCCCGCGCTCACGCCGCGCCGCTCTCCAGAGGGCTCTTGGCGTGCGTGCGCGGCGGGTGACGGATCGTGCGTCCCGCGATTATCGCCTCGGTACGCGATAGAATCGCGACGAGCCAGTCGAAGATCGTGCGACCACGCAGCTGCGCGCGCATGCGGTGCATCCGCACTCTACGCTCCCCCTCGCTCATCTGGATCGCGCGTTTGATCCCTTCCACGAAGCCGTCGATGTTGAACGGGTTGATCAGGACGGCTCCGTCTATCTCCTCCGCCGCACCGGTAAAGCGACTGAGGACGAGCACCCCGCGCTCATCCACCTGGCAGGCCACGAACTCCTTCGCGACGAGATTCATCCCATCCTGCAGCGACGACACGAGACAGAGATCGGCGGCGCGGTACACGCCCGCCAGCACCTCGGTGCTCACGTTCTCGTGCACGAGCACTATCGGTGTCCAGCCGGGAGTCCTGAAGGTCGCGTTGATCTCCATCACCGCGCGGACCATCTCCTCCTCCAGCGCGCTGTACGCCGCGATCTCGGAGCGCGAGGGTGTGGCCACCAGAAGGAAGGTGAACTTCTCGCGCATGTCGGGATGCAGATCCCAGAGCTGCCGCAGCGCGCGCAGACGTTCGGGGATCCCCTTCGTGTAGTCCACGCGGTCCACGCCGAGACCCAGCCGGCAGCCATCGGTGGCGTAGCGCGAGCGGAGACGGGTGGCCATCGCGGCGCTTCGCGGATTCTGCGCCAGTCGCTCGAACTGATCCACGTCGATGCTTATCGGGAAGGTGGCCACCTCCACATCGCGTCCGTCGAGGTGGATGGCCATCGTCTCCGCGTCGATCTCCGCCTCCGGGATGAACTCGGCCACGCATCCCGCGAAGTTGAGCGCGTAACGCTCGGTGTGGAACTCGAGGAGATCGTTCCCCAGCATCCCTCTCAGCAGCGACTCGGCGACCTCCGAGGGGAGGAGACGGAGGATGTCGGCCGGTGGGAAGGGGATGTGCCAGAACTGATGGATCAGGAGCGGCTCGGCGAGCTCGCGGATCATCGCGGGGGCGAGACCGAAGTGATAATCCTGGATCCACACTACGGCCGGATTCTCGGAGCGTCCGACCTCGGCCGCGGCAGCCTCGGCGAATTTCTCGTTCACCGCCTGGTAGGTGACCCAGTGGTCGCCACGGAAGCTGAAGTGTTGAACGAGAAGGTGGCAGAGCGGCCAGAGCGAGCTGTTCGCGAAGCCGAGGTAGTAGCCCTCTACCTCTTTCTCGTCGAGGAATACACGGCGGAGCGTATAGTCTTCGGTTTCGGGCGGGATCTTTATCCGCCCTTCCGCGTCGGCCGTGGCCGCGTCGGCCGAGCCGGAGCCCCACGCGACCCACACGCCGTGGGTAGCTCGCATGGTTGGATCGAGCGCGGACACCAGCCCGCCCGCCGGCTGCCGCACCTCGATGGACCGCGCACCGCCGGCACCGTCGGTGTAGCGATGCTCATACGGCTCCCTGTTCGAGAGCATTATGAGTGTGCGGTCTTCGAGGTAGCGTGACAGGTCGGGCATGATTCACCGCGATCTTGAGGGGCACTTCGTGTACCCGATTGCCTTTACGATATTGCCTCTCCGGGCAAGCGCTGGCAATCATGACACGTGACTCAGATTATCTTCCTTTCCCACCAGCCGGCCAGCGGAGCGATGCGCGAATCCGAGATCTTCCCTCTCTTCATCAAACACTCTCCCGCAAGCTAACCGTGCGCGAGCTAGTGACGCGCGCGCCGGTGCGCATCGACTTCGGCGGCGGTTGGACCGACGTGCCACCCTACACCACGGATCACGGCGGCTGCGTCTGCAGCGTCGCGATATCCCGTTACGCCAGAGTCACTCTCCGGAGCAGGGTGGGAGGCGTGTGGACAGATGAAGATGGTATCAGGGATCGGGCCACGACCCCCGCTGAGCTAACGAGTACCGGACGCAAGAGTCTTGCGAGCGTGGCGCTGGCACGCGCGGGACTGGAGTCGGTGGAGCTCCGGTTGCGCAGCGACTTCCCACGCGGTGCCGGGCTCGGTGGGTCGTCCGCGGCGGGCGTGGCGCTCCAGGCGGCGTTTGCGGCGTGGTGCGGTGAGGGAGCGTCACCCGAAGCACTGGCCGAGCGAAGCCGGCGCACCGAGGTGGAGGGGCTGAGAGTGGCTGGAGGGAGCCAGGACCACTATGCCGCCGCTTTCGGAGGTGCGTTGGGGCTGCGCTTCACCGATCGCGTCGCCGTAGAGCGAATCGCGCTCGCGCCGGCAACACGCACGGCGCTCGAGGAGCGCTGCACCGTCGTCTACACCGGTGAGTCGCGAATCTCGGGAGACACCATCAACGGCGTGATGGATGCCTATCGCGCGCGAGACCCGGGCGTAACCCGCGCTCTCGCCGGGATGCGCGACCTCGCCAATCGCATGGTCGAGGCGCTCAAGCGAGGTGACATCGACGAGCTCGCCGCGTTGATCGACGAACACTGGCGTCATCAGCGCGCCCTGCATCCTCGCATCACCACCGACGGAATCGAACGCGTGATGGAAGTGGCGCGTGGCGCGGGCGCCCTGGGTGGCAAGGCACTCGGCGCTTCCGGCGGCGGGAGCGTGCTGGTGATCGCACCGGAAGGAAGGGGTGCCAGCGTGCGCAGCGCGGTCGCGACGGTGGGCGAGGTGCTGGAATTCCGGATCGATGAAGACGGAGCTACGGTGGAGGAGTCGCGTGATTGAGCCCGGCGATGCCGTAGCTCTCGCGCGAGCGCTGGTGCGTGTGGATTCGCGCAACCCTTCGCTCGCTCGGGGAGCGCCAGGCGAGAGCGAGGTAGCACGCGTGCTGGCGGAGATCCTCCGCGCGTGGGGGTTGCGAGTGGAGGTGAGCGAAGCCGCGCCGGGGCGACCCAACGTCGTGGCGCGAGCGGGAGACTCGGCGTCCGGCGGGCGCTCGCTCATGTTCAACGGGCACATCGATGTCGTGGGTGTCGAAGGGATGGTTCATCCCCCCTTCGATGCACTCGAGCGTGACGGCAGGATCTACGGCCGCGGCGCGGCCGACATGAAGGGCGGGATCGCGGCGATGTGCGCGGCCGCCGCGCGCGCAGCGAGCATGGAGATGGGAGGCGAGCTCGTGGTGGCAGCCGTTGCCGACGAAGAGCACGCGAGCGTCGGCAGCCAGGCGCTGGTAGCGAGTGGCGTTCGGAGCGATGCGGCGATCGTCACCGAGCCCACCAGACTCTCCATCGCTCCGGCACACCGCGGCTTCGCGTGGATCGGCGTAGAGGTGCATGGGCGCGCGGCGCACGGGAGTCGCTACGACATCGGAGTGGATGCCATCAGGAACGCCGGGCTGCTGCTGGCCGAGCTCGACGCGCTCGACGCGGGCGCACTCCGCGAACGTACGCATCCTTTGCTCGGACACGCATCGCTGCACGCGTCGCTCATCGAGGGCGGGACGGCGATGTCGGTGTACCCCGATCGCTGCGGGCTCCGGCTGGAGCGGCGTACCATGCCCGGTGAGAGCACCGAGGAAGTGGTGGAAGAGGTGCGCGCTGCGTGCGAACGGGTATCACGGCGTCGGCCTGATTTTCGGGCGGATGTCGAGCTCGAGCTGGCACGCTCGCCAAGCGATGTGCCCGAGGACGCGCCGATCGTACGCGCGCTCGCCTCGGTAATCGAAGAGCGCGGAGCGAGCGCGCGTATCGAGGGGATGAGCGCGTGGACCGATGCGGCAATCCTCAACGATGCCGGCATCCCGGCCATCTGCTTCGGACCCGGGGACATAGCGCTCGCGCACGCAGCCGAGGAGTGGACGGAGAGCGCGGAGATCGAACGAGCAGCCGATATTCTCACCGATCTCGCGCTCCGCTGGTGCGCGGGACCGAGCGAGGGACCGTGCAGCTGACGCACGATGAATACGACGCGCTCGAGCGCGCGATCATAGATCGGCGCCGCCTGGCTATCTATCGTCGGGGCACGGAGTACGTGGTGGTACCCGAGCGCCTTCGTATCTCGGAGGGGCGGGAAAGCATCGACGCCACGCACCCCACCACCGGCGACCCCATGACCTTCCGCATAGATGAGCTGGACGACATCCAGGTGATCGGCTAGTCGTCCTTCTCCCACTATTATTGAATCATGAGCTCGCAGCAGACCCTGATCGCCATCTACGCCGACGAATCGTGTCTCGGGAACGGGCGCGCGACCGACAACCCCGGCGGGGCGGGCGGACTCATAGAGCTCCTGCATCCACGAACCGGGGTGCTCACCCGCCGCGACTACTGGCTCTCCGAGCCCGCCACGACCAACAACCGCATGGCGCTCCGATCGGCTATTGAAGGCCTCCGCCTGATCTCGGCCAAGGGCGAGCGTTTCCTCGTGCAGTTCACCAGCGACTCGCGCTACCTGATTGACGGAATGACCTCGTGGGTGCACGATTGGGTTCGGCGCGACTGGCGCCGGAAGAGCGGACCGATCGAGAACCTGGAGCTCTGGCAGGAGCTGGTGGAGGCGGCGCGCCCCCATAGGATCGCCTGGCGCTGGGTGCGCGGCCACAACGGGCACCCGCAGAACGAATACGCCAACGAGTTGGCCACGCGTGCCGCGGCCGATCAGAGTAGTTCCAGTGGAGCGGTCGCTTCGGGGTTCGATGCATGGCTGGCGAAGGAGCGCGAGCACGGTCGGCTCGCGCTGGCTCCCGATGCCCTTCCCGACCCCGACGCTCTGCGGCCCGCTCGCTCGTTACCGCAGGGTACGGCCGGACGTCCCTCATAGAGGTATTCATGAGGGAATCACGATATGAGAAAGACACTGGTATTCATCGCGATCGGAGTCGCCCTCGGCTACACGTGGGGGTGGCGTGATGCGCACACGAACGAGAGCGACATCGTCTCGAGGATCGTCTCGAGCGTCGGCGGGAGCACGCGCGGCGACCTGAAGAACGATCCGGACCATCTGCTGGACAGCCTCCAGAGGTGACAGTGGGCAAGGGCTTCTCGACGGTCAGCATCCTCATCCCGTGTTATAACGAGGTTGCCACGATAGACCGCACGATCGATGCGGTGCTGGAAATCCGCGGTCGCCTCTCGACCATGGGGCTGGCGATTCAGATCGTGGCGGTGGATGATGCGTCGAGCGACCAGACCTTCGATCGTCTCACCCTGCGCTCACGTGACCTGGATGGCTGCATGGTGGTGGCGCGCCACCCCGTGAACCGCGGAAAGGGCTGCGCGATCCAGACCGCCCGCGCTCACGCCACCGGCGACATCGCTGTGATCCAGGACGCCGATCTCGAGTACGATCCCGAGGACATCCCCTCTGTCATCGCTCCCATCGTGGATGGAGTGGCCGACGCGGTGATGGGGAGCCGTTTCGCCGGCGGCGGCGCGCACCGCGTGCTCTACTTCTGGCACAGCCTCGGTAACAAGTGGCTCACGATCATGTCGAACATGTTCACGAATCTGAACCTGACCGACATGGAAGTGGGCTACAAAGCGTTCACCATGCCCGCCTTCCGGCTCATGCACCTCACCAACCCGCGCTTCGGGATAGAGCCCGAGATAGTGGCGCGGCTCGCGCAGATGGGCGCGCGCGTGTACGAGGTACCGATCAGCTACCACGGGCGCACGTACGCCGAAGGGAAGAAGATCACCTGGCGCGACGGCGTCGCCGCCTTCTTCCACATCATGCGTGCCCGTCTCTCCGCGAGCGCGCAGCCGCGTCTGATAGCCGACTAGCAGCCAGCCAGGCCGGCCGTACAGCGCGGGCGGTGAGCTGAGCCGCGCGCCGGGCAAGGTTCCCGGCACCATGAACAGCTAATCAAAGTCGGACCTTGCGCATCTGGTGCGCCCGAGCCCCAAATTACGAGGCGGCTGCGGCGCACCGGCCAGCGAATACGCTGATGGGTTGCGCCGCGACGGATTTCTTTCGCGGACCCATCCATGGACGATCTCGATCGCATGTTCCGCTCGCTCCTCCAGGTGATGAGCAGCACGTATCCGCAGTACCTCAATCAGCCCTTCGAGGTAGCGGAGATCTACCAGAACCTCATCCCTTACCGGCATCACCGGCGCGAGCTCCGCATAGACACCAACGAGGACTACCAGGCAGCGCTCTGCCGGCTCCTCTCGGGCGAGCGCGGCTACCTGGTTGCCGACGACGCGCTCGCCGAGGCGATGAGGAGCGAGCTCGCCTCGCCGAATCCCAACACGGCCATCTTCCGCGACTACGCAGCCTCGCGCGTGGCGCTCGGACCCAACGCGCAGAAGCGCTGGCAGGAGATGGGCGGCGATGCATCCGAGCTGCGCGCAGCGGGCGAGTCGCGCGCCACGCCGGTTCCGCCGCCGCCGCCACCCGTGTCGTGGAACGATGGTGGCGAGCGCTCGCGCTCCGCTACGCAGGCTGCCACGCAGACCCCCACGCAGACCACCACTCAGGCGCCGCGCGCGGCCGCCAGGCGCACCGCCAGCCCCGCCAGCGCCTCGAGTGCCACCAACGGGAACGGTGAGAGCTGCCGCTACTGCGCGGGTGCGCTCCCGGAGGGACGGTCGGCGAAGTTCTGTCCGCACTGCGGACAGAACCTCACGATCCAGCGCTGCCCCGCTTGCGGGACCGAGCTCGAGATCGACTGGAAGTACTGCATCACGTGCGGGAGAGGGGTGGCCGCTTCGTGAGGGGCGCCCGCGGCCTCCTGATCACAGCGGGCACCTCGGTCACGATCCTCCTCGGCGCGTGCCACAAGGAAGTCCAGAGCAGCGGCGCGCTACCTGTCGATACGGCCGCCGTGATGCCAATGCTCGACACCACGCCAGCTCCGGACAGTGCGAGCCTCGCCGACTCGAGCGCCGACTCCACCGGCGCTGATTCCGCCTCTGCCTCTCTCTTGCCGGCTGAGCCGAGCGTCATCGCGATCGCCGACAGCGCAGCAGGCGACCGGCTCTTCCACGCCAAGGGGCGCTGCTTCACCTGCCACGGCGAACGCGGCCAGGGCACGCCGCGCCTGGGCTCTTCGCTCACCGACAGCGAATGGCTGTCGGGTAACGGCTCGCTGGCCGCGATCCGCGACGTGATCGCCCACGGCGTCGCGGTTTCAAAGGCATCTTCGGTTGCGATGCCGGCCTACTCGGCGATGCTCAGCGAACAGGAGATTGCGCTCACCGCCAGCTACGTCTACGCACTCGCGCATCCCGGATCCACCCACCCGGACAGCGCCCGTGCGGACAGCGGCGCGCGTGACACGAGCGGGCACGCTCTCCCCAACGGAGCGCGATAATGGGCCCAGCGCTCGCCGTGATCGCCGGTGATGGCATAGGCCCCGAGGTGGTGAGCGAGGCGCTCGGCGTGCTTCGAGCGGTGGAAGATCGCTTCGGTACCGGCATCGAGGTGGAGATGCTCCCTTACGGAGCGGATCACTACCTGAGCACCGGTGAGACCATCCCGCCGATGGAGATGAAGCGGCTCGGCCGCGATTTCGACGCGATCCTCGTGGGCGCGCTCGGCGACCCGCGCGTTCCGGGGAACGAGCACGCACGCGACATTCTCCTCGGGATGCGCTTCCAGCTCGATCTCTACGTGAACGAGCGACCCGCGCGGTTGATGGACGCGCGGCTCACGCCGCTCAAGGGGAAGGAGCCGGCCGATATCGACCTGGTGATATTCCGCGAGAACACCGAGGGGCTTTACGTATCGGTTGGCGGTCGCTTCAAGGAGGGGACGCCCGACGAGATCGCCATCGCCGAAGAGCTAAACACCCGGAAGGGCGTGGAGAGGATCATCCGCTACGCCTTCGAGTGGGCGGCGTCGAATGGGAAAACCTCGGTGACAATGGCCGACAAGGCCAACGCGATCGCGGCGCATCACCTGTGGAGAACCGTGTTCGACGATGTCGGGCGGGAGTACGCCGGCATCGAGCGCGGCACCCGCTACATAGACGCCATGGCGATGGACCTCGTGCGGAATCCCGAGGCCTTCCAGGTGATCGTCACCGGCAACCTCTTCGGCGACATCCTCTCCGATCTCGCCTCGGTTCTCGTGGGTGGGCTGGGGATCGCGCCGAGCGCCAACCGTAATCCCGGTGTGGTCACGATGTACGAGCCGGTGCACGGGAGCGCGCCGCCGCTGGCCGGGAAGGACCTGGCCAACCCGATGGCGGCGATCCTGACGATCGCCATGATGCTCGCCGATCTCGACTTCAGCGACGCATCTTCTGCGGTAGAGAGCGCGGTGCGCGCGGCAATTGCCGAAGGAATCGGTACCCCCGATGTGGGCGGCAAGATGGGAACGCGGGCGGTGGGGGGATGGATCGCGGAGAGGGTCCGCTCCTCCTGACAATCGGGGGTTGTGCCACGCGCCGTCGGCGCGCGTGGTGGCCGTGCGGCACTCGCGAGCAGCCGTCCGGAGGCCCATCTTTCGTTCATCACCTCCAACTCAAAGGATAGCCTCGTGAAGACTCAGGGCGCCTCTCGCGATATCGTTTTTCTTTCGGGCGTTCGCACCCCCTTCGGTACCTTTGGCGGCGCGTTCAAGGACCTAAGTGCGATCGACCTGACCGTTCACGCGGCCAAGGCGGCCATGGAGCGTGCCGGGGTGGAGCCGGACGAAATCCAGCAGTCCATCTTCGGCAACGTCATGCAGACCACTTCGGACACGATCTACTTCGCGCGGCACGTCGCGCTGAAGTCTGGCTGCCCGCAGGAGGTACCCGCGCTCACGGTGAACCGACTCTGCGGTTCGGGCTTCCAGGCGGTGGTGAACGGCGCGGAGGAGATCCTCCTGGGTGAAGCGGAGGTCTGTCTGGTGGGCGGAGGCGAATCCATGTCCCAGGCGCCGCACATCCTGCGCGGGCTGCGCTGGGGGCTTCCGCTCGGCGTGATGCCGCCGCTCGAGGATTCGCTCTGGGAGGGGCTCAAGGACCCGGTCGCGGGGCTCGCGATGGCGGAGACCGCCGAGAAGCTGGCGGAACAATATCACCTCGACCGCGGTTGCGTGGACGAGTACGCGCTGCGCTCCCAGCAGACCGCGAAGGCAGCCTGGGACGCCGGAGTCTTCGAAGCAGAGATAGTGGCGGTGCCCGTGAAGAATCCCAAGACACGCGAGGTCGAAGACTTCAAGCGCGATGAGCACATGCGACCCAACACCACGCTCGAGGGGCTCTCGAAGCTGCGCCCAGTCTTCAAGAAGGATGGCGTCGTGACCGCGGGAAACGCGTCCGGCATCGGCGACGGCGCGGGCGCGATGGTGGTGTCCAGCGAGGATTACGCGAAGCAGAAGGGGTTGAAGCCGCTGGCACGGCTGGTCTCGTGGGGTGTGGCGGGAGTGGATCCCACGATCATGGGGATCGGGCCGGTGCCCGCGTCCAGGATCGCGCTGAAGAAAGCCGGGATGACGCTCGACGACATGGACCTCATAGAAGTGAACGAGGCCTTCGCGCCGCAGGTGTGTGCGGTGGAGCGGGAGCTGAAGATCCCGCGTGAGAAGTTCAACGTGCACGGCGGCGCGATCGCGATGAGCCACCCGCTGGCGGCGTCGGGGGCGCGCATCACGGCTCACCTCATCCACGCGCTCCGTGCGAGCGGCAAGCGTTACGGACTCGGCTCGGCGTGCATAGGCGGCGGCCAGGGGATCGCGCTCATCGTGGAGGCACTCGGATGAGAGCTCCGCGCACGATCTGCGCAGCCGCGCTGACCATCGTCCTCGCGGCGTGCGCTTCCGGTGGAGGTCAGCGAGGCCAGGCCGCCCAGCGCGGCGAGGCGCAGCCGCAGCGTCCGGAAGCGAACTGGCCCATCAAGACTCGCTACCAGCTCGACCTCTGGCTGCACGGCTACGCGATGGTGCAGCAGGACACCACGCTGGTGCCGTACTTCGAGCGCGGGTATCGCGACCGGATAATGGCGGCGAAGAACCGGGCCAACGTGTACACGGAGCTGGACCGATACGCCTCGCAGTTGCGAACGCAGATGGCCTCCAGCCAGACAATCGTGGGCGGGCAGTTTCTCGCGCTCTACTTCGACTCGTGGGACGACATGCGCGCCGCGATAGACACGTTCCTCGTGGCCAAGGGCGAGGTGGGGTCCACGCAGAACCCCGTTTCGCAGCGGATCATCGCCGTGGTCGGCGCATCGTTCCCCACGGCGGCCGACAGGCAGTGGCTGCAGACCTTCGTCACCGCCCTGCAGGACGAGAGTCAGCGCTTCTACCAGAGCTACTGGAACCAGCAGCAGCGGGAGCGGAGCGGCGTGACGGTGGCGCTCGACTCGCTCTGGTCGAAGGTGTACCTCCCCAAGTTTCGCGGCTACCTGAACAACACCAGGCAGAACGAGGGCGAGATGTTCATCTCGCTCCCACTGGACGGCGAGGGTCGCACCATAGCCGGCGGTCCGCACTCCAACTCGGTGGCGGTTACCTTCCCCGAGAAGTCGTCCGATGCGCTCGATGCGATCTACGTCTTCACCCACGAGATGGTGGGCGCGCTCGCCGGGCAGGTGATCGCCGACAACACCACTCCGGAGGAGAAGCGGAACGGAGTGGCTGCAGGATACGCGAGCCCGGCGGCGGTGCATGGCGGGGCGATCGTGCTGAAGCGTATCGCGCCCGAGCTGGTTACGGGCTACGAGCGCTACTACCTGCGCTCGGCGAACGTGTCTTTCACTCCGGGCTCCGAGGAGGCCACGCTGGCACGCGTCTTCCCGCTCCCACAGAACATCCTGTACGGAATGACCCGCCAACTCGAGATCGTGTTCGGCGGCATCTGAGTGACCATGGCGGACAGAGGCAGCACACCCGGCGTCCCCGCGCCGCAGCAATCTCCATCGCAGCCGGCGGAAGGCTCGAACGCAGTCACGCCCGCGCGTGGAGCAATTCAGGGGCGACTCAGTCGCGACGCGCTCGAGCGCGTGCTCTCGCGCGCCGCCGAGTTGCAAGCGGGTGACGCGGACCCGGCCGACGCGATGCTCACCGAGGAGCAGCTCGTGGAGGTGGGACGCGAGGTGGGCCTCTCGCCGCAACACGTCCGCCAGGCGCTCGCGGAGGAGCGAAGCCGCGTGCTCATCCCGGAGGAGCAGGGCGGGATGGCGCGCGTCTTCGGAACCGCGCGTGTGCACGCCAGTAGAACCGTGCGCGGCACCACGGACTCCATTTTCCGCGCGCTCGATATGTGGATGCAGCGCGAGGAGAGCATGCAGGTGAAGCGCCGGCTTGCCGACCGGATGACCTGGGAGCCGCGCTCGGGCTTCATCACCGAGGTACGCCGCGGCCTCAACCTCGGCGGCTTCGGCTACCATCTGTCGCGAGCCGAGGAGGTGGCGGCAACGGTGGTACCGGTGGACCGCGAGCGGGTGCTCGTACGACTCGAGGCCGATCTCGCCAACGTTCGTCTCCAGCGAGTCGCCTCCGGCGGCGCCCTCTTCGGCGGCGGCGCCATAGGCACCGCCGTCCTCCTCGCCCTCGGCTTCTTCGCCCCCATAGCGATAATCCCCGTCGGCGTCGCCGCCGTCGGCGGCTACTTCGTCTCGCGCAGCCACGCCCCGTTGGTCGCCCGCGCGCAAACCTCACTGGAGCAGTTGCTGGATAGATTGGAGCGGGGCGAAGACGCAGGCATCAGGCAGCAGATCGCCGGAGGCAAAGAGCAGCTCCTCTCACGCGGCCTCGACTTTTTCCTCAAGGGCCCTTCGTGAACCGTCCGCTCGCGCCTTCCCCGATTCCTGTTTCCTGATTCCTGCAGTTCCTGCTCGCTGCTTTCTGCTCTCTGCTTTCTTTCTTTCACCCTTCCAACCACTAACCCCACAGCAATGCCCGACATAAAGACCGTAGGAGTGCTTGGCGCGGGACTCATGGGCTCGGGGATCGCACAGGTGGCCGCGCAGAGCGGCTACACCACGAAAGTGCGAGAGCTCTCCGATTCGCTCTGTCAGAAGGGGAAGGCGAACATCGAGAAGAGCTTCAACAGGGCCATCGAGAAGAGCAAGGGGAAGGTGACCGAGGCCGACCGTGACGCGGCCATGGAGCGCCTTCACTTCACCACCCGACTCGCCGACCTCGCCGACTGCGACATCGTGATAGAGGCGGTGGTGGAAGATCTCGAGACCAAGAACTCGATGTGGCGGGAGCTCGATGCGCTCTGCCCGGACCACACCATCTTCGCCTCGAACACGTCCAGTCTCACAATAGCCGCCATGGCGGCGGCCACCGCACGCGCGGACAGGGTTGTCGGGCTGCACTTCTTCAACCCCGTACCGGTGATGAAGCTCGTCGAGGTCGTGCGCACCGTCACGACCAGCGAGGACACCTTCCGGCGCGCGTATGACTTTGCCGCCAGCCTGGGCAAGGAGCCGATCGCCGCCAAGGACAACTCCGGCTTCGTCGTGAACCTCCTGCTCGTTCCCTACCTCGTGGACGCCATCAACGCGCTCGAGCACGGCGTCGCCAGCGTGGAGGACATAGACAAGGGGATGAAGCTCGGCACCGGCTACCCGATGGGACCCTTCACGCTCCTCGACTTCGTGGGACTCGACACCACGTACAAGATCGCCGAGATCATGTTCGACGAGTACAGGGAAAAGCGCTACGCCCCTCCCCCGCTCCTCAAGCGGATGGTGCTCGCCGGGATGTACGGCCGGAAATCGGGGAAGGGCTTCTACGACTACACCGTGGACCCGCCGAGGGTGAACGACCTCGGACTCTAACATTCACTCGCGGTGACATGACAGATCGCAATCCCGGCGGTGGGGGCCCCGTCTCCCAATTCATCCGCCACAATTTCCGGCACTTCAATGCCGCGGCGCTGATCGACGCGGCCGACGATTACATCCGCCATCTCGACTCCGGCGGCTCGATGCTCGTGACCGTCGCGGGCGCGATGAGCACCGCGGAGCTCGGGATCTCGCTCGCGGAGATGATTCGGCGGGGTAAGATCCACGCCATCTCGTGCACTGGCGCGAACCTCGAGGAGGACGTGTTCAACCTCGTGGCGCACGACTACTACGAGCGGGTGCCCAACTACCGCGACCTCACGCCGTCCGACGAGAAGGCGCTCCTCGACCGGCACATGAATCGCGTCACCGACACCTGCATCCCCGAGATGGAGGCGATGCGCCGCATCGAGGCAGCGGTGCTCGAGGAGTGGGTGGCAGCCGATCAGCGCGGAGAGCGTCTCTTCCCGCACGAGTTCATGTACCGCATCCTGCTGAGCGGCAAGCTGCGCAGCTCGTACTCCATCGACCCGAAGGATTCCTGGCTGCTCGCGGCAGCGGAGCGGAACCTCCCGATGGTGGTTCCCGGCTGGGAAGACTCCACCCTCGGCAACATGTACGCGGGCCACTGCATCACGGGCGACGTGAAAAATGTCCACACGGTGCGCACGGGGATCGAGTACATGATGCGGCTCGCCGAGTGGTATCAGGAGACGGCGCCGAGGTCGTCGATCGGTTTCTTCCAGATAGCCGGCGGTATCGCCGGGGACTTCCCCATCTGCGTGGTGCCCATGCTCCATCAGGACCTTCAGCGGCCGGAGGTCCCGCTCTGGGGCTACTTCTGCCAGATCTCCGACTCCACCACGAGCTACGGCTCGTATTCCGGCGCGGTGCCGAACGAGAAGATCACCTGGGGGAAGCTCGGCATCGACACTCCGAAGCACATCATCGAGAGCGACGCATCGATCGTGGCGCCGCTGGTGTTCGCGCTGGTGCTGGATCAGTGAGCCGGAGCGATCGCGTCCTCGTGACCGGGGGCGCGGGCTTCATCGGCAGCGCGCTCGTGTGGAGGCTCAACGAGCGTGGCATCGATGAAGTGGTGATAGCCGACCGGCTCGGCACCACCGACAAGTGGCGCAACCTGGCGCCGCTCCGCTTCGAGGACTACCTGGAAGCGGACGATCTGTTCTCGCGTCTCGAGAGCGGGGCGCTGGGCCAGTTCTCGCTCGTTCTGCACATGGGCGCGTGCTCGAGCACGCTCGAGCGAGACGCGTCGTTCCTGGCACGCAACAACTTCGAGTTCACGAAGTCGCTCGCGACGTGGGCGCTGGCGAACGATGCACGCTTCGTCTACGCGTCGTCGGCCGCTACTTACGGCGACGGGGCGGCGGGGATGAGCGACAGAGTCAGCGGTGCCAGCGATCTGGCGGCGCTCCGGCCGCTCAACGCCTACGGCTACTCCAAGCAGCTATTCGACCAGTACGCTCTCTCGCACGACATGCTGGGTCGGATAATCGGGCTCAAGTTCTTCAACGTCTACGGCCCCAACGAGGGCCATAAGGGCGAAATGCGCTCGCTCGTGCACAAGGCGTACGAGCAGATCCGCGACACCGGCCGCGTGCGGTTGTTCAAGAGCTATCGGCCGGAGTACCGCGACGGAGAACAGCGCCGCGACTTCGTGTACGTGAAGGATGTGGTGGAGATGACGCTGCATCTGACCGGGGCGCCCGGCGCGGCCGGCCTGTACAACATCGGCTCCGGCGAGGCGCATACCTGGCTCGACCTCGCGGGCGCGCTCTTCACGGCGATGGGGTGCGAGCCGGAGATCGAGTTCATCGAGATGCCCGAGGCGATGCGCGCACGGTACCAGTACTACACCTGCGCCGACATCTCGCGGCTGCGGGGCACGGGGTACGACGCACCCGTCACCCCGCTCGACGCGGCGGTGGCGGACTACGTGAAGGGCTACCTGGAGCCCGACCACCGCCTCGGCGACGAGGCGAGGTCAGGTCCGGAATCGTGAATCGATACGGCTGGCGTAGCGGCCGTATCGATTCA
>DATCXR010000164.1:0-4662 GCA_036565685.1 Gemmatimonadaceae bacterium
CCCCGGCCGCGTGGCCGCCGCGCTCGAGCAAGCGCGCGCCGATTCGGCGCGCGAGGCGCAACGCACCGAGGTCGCTCGTGCCGCGACCGGCGCGCCACCACCCAAGCTCCAGGTCGATACGGTCCCTTCCGTGCCGCGCGATTCGCTCGCGGGCTCCTTCGACGCCGAGGGAAAGGTCACGGGGTGGACGAAGGGCTTTCACGTCCGCGGGCAACTCGGCGTCGAGAGACTGATCGCCAGCGGGAACGTGGTGCGGAGGGGCGAGGGTGAGTACGCCGTGGTGGACGGCGGGACGCCCGCGATGGCCATTGCGGCGGGGCTCTCGCTCGACTCCGTCCAGGCCGCTGGCTTCGCGCTCGACAGCGTGGAAGTGCGCGCGGCCTACAGGAAGCCCGGGGGCACGGTGGATCTCGCGATCTACCAGGACAGCGGCACCAGCTACAGAGTGAGAAGCGACTATGCTCTGGCACTCGATCACGACGAGCTCGACATCCACGACATGACCCTTCGCTTCGGCGCGCGCAGGTGGAGAACCGTGCGGCCGAGCAAGGTGCAGTGGGGGAAGAAGGGCTTCGAGGTGGGCGCGCTCGAGCTGAGTGATGGGGCGGATGGCCGCATCTCTCTCGACGGGCGCATCCCCACCGAGGGCGAGGCGGATCTCGGTGTGAAAGTGAGCGGCTTGCAGATCGGCGACGTGGTCGGACTGCTCCAGAGCGACATCACCGCGCGCGGCACCATCGTGCTCGACGCGCGACTCACCGGCACGCGCTCCGCACCCAAGCTGCGCGGCGCGGCGGGCATCGTGAACGCCAACTACCAGGGTGCGCCGCTCCCTGATTTCAGGACCACCATTGAGTACGCCGATCGCCGACTGGAATCGCACGCCGAGCTCTCGCGGGGCGAGGCGAGCCCGCTGGCTACGCTCGAGGCGAACGTCCCGGTGAACCTGGCGCTCGACAGCGTGACCGGCGGCCGCCTGCTCGATCAGCCGATGAAGGTGGACTTCTACGCTGACAGCCTCCCGCTCGACGCGCTCCCGAAGTTCACCGACGCGATCGCGGACGTACACGGCCGGTTGATCGGCGCCGTCGCCGCACGCGGAACGCCGAAGCACCCCTCGCTGGCCGGCCGCTTCGATCTCGATCTCGCATCCTTCCGCGTGGTACCGATGGGTGTCACGCTCGGCGACATCGCCGGCGTGGTGCGGATGCTCGGCGACAGCATCGCAATCGACACCCTGCACGGCACGGCGGGCGGGGGCACCGTCGTCCTGGGCGGTGCGCTGGGTGTAAAGGAGCTCACTCGCCCCAGCTTCGCCCTGCGCATCATGGGCCACGATGCTCTGGTGCTCGACACCGAGCAGGGACGCCTCTTTGCCGATGCGGATGTCACCGTGAAGGGACCGTACGACCACGTCGTAATTGGCGGAAACTTCGATATCCTGAACGGAGTCATCTACATCCCGCCATCCGGTCAGGCGAGCGTCATCGCCCTTGACGACCCGGTGGTATTCAACGTGGTGAGCGACAGCACCGAAGCGGTGGAGTCAGGGCTATTGCCGGCCGAGTCGCCCCTCATGAAGAATCTCGAGGTCAACGTCGCGCTGAATGTGTCGCGCGACACGTGGGTTCGCTCCCCGGAGGCCAACGTCGAGATCTACTCACCCGATTCGCTCACCGTGCACCTGAGCCCCGCGAAGAAAGCGATAACGCTGAGCGGAGTGATGAACACCGACCGCGGCGACTATACCTACCTGGGGCGCCGCTTCACTCTCTCGCACGGATCGCTGACCTTCACCAACGAGCCGGAGATCAACCCGCTCCTGCAGATCAACGCCACGCGCAGCATCGATCTCGCGGGACGCGGCGCGGTGGACATCAGCATCGGCATCGGCGGCACGCTCCAGCATCCCACCATCACCCTGCAGAGCGATGCGCAGCCGCCCATATCGCAGTCGGATCTGCTGAGCTACCTGGCATTCGGACGGTCGTCGTCCTCGCTGCTTCAGGTCGGTGGGAGCTCGGGAGTTGGCGGTGGCGCGAACGGCGGCCAGTTGGCCGGCCCCGCGGGGGTCGCCACTCGCCAGCTGGCCGCCGTAGCACTCGACGTTCTGGCCAAGGACGCGCAGACTAACCTGAGCCGATCGCTCGGTACTGACGTTCTCAACATCACGCCGGCCGACATCCCTTCCGAGCTGGCGCTCAACGACGTGCAGACACTCCTCGCCGGCACGCAGGTGGAGGCCGGCAAGTACCTGAACAAGAGTACTTTCGTGGTCATCCAGGCGCGCCCCACTTTCGTCGCCCCCGGCGCCCGCGTGGAATACCGCATGCCCCGTGGCTTTCGCGTCGAGGCGAGCATCGAGCCCCGCTTCCTCATCCGCCAGCCCTCCCTCTCCACGCTCCAGGACCCCAAGCCCACGAGTGTGCTGGGCGCGTTCCTGATAAGGGAGTGGAAATTCTAGCCCTCCATCTCATTCCACAGCATCGCGGCCGCCACGGTGCCTTTCACGAAATTCTCGTCGCTCATCCACTCGTTGGGAGCGTGGGCGTTCTCGCCGGGGAGGCCGAAGCCCATCAACAGGACCGGGGCGCCGAGGATCTGCTGGAAGTCGCCGACCACGGGGATCGAGCCGCCTTCGCCGGTGATTACGGGCTCGCGTCCGAAGGCGGAGGCGAGGGCGGCGCGTGCGGCGGTGAAGAGCGGGCCATCCAGCTCGGCGCGCCAGGGGCGGCCGCCGTGGAGAGGCGTGACCGTCACCGTCACGCCTTTCGGCGCCACGCGCTTCACGTGCTCGCGCACCAGTCGCTCGATCTCCTCCGGCCTCTGGTCGGGAACGAGACGGCAGCTCACCTTGGCCATCGCCTTCGCTGGAAGAACGGTCTTCGCGCCCTCGCCCGTGTAGCCGCTGAGGAGCCCGTTGGTCTCGCACGTGGGACGCGTCCAGAGCCGCTCGAGCGTGGAGAAGCCCTTCTCTCCGGCGAGCGCGCTGGCGCCGGTCTCCTCGCGGAACTTCTCTTCGTCGAAGGGGAGCGAGCGGATCTGCTCGCGCGCCCTGGCGCTCCACTCGCGCACATCGTCGTAGAATCCCGGGATCGCCACGTGCCAGTTCTCATCGTGGAAGGTCGCGAGAATGCGCGCGAGCGCCATGGCGGGATTCACCACCGCGCCACCGTAGCTCCCCGAGTGCAGATCGCCCGACGGTCCCTGCACGTTGATCTCGAGATACGCGAGTCCGCGCAACGATGAGAGAATGGACGGCTGCCCCGGCGCGAACATCGCCGAATCGGAGATCACCACGTAGTCACAGGCGAGACGCTCGCGGTTGTTCTCGATGAACGCCGCGAGGTTGTCGCTCCCGACTTCTTCCTCGCCCTCGGCGAGCACGACGACGTTCACCGGCAGCTTCCCGCGCGTGGCGAGGTGCGCCTGGATCGCCTTGATGTGGAGGAATAGCTGGCCCTTGTCGTCCACCGAGCCGCGCGCGAAGATCTTGCCGTCACGCAGCGTGGGCTCGAAGGGCGGCGTCTCCCAGAGCTCGAGCGGCTCGGCCGGCTGCACGTCGTAGTGGCCGTACACCAGCACCGTCTTCGCCCCCGCTCCAGCGCCGCGCCACTCGCCGAGCACCACCGGATGCCCGCCAGTCGGCATGATCTCGGCCTGGAGCCCCGCATCCCGCATCGACTTCGCCAGCCACTCCGCCGCGCGCTGCATGTCGGCGCGATGCTCCGACCGCGCGCTCACACTGGGTATCCTGAGAAACTCGTACAGCTCCTCGTGCGCGCGCTTCTGATTATCCGCGAGATACTCCGCCAGATCCTTGGAGAGCGTATCAGTCATGTCAAAGTCGTTGAACAGGTGCATCCAGCAAGGAGAGTCGCCCATGGGGGGAATGTAACAGGGTTCAGCAACCACAGGGTTCAGGGTTCAGGAAGTGCGAAGAGGCAGGCCGCAGGAGGCAGTGGCTGCCGATCGATCGAGCTCTCGACCTTGGACGTCTTACCTGCTATCTGCATCCTGCCTCCTGAATCCTGCAGTCTCTGAACCCTGCCCCCTGCCCCCTGAACCCTCGCCTCTCCATCCCTCCATCACCCACACATCCCGTACGAGAGCGG
The DNA here is from genome assembly GCA_036565685.1 of Gemmatimonadaceae bacterium. Taxonomy (GTDB): domain Bacteria; phylum Gemmatimonadota; class Gemmatimonadetes; order Gemmatimonadales; family Gemmatimonadaceae; genus JADGGM01. The sequence goes on from DATCXR010000164.1 coordinate 4,116, forward strand.
CGTCGTCGGAGAGGCGCACGGTGGAGACACGTTCGACGTTGGTGAAGTGAGGACGAAGGGCGGCGATCACCGTGTCGGGACGGCCGGGTGCGGGGGGGATGACGGCCACGACGAGGTCGTCGCCGGGACGCGCGCGTTCGGCGAACGACGGCCAGAGGTCGTATTCGTTGGGACGGCTCGCGATGTTGAGCGAGAAGACGGTCGGGTGGCCCGGTAGGTGGAAGGCGATCTCGGACGCATCCTGGTAGCGGTTCCCAGCGAACCAGACTCGGGAGGGCGCGCCGTCGCTCTGATCATCCTGAGGCGCGGCGGCGTGCATCCGTGCGGCGAGCACGTTCCATCCAGCACCGCGTGCCGCTGGGTCGTGGCCGGCGCCGAGCGGAAGGAAGGGACTCATCGACTGCAGGTAGACCACCGCGACCATCATGGCACCCAGCGCGCACGCGGCGCCAAGCCAGCGCCGCCAGGGCAATCCGCCGCTGTACGCAGCCAGTAACGCAATGGCCGGTACGTACGCCATCGCCTGCCAGTTGGGCTCTGCCGGGCG
>DATCXR010000385.1:0-2812 GCA_036565685.1 Gemmatimonadaceae bacterium
GAGGACGGCGACGCTGCCGCTCCCGAGGGCGAAGAGGCCCAGCCGGAAGGAGAGCAGCCGCCCGAGCCGATCACGGTCATGCTCAAGGGCCGGAACGGTGAAGAGATCCCGTTCGCGGTGGAGTCTGAGGCCGACGCCGACATACTCCGCGCGCTAAAGAACGACGGGATGCGCGGCGAGGAGTTCAAGCGGAAGAGCGCGGACTTGGAGCGCGGCTTCAGTGAGCTACGCGACATCGGCGCGCACATGAAGGCGGATCCGGAAGGGTTCATGATCTCGCAGCTCGTGCCCGAGCGACAGGTATCCGTAGCGCGCGCGCTTCTCCTCAACAACTGGGACGCGCTGGCACCCGAGATCCAGACGTTCTGGAATGACGACGTGGCGCGCCGACAGGCCATGCTCGATATCCGCGAGGCTTCGAGCGCGAAGGCGGCCGACGTCAACAACTTGGTTGCCGGCTACCGCTCAGCGGCCGAGGCCGAGCGCACGATCGCGGGGCTGATTCCGGAGAGCGCGGCAGAGCAGGAAGCCGACGCTTTCTTCTCCGACGCAACCGCGTACCTGACCGGCCTCGCTCAGCAGGGCCGCGCCATAGCACCAGCAGACATCCCCGCGGTGCTCTCCCGCCTCGTAGCCGCCTACGGCTTCGGCGCGAGTGCAGCCGCCGCAGTACCCGCAGCAAGCACCACGAAGAGCGCCACGCCTCCCGCTCCCGCCCCGGACGCTGATCCGCTGGCCGAGCGCAAGGCGAGGGTCGCAGCCGTGGTGCGTCGGACATCCCAGGTAGCCAAGCAACGCACCGCCGCCGCTCGTGTCGCCCCGCAGGGCGCAGGGGCCGCGCCAGTCGAAGCGCCGAGGCTCCCGAAGGGTCAGGACATCTCCCAACGGACGGCCAGTCTGAAAGAGCGGATCAAGCCCGGTATGGGCTGGACCGAGTTCCTCGGCCGTCGCTAACGAACTAACCCAAGCACAGAGACACTACAATGGCAGATCCGGGAGGCGTGTTCACCGGAACACAGGCTTCTGGCTCCGACTTCGTTGGACTCAACGAGGTCATGAAGACGTACTATCAGGAGCCGGTCTGGGAGAATCTGGTGAGCGACAGTGAACTGCTCGATCTCTTCGAGGTCGATGCGGATCAGCAGGTGTTCGAGTCGAACGGCGGGCGCTGGATCGAGCTCGCGCACGACATGGCGGATGGTGGCGGGTCCGGCGCGCGTAAGGAGGGCGGGTACATCCCGGCCGCGACGCCGCCCAGCTACAAGAACTCGAAGATCTTCCTCAAGAAGAACCTCATGACCACGCAGATGTCGAGCGAGTCGATGAGGCGCGTGAAGCAGGGGCCGTACGCCTTCCTCACGTGGATCGAAACGGACATGAAGAAGCGTGTCCGGCGCCACCGGCACCACATCGACCGTCAGGCGTTCGGGACCGGCACGGGTATCATAGCCCGCGTCAATCAGGGGACTCCCACGACTTCGCTCGTGATCGACTCGGCGTTCGGTATCGCTGGCCGCAGCAAGGCCGCGTATCTGGTGAAGGAAGGCGACTATATCCGGGTCGGTCCCAACGCGGACGGAAGCTCGCTCCGCACCGGTGCGGCCAAGGTGACGGGGATCGACTACGACAACCTCACCATCACGATCGACGCGCTGCCCACCTCGACCACCGACAACGACTACATCTTCCTCGGTGACACGGCGGACAACGGCTCGCGTAAGGGTGGATCCACGTCGGGCGAATCGGATTCCGAGATGATGGGTCTCTTCGGGATCGTGGACAGCGCCACCACAGGCGTCCTGACCGCGTTCCAGGGGCTCACTCGCGCCACCACGCCGAACTGGTACGGGTTCAGCGTCGATGCTGCTTCCGCGTCCAGCGGGAACCTCTCCGAGTCCGTGGCGCGCATCCTCTACGACAAGATCGTGGAGCAGGGCGACGGCAAGCCGGACATGCTGCTCACCTCCGTGAGCGGACGCCGGAACTACTGGAACACGCTCAAGACGGATCGCCAGTTCGTCAACCCGCGCGGCTACACCGGCGGCGAAGGGAAGCTCACCATCCTCCTCGATGAGCAGGATCTGCCCATTCGCACGATCAGGAAGTGCCCGAGCGAAGTGGCAATGCTGATCGAGAAGGCGTCGCTCAAGCGCTGGCAGTACGGCGACGGCTTCGAGTGGGACGACACCACCGGGAGCATCTGGCGTCAGGCGTCCGACGCCACCGGCGTGCTCGATGCCTTCTACGCCTACGGTCGCTTCGAGGCGCAGCTCGGCTGCGTGCTGCCGGCTCACAACGGAATCATCTACGGGATCGCAGCCGCGTAGCAGCGCAACAACTCTTCACGCACTCGCGGGGGCTAGGCAGAGATGCCGATGCCCCCGCGGTGCATCTCCCCTTCCCCAACCCCCAACCCGTGACCGCTCCCGCGTTAGCTGACGTACCGCGCATCCGTGAGGCGCCCGAGGAAGTACTCTCGGCGCTCCGCGAGATCGACCCAGCCGCAACGCTCCTCTACCACGGGCGCGGTAAGTGGGGGCTCTACGTGTACGCGCCCGACGCCAAGCGGCAGGGCGAGGCCCGCGTGCGACTGGACGCCCTGAACCGCGCCACAGCTCCGACGCTCTCCGCCACGGCGCCAGAGAAGCGGGCGCAGAAAGAGCGCTTGCTGGCTGGCGTCTACGCCGTCACCGATCGCGTGCGGCAGGGCTTCCAGCTGGTCAAGGTGTTCGAGCAGAACGACGCCGACAGCCGGATAGTCGAGTGGTTCCGTCAAGCCGACTGGAAGTATCGGAACCTCTCCGACGCTGCA
>DATCXR010000425.1:0-6909 GCA_036565685.1 Gemmatimonadaceae bacterium
CGGCTGGAAGGTTGATGAGCGTCGCTCGAGCCAGCCGGTACGGAGCCTCGGCGGCCGGTGCGCGAACGAAGGGCGGCGTCAGCTCTGCTTGGCCGCCTTGGCGTCGATCTCACCGAGCCGAACGCGCGCCTCGGCCGCCACCGAGCTGGCGGGGTCGGAGGCGAGCTCGCTCCAGAGCTTCTTCGCCTCGTCGAGCTTGCCTCCCGCCGTCAGCGCGCGAGCAGCGCTGGCAAGGTACTGGTCGCGATCGATCTGGTGGGGCGAGGCTTCTGCGGCCTGGCGATACGCCTTGGCTGCGTCGTCGAGCTTCTTCTGCTGCTCGTACCCAGCGCCGATGAGGTTGTAGGCACTCGCGCGGAGAGCCTCGTCGTCCTCCTTGGTGAGCGGCTCGAGGACCGAGACACCGTCGGCAAACTGCCCGCGGTCGTAGCGTACCTCGGCGAGGATGAGGCGGGCCTGCTTCCCCGAGCGGGTAGCGTCGTAGCGGTCGACGATGTTCTCGAGGTTGCTCTGTGCGAGCGCCAGGTTGCCGGAGGCCACGGCGAGCTGTGCCTGCTGGAGGGCGGCGGCCGCGTTCCTGGCGCGGGCCTCATGCGACTTCGTGTAGAACCAGAAGCCGCCGGCGATCACGATGATGGCCACCGCGATCACGGTGAGGAGGCGCGAGTGCATCTCTGCCCAGGCGAGGAGGTTCTGGGCGCGCTCGTCCATGTCGGGTCGCGCGGCTGCGCCGGTACGGGTCATCGGGTCGGTTCGTTGGTATCTGGTGAAGAGCTGGCCAGCCGGAAGCGACCGGTCAGTGGCAGGTGCCCCTGGGGTGACTCGAACACCCGACCAACGGTTTAGGAAACCGCTGCTCTATCCACCTGAGCTACAGGGGCAGATGGCCGGGCGGCTGCCCCGTCCGGCGATCGCTCGGCGGGTTGGGGAGAGCCCGAATGCACAAGCCTTGAATAATAAACATGACGTAGCGAGCGCGCGAGTCCGCCGAAGTTTCCCGGAGTTTCCGAGCAGTGCTTCGAGCGCGCCGCCGTCCCGAGGTGGTGCGTGCAACGCGGCGTTTTCCGATCCGGGCCGGCCCGACGCGCGCACCGAGACTGGTGCTACCTTACGCCATCAGTGCCAGCAACGCGACAGTAAGCAGTATGGCGACACCAACTGGTAAGTGACAATGACCAAGTGCGTTAATGATGATGTAATAAGCTACATGAGCAGCTCGAGGTGCGAGATGGTCGAGATGACTGTCGCGAACTTGTAGCGCGGCAAAGTTTGACATAACTGGCGCTCGCGCGGCGAGACCGCCCCTCACGACGCGCTCCGCCGATCCCTCGAGGTGCCTCCGCTACCCCTGGTACGTCACGAGCGTCGTCACGCGCCGGCCCGCGAGTCGCCTGGCGCCGTCCAGGAAGGAGAGCGCCATGAGCAGGCTGCAACCAACTACCTCGGCGCCAAGACGCTCGATCACCTCGCATGCGGCGGCCGCCGTCCCCCCCGTCGCGAGCACGTCGTCCACGAGCAGAACCCGGTGCCCTTCCCCGAGCGCATCGCGGTGGACTTCGAGAGCGTCTACCCCGTACTCGAGCGCGTAGTCCACCCGCTCCACCAGCGCCGGTAGCTTTCCGGGCTTGCGAATCGGGACGAACGCCGCTCCCAGCACCAGCGCGATAGGCGCGCCGAGGATGAAGCCGCGGCTCTCGATTCCGGCGACGTGCGTGACCCCGTCGCCCAGGAAAGGCGCTACCATCGCGCGAAGGGTTTCGCGGAAGAGCCTGGCGTCCAGCAGGACCGGCGTTATGTCCTTGAAGACGATCCCCGCCTTCGGGAAGTCGGGGATGTCGCGAATCGTGCGGCGCAGCTCCGCCTCCAGCTCGTGGGGGGACAGCTTCGGGTCGGCGCTCCGGGCTCGCATTGTCATCCTCGCCTCACTATATCGAACGGGGTCGGTAGACGCTCTCCCGACTTCTCGCTGCTGCGCCGTACGTCGGTTACCGACGCTCCCTCCGGACCCCTGCGGAGCTCCTCCACGAGCCGGTCTACCGCCCCCTCGCTCCCTTCCACGAGAACCTCCACGCTCCCATCCACGTCGTTCCGCACCCACCCCGCCAGATCGAGCCGCCGCGCTGCCCGGAGAGTGAACCACCTGAAGCCCACCCCCTGCACCATCCCAGTCACTCTCAGTCTGTAGCGGGGCATCTCCTTCAGTGCCGTGGACCTCTCAGCAGCGCCGCCAGCGCGGCGGCCAGCGCACTCTCATCACTCGCGCCCACGACCTCGGCCGGCAGGTCCACTTCCCCTGCCCGTATCCGCGCCGCCACCCGCGCCAGAGCGTCCGCAATAGCCGCGCCCGGGTCGTCGCCCGCAGCGCGCGCGGCGGTGCCCGCGGCCTCCACGGCCGCCAGCTCCGCCGAATAGCCGCTCCCCTCGGCGGCCGCATCCGGATCGGACGGAGAAGTGCTCCTCTCCCCTCCGCCGTAGAAGCGAGCGCGCGCGCTCACGTCGGCGTTCTCGTCCGCGACGCCGGCTGCGGCACCCCATACCGAGGAGCTGTCGCGCAGCTCGTGCGTCATGGCGGAGAGCGCGTCCTCAGCCGCGACGTCCGACCCGTTCGCTTCGACTTCGGGCTGTGCGTGCTCGCCCGTCACGCCGTCAGCTTCCGCCTCGTTCCAGGCGAGCGCCGCGCTCATCTCGTCGACATCCTCGACGGGCTTCCCGGCTGCAAGCGCCGTGATCTCGTTCGACGGCCAGCCGATACTGCCGAAAGCGGGCTCCGGCAACTCGGCTCCGACCCAGGGGTCATCGGCGTCCGCCGGCTGCTCCGCCAGCGCGTAATCGGCGGTGGAATCGGCAGGCACCGCGGCGTCCTCGGAAGCCATCCCGGAAACCATTTCCGCAGCAACCAGCGGCTCGTCAACGACGCCGTCTTCAAGCAAGCCGCCGCCGAATCCTCCGTTGGCAACCACGTCGTCCGCAGCCACGGTATCATCCGACAGCGCGGCTCCCTCGAATCCCGGCGCGTCCGCGGCGCCGGTGTATTCTTCCGCGAGGTAGCTCTCCACGCTATCGATGCCGTCGTACGCCGTACCGGGGGCGAAGGCGTAGTCGCTCGAATCCGAGACGCCGGTATGCGCTGCGTTCTCCAACGAATCCACCGCATCTGATTCGATCGACACCTCCATGCGATCGACGTCGGACGGAGCGAGCGAGATCGGCTCCGGCTCGAGCGACTCGACCAGGAAGCTGTCGGCGTCCTCGTCGAACGCCATCGAGTCGAAGCGCGCGAGCGGCTCGGCCGCGGCTACGTGGGAGCCGGCCGGGGCTTCGCCCTCTTCCGCGAGCGTATCGGACACCGCCTGCTCCAGCTCGAGCGGAAAAGCGGAGTCGATGGGAGGCTGCTCGGGGCGCTCCGGCAGCGGGGCCGGGAGGATCGCTTCTGGCGCCTGGGCCTCAGGCGGCGTGATCGTCTCGGATGCTCCGATCTCCGGCTGCGCCTCTGCCTCGGGCACCTCGGGCGCCGGCTGCACGAACGCCTCTGGCGCCGCCGTCGGCTCTGCCGTCGCGGGCACTGGCGGCGTATACGGCGTTTGCGGGGCTGACGGTGTCCGCCGCTGCCTCGCTACCTCGGGGGGCGTGAAAAGGCGTGAGACGCGACGCCAGGAGCCGCTGGGGGGCGTCGGCGAGGTCTCACCGCGACCGTTGCGGGGAGCGAAGAAAGGGGGGAATACTCCGCGCTGCTGCCGCTTCCGCGCGTCATCGGGCTGGTCGGGCATCGACTCTCCACTGCACCCGCAGTGCGTCGCGGGAGCGCTTCGATAACTGGGTCTGGAATACTGGGCCCGGGTAGCGCCTCTGGGAAGAGCCCCGCGGCCGGGAGGCGCCTGGCGGCCCTACCGATCCCGCGGGGCTACCCGGCCCAGCCGAACGTTCCTACCAGCGGGACGAATCTCGCGGGTGCGATGTCACGCCGCTCGAGGGCCTCACCGCGACGTGTGATCAGCGTCAACATCTGCTCTTCGCGCCCGCCCAGCGGGATGAGGAGCCGCCCGCCCTCGGCAAGCTGCTCCGCGAGCGGCCTGGGAATGTCCGGAGCGCCCGCCGTGACGAGTATCGCATCGTATGGCCCGTAGTCGCGCCAGCCGAGCGTACCGTCGCCTACCAGCACCGAGACGTTGCGCGCACCGGTCTGCCTGATGGCATCGCGCGCGCGCTCGAGCAGCGGCGCCACTCGCTCGATCGTGAAAACCTGCGAAGCGAGGTGCGCCAGCAGCGCCGTCTGGTAACCCGAGCCCGTACCGATCTCCAGCACCTTCTCGTTGCCGGTGAGCCGCAGCAACTCGAGGTAGCGCGCATGCATGGATGGCTGCGATATGGTCTGCCCCTGACCGATCGGGAGCGCGCTGTCCTCGTACGCACGGTGGCGCATCCCGGTGGGCACGAAGATGTGACGCGGCACCTCGTCGAAGGCACGGAGCACGGCCAGGTCGCGGATCCCGCCCTGCTGGAGTGCTTCCACCAACCGGCGCCGAGCACCGCGTAGCTCGTGGATGTGGCTCACGGCAACTCCATCCACCATGTGTCTGCTTCTGCGAGCATGCGCGTGTGAGTGAGATCGAGTGAGAGCGGCGTCACGGAAATGTAACCCTCTTCCACGGAGCGAAAATCGGAGTCCGCCGCTCCGCTCCACTCCGCAGATCCGCCGCCGATCCAGAAGATCTCGCGGCCGCGCGGGTCGCGCATCCGCACCAGCGAATCGGAGTACACCCGCCGCCCGAGTCGCGTGAGCCGCGCGCCCTTGATCTCTTCGGGCCGCAGCGGAGGGAGGTTCACGTTGAGCAGCGTGTCGCGCGGCATGTTGCCGAGCGATGTGAGATGCGCGAGCAGTCGCGAGATCACATCGATCTGAGCGGTGAGGATCTCGGGCTGCGCGCGGAGCTCGCCGCCCGCGAAGGAGAACGCGATGGATGGAATGCCCAGGGTGACTCCCTCCATAGCGGCCGCCACGGTGCCGGAGTAGAGCACGTCCTCACCCATGTTCTGACCGTGGTTCACGCCGCTCAGCACGAAGTCGGGACGCTCCGTCATCAGCGCTTCCACGGCAACCATCACACAGTCGGTGGGAGTGCCGTCGACCTGGTAGCGTCTCTCTCCACGCGGCACCGGTCGAATGGGATGATGCAGCGTGAGCGAGTGACTCGTCGCGCTCTGCTCACGGTCGGGGGCCACGACCGTGACCTCGCCAAGCGATGATGCGGCGCGCACGAGGCAGTCGAGTCCATGAGCGAGTATGCCATCGTCGTTCGTGCACAGGAGTCGCATCTCAGCGAAACGCTCCCGCGCGGTGTCGCCAGATGGCGCGTACCACCCGCGTCGAATCGCGAATCACCCTGAAGTGGCTCGCACCGCCGTACAGAGTAGCGATCTGTACGGGCCGGATGCGAAAGCCGGCGCGCCCCGCCTGGATCAGGAAGTCGGTCTCGTACTCGTAGCGCTCGCCGCGCGCCGTCACGGCCTCGAGCACCTCTCGGCGGATGGCGCGAAAGCCGGACTGCGAATCCGCTACCGGGCTCCCGATGATCGCGCCGACCGCCGCGCTCGCGAGCGCGTTTGTCATTCTGCGCCCGAGCGGCATCGCGCCGGTCTGTCGCGAGCGCGCGCCAATGGCGATATCCGCGTGCGCGAGCGCGGAGATCAGTGCGGGCGCGGCCTCCGGCGGATGCTGACCATCCGCGTCGATCGTCACCACCGCGTCCACACCAAGCTCCAGTGCCGCGGCGATACCCGCGCGCAGTGCAGCTCCCTTCCCCCGGTTCACGAGGAAGCGCACGAGCACATCGCCGTATCCGCGCGCCACCTCGCTCGTTGCATCGGCGGAGCCGTCATCCACCACGACAATGCTCGCGTGCGGAAGTACATCACGGAGCCGTCCGGCCACCGGGCCCAGCGTGGCGGCGGAGTCGAGCGCCGGAATCACGCACGCGACGGAAAGCATCACTCGGTCTCGTTCCCTCCGCCGAGGAAAGCGTACAGCTCCTTCAGCTCCGACTCCAGCATGTCTATGGTCTCGAGGTCGAGCGCGCTGCGCGCGGCCGGCCGTACGTCGCCCTTCTTCCGGTGCTGATCGACTTTGTGGCGCGCTCCCTCGATGGTGTACTTCTCCGTATAGAGCAGGTGCTTCACCAGCGTTATGAGCTCGATCTCGCGTCGCTGATACACGCGATTGCCCGAACGATTCTTGGCCGGGTTGAGAAATCGGAACTGGCTCTCCCAGTAGCGCAGGACGTGAGGCTTGAGCCCGGTGAGCTCGCAGACTTCGCCTATGGAGTAGAACTCCTGAACCGGTTCGCTAGTGCTCATGTGTCACTCTCCGCTCGCAGCTCGCGCGACATGAGGTCTTCCATGGCGTCGCGCGGCGGCTGCTGCTCGAAAAGAATGCGGTGCACAGCCGAGACTATCGGCATCTCCACTCCCTCCCGTGCGGCGAGCGCGTGGGCGCTCTGCGTGGTCACGACTCCCTCGGCCACCGTATCTCGCGTGGCGAGCGCTTCCTCCAGCGTAGCTCCCCTTCCGATCTCCACGCCGAGCGCGCGATTGCGGCTCAGCGCGCCCGTGCAGGTGAGCACGAGATCTCCGAGCCCCGCGAGCCCGGCCAGCGTGCGGGGATCGGCGCCGAGCGCATCGCCGAGACGAGCGATCTCGGCGAGCCCGCGCGTTATGAGCGCTGCCCGCGGGTTGTGACCCAGGCCCAGCCCCTCGGCCAGCCCGGTGGCGATGGCCATGACGTTCTTGAGCGCGCCGCCGAGCTCCACGCCGATCTCGTCGCTGTGCGTGTACACGCGGAAGGTGGTGTTGCTGAAAGCCAGCTGCACGACGACCGCGCGCTCGTGATCGGCGGAAGCGGCCACGACGGCGGTC
>DATCXR010000459.1:0-6160 GCA_036565685.1 Gemmatimonadaceae bacterium
AGCTCCCGCCAGTAGCAGCCGTGCCGTCGGCCGCGCCGCTCCTCACCCCCGCCGACGGCGTAGCCACGGTCGCTGCTCCGGCAGCCGCACCGGCGGCGCCGGAGCCGCCCAAGGAAAACCTCCTCGAGGTGAAGTCGCCGATGGTCGGGACCTTCTACCGGGCACCCGAGCCTGGTGCGCAGCCCTACGTGGGCGAGGGATCGCGCATCGAGAAAGGCCAGATCCTCTGCATCATCGAAGCGATGAAGATCATGAACGAGATCGAGTCCGAGTACTCCGGCGTCATCAGGGAGGTAACGGCCTCCGACGCGCATCCGGTGGAGTACGGACAGGTCCTCTTCCGGGTCGAACCCAATGGCTAACCCGACCACCGCGCGCTCCCAGGCCGAACACCCGGTGAGCGCTCCCCAGGGTGCACCGCCGGCCGCGTTCAACTTCAAGGCGGTGCTGCAGCGCATGATCCAGCAGAGCGCGTCCGATCTGCACCTCAAGGTCGGCAGGCCTCCCGTCCTGCGCACCAACGGCGACCTGAGCGCGCTCGATCTCCCGCCGCTCCGGCCGGAGGATCTGAAAACGCTCGCGGAACAGATCATGACTCCCAAGCAGGTGAAGGAATTCACCGAGCAGAAGGAGGCCGACTTCGCCATCGGCGTTCCCGGCATCGGGCGCTTCCGTGTCAACGTGTACCAGCAGCGCGGCACCATCGCTTACGCTCTGCGCTCCGTTCCCTACCAGGTGCGCACCGCGGGTGAGCTGAACCTGCCGCCCATCGTCGAGGAGATATCGCTCCGTCCGCGCGGCCTGGTACTCGTCACGGGCATCACCGGCTCGGGGAAGTCAACGGCGCTCGCCGCGATGCTCCAGCACATAAACGAGAAGCGTCACGCCAACGTGATCACGATCGAGGATCCGATCGAGTTCCTGCACCGCGACATCAACTCCAGCATCAACCAGCGCGAGGTGGGAGCCGACACGGGCGGCTTCGCGCAGGCGCTCCGCCGCGTGCTGCGGCAGGACCCCGACGTCATCCTCATCGGCGAGATCCGCGACCAGGAGACGCTCGAGGTGGCGCTCAAGGCGGCGGACACGGGACACCTCGTGTTCTCCACGCTCCACACCACCGACGCGACGCAGACCATCAATCGCGTCATCTCTTTCTACGCGCCGCACCAGCAGAACGAGGTGCGCTTCATGCTCGCGAGCGCGCTGGCCGCCGTCATCTCTCTCCGGCTCGTTCCGCGCTCCGATCGCCCTGGCCGCGTTCCTGCCTGCGAGGTGCTGATCAATACCGCCGCCGTGCGTGATCAGATCCGCGACATGACCAAGTCGCTGAACATCCCCGATCTGATCAAGGAGGGCACGGTCCAGTATGGGATGCAGAGCTTCGACCAATCACTCATGCAGTGGTACTCGAAGGGCGTCATCTCGTACGAGAGCGCGCTATTCTACGCGACCAACCCCAGCGAGCTCGCGCTCCGCGCCCAGGGCGTGGAGGGATCGAGCGACACGAGCTGGGACGGCTTCCAGCGTGATGGCGATGGCTGACGGCCCCTCACCGCTGCACGCTCCCCGATTGACCGGATTCTGAGCCGGAATGTTCAACAAGATTCTCATTGCGAACCGCGGCGAGATCGCACTGCGGGTGATCCGGGCGTGCAAGGAGCTCGACATCCAGACGGTCGCCGTTTACTCCGAGGCCGATCGCGAGTCGCTGCACGTGCGCTTCGCGGACGATGACGTTTGCATCGGTCCTCCACCAGCACGCGATTCCTATCTCAAGATCCCGCGCCTCATAGCGGCCGCGGAGATCACGGGAGCCGACGCGATCCATCCCGGCTACGGCTTCCTCGCGGAGAACGCCGAGTTCGCGGAAACGTGCACGGCGTCGAACATCGCCTTCATCGGGCCCACCGCGGAGCAGATCCGCGTGATGGGGGACAAGGCCGCCGCGCGGAAAGCGATGGCCGAGGTTGGCGTCCCCGTGGTTCCCGGGACGCCGGGCCCGGTGGAGGATTCCGATGAAGCGCTGGAGTTCGCGCGCGGCATCGGCTTCCCCGTCATCATCAAGGCGGCGGCCGGCGGCGGCGGGAAGGGGATGCGCGTGGCCAACGATCCCGACGATTTTGCCCGCGCCTTCCAGCTCGCGCGCTCCGAGGCGCTCTCCGCCTTCGGCTCCGGCGACGTGTACGTCGAGAAATATCTGGCGCGGCCGCGACACGTCGAGTTCCAGATTCTCGGCGACCAGCACGGCAACGTCATCCACCTCGGCGAGCGTGACTGCTCCGTTCAGCGCCGCCACCAGAAGCTGGTGGAGGAGGCGCCGAGTCCCGCGGTCACTCCCGAGCTGCGGAAGGCGATGGGCGACGCGGCGATCCGCGGCGCGGCCGCGATCGGCTACGTCGGCGCCGGGACGATCGAGATGCTCCTCGACGAAGACGGGTCGTTCTACTTCATGGAGATGAACACGCGAATCCAGGTGGAGCATCCGGTAACCGAGATGCTCACCGGCGTCGATCTCGTGAAGGAACAGATTCGTGTGGCTGCCGGCGAGCCGCTCTCGGTTACAGTGCTCCCGCCGCTCCGCGGCCATGTCATCGAGGTGCGGGTGAACGCCGAGGACCCGGAGCGCAACTTCCAGCCGTCGCCGGGGCGGATCGACGTTTTCCATCCGCCCGGCGGGCCGGGTGTGCGAGTCGACTCGCACGTGTACGCGGGCTACACGGTTCCTCCATACTACGATTCGCTCCTCGGTAAGCTCATCTGCCAGGGGCGCGACAGACCCGAGGCGATCAAGCGTATGCAGACCGCTCTCGAGGGCTTCGTGCTCGAGGGGGTCACGACGACCATCCCCTTCCTGGGACGTCTGATGCAGAACCCCCGGTTCCAGGCCGGCGAAGTGGACACGAAGTTCCTGGAGCGCGAAGGCGACCTGTTGCGGGAGCGGTAGATGCGAATCGATGTGTTGTTCGGGCCGGCTACGAGCACGCCGGCCGCCGTGAATGGCCGGGTGGTCGCCGTGATCGACGTGCTCAGAGCATCGACCACGATAGCCGCCGCGCTGGCCAACGGCGCGCGGAACGTGGTCCCGCTAGAGAGCGCGGACGAAGTGATCACGCGCGCCAGGCAGTTCGGACGGTCGCAGGTGCGGCTGGCGGGCGAGCACAAGATGCTCCCGATCTCGGGCTTCGACTTCGGCAACTCGCCGCTCGAGGTATCGCGCGATTCGGTGGAGGGCACCACGGTGCTCATGACCACCACCAACGGCACGGCGGCGCTCGCCGGCATCCAGGGTGCGCGCGACGTCGTGGTTGCGTCGTACGTCAACCTCACCGCCGTGTCAGCGCTCCTGCGCACCGCGCTTCGAGGTGGCACGGCTGTCACGATCATCTGCGCCGGGCGTGAACGACTCTTCTCGCTCGAGGACGCCGCGTGCGCGGGGCGTTACGCGAACGGCATAGTCGAACAGATGCCCGAAGTGGAGCTGAGTGATGCGGCCACCGTGTGCGCGATGCTCGATGCGAAGTACGGCGACGACCTCGCCAGGCTTTTCGCCGACTCCGAGCACGGGCGCGCGCTCGCGAGCGCGGGCTTCGAGAAGGACCTCGAGATCTGCGCGACTGTGGACGCCTTTCCGGTAGTGCCGCTCTACCAGGACCGCCAGATCACGGCGCTCGGTCCGCGCCTGGAGAGGTAGCGGGGATGGGCAGAGCCCAGTTGAGGAGGGAGCTCACGGGCGTGGCGCTCCTTATTTTCGCGATCTTCCTGGCGGTAGCGGTGGTCGGAGGTCACGGCTCGGTGAGCGGGAGCTGCACGCGTGCCGCTTCGCCGATGGGTCCCGCGGGCGCATGTGTTCGCGCGGGGCTGGTGGCCCTCGTGGGATCACCCGCGGCGTTTCTGATACCGTTGATACCGGCCGTACACGCGCTGCGACTCTTCGGTCGCATGCGCTCCGACACCGACCGTTCCTGGCTGTTCTTCCTGATCGGGGTAGTGCTCCTGCTGCCGATCGCCATCGCGCTCACGCTCGATGCCGGACGCGAGTCGAACCGCCTCGCGGGCCTCTGGGGCGGCTTCGTGGCGTACTACCTGGAGGCGGGCCTCCATTGGGGCGCATGGCTGGCGGTGGTGCTCGCCTTCAGCGCTCTCACCATCCTCACGCTCGCGTGGAATCCGATCCGCGTGGTGGTCGGCACCGTGCCGCCACGCACCGAGGGAGCCGAGGTCGATGACGCCGACGGGGAGATCGACGAGGACGAGCAGCCGCTCGCTCGTTGGAGGCGCCGGAAGAGAGCCGCCGCCAACGCGCCCGCTGCGACGACGCTCGAGCCCACTCCGGAGGAGATGCCCGCTATCGATCCATCGCTGATGCGGCAGGAGGCGAGCGAGCCCGCCGCCGCGGAGCCGCGCGGGCTCTTCCCGATCCCGAGGCGAGGGAAGAAGGGGAAGGCCGCCGCCACGCAGGAGAATGACGAGCGGATCGCGGCCGCGATCGAGGCGACCGAAGAGCCGGGCGAGCGGCATCAGGAGCTGCCGCCGATCGAGCTGCTCACCCCGAGCCCGCCGAGGAACGTGGACGCTGGGCGCCGCGAGCTCGACGAGATGGGTGCGAAGCTCAAGGATGCGCTGGGCACGTTCCGCGTAGAGGCGGAGATAACCGGTCGCACGACGGGACCGGTGGTGACGCAGTTCGAGGTCGAGCCCGCGCCCGGTGTGAAGGTGCGGCAGATCGCGAACCTCGCCGACGACCTCGCCCTCGCTATGCGCGCTGCGAGCATCCGGATCGTGGCTCCGATTCCGGGGCGCGGCGCCGTCGGCGTGGAGGTGCCCAACCCGTCGGCCGAGATCGTGGCGTTCCGCGAGCTGGTAGAATCGCGCGAGTATCAGGGCGCGCGTGCGGCGCTTCCCATCGCCCTGGGGAAGGATCTCGAGGGTAAGCCCATCGTCGCGGACCTCGCGAAGATGCCGCACCTCCTCATCGCCGGCGCCACCGGCTCCGGGAAATCAGTGTGCGTGAACACCATCATCACGAGCCTGGCGTACCGGCACACGCCGCGCACGCTCCGGTTCCTGATGGTGGACCCGAAGATGGTGGAGCTCTCGGTGTACAACGTGCTCCCGCACCTGCGGCACAAGGTGATCACCGACAACCGCGACGCCGCCGCAGTGCTCAAGTGGGCCGTGATCGAGATGCAGGAGCGCTACGAGCTCCTCGCCGCGAACGGCTGCCGCAACATCCAGGACTTCAACCGCCGCGTGCAGGCCGGCGACAAGCTGAAGCGCCCGAAGCGTCAGGACGTCGCCTTCGAGGAGCTCGCGTACACCGGCGACGTCATTCCGTACATCGTGGTAGTGATCGACGAGCTGGCGGACCTCATGATGACGGTGCAGGGCGAGGTGGAGACTCCGCTCGCGATGCTCGCGCAGAAGGCGCGCGCCATCGGCCTGCACCTGATACTCGCGACCCAGCGTCCGAGCGTGAACGTCATCACGGGCCTCATCAAGGCGAACTTCCCGAGCCGCATCGCCTTCCGCGTCGCGTCACAGGTGGACAGCCGCACGATCATCGATGGTGTTGGCGCCGAGACGCTGCTCGGAAACGGCGACATGCTCTTCATCCCTCCGGGCAAGTCGGAGCCCGCCCGCCTGCAGGGCGCCTACATAAGCAGCGAGGACACGGAGCACCTGATGCACTGGTACGAGGGCCGCGCCGAGGAGCGCCGCGCGAAGGCGGAGGCGGAGGGGCTGATCCCCGAGGAGCCAGTGGAAACCGAGTCCGACATCCTCGAGGAGATCCGCCAGCGCGAGGCGATGGAGGCGAACGGCGGCCAGGAATCGACGGAGCCTGGCGAACGCGACAAACTTTTCCGCGAGGCCGCCGAAGTGGTGATCCAGCACCAGCTCGGCTCCACGTCGCTCCTGCAGCGCCGCCTCAAGATCGGGTACGGCCGTGCCGCGCGCATCATCGACCAGCTCCAGGAAGCCGGAGTACTCGGCCCACCCGACGGCTCGAAGGCCCGTGATGTGTTGGCGGGGCTCGAAGATCTCGATCGGATCTGCGGCGGGTAGGGCGGGCTTCATCTCGGCTGGTCTGCCTCCATCTCGGCGACCGGGTTCATCGCGCGGACCTGCGCACGCGGAGGTCGCGGAGGGGTAAAGAGAG
>DATCXR010000507.1:0-2266 GCA_036565685.1 Gemmatimonadaceae bacterium
TGGGCCGGCTGGTTCGAGCCGTACCGCGCGCGCGATTCCGGCTCTCATCGGTGGAGGCGACCGAGGTGGACGATGCTCTGCGCGAGCGTCTCGTAGCGCGCGACGGAGGGCTCGTCCCCTACCTTCACGCGCCGCTGCAGTCGGGCGCGGACTCAGTGCTGAAGCGGATGGGCCGGCACTGGTACACGGCTGCGAGCTACGCGGCGGCGGTGGATCGGATCGTGAGGGATGCGCCGGTGTTCGGGCTCGGCGTCGATATCATCGCCGGCTTCCCGGGCGAGAGCGAAGGCGATCATCGCGCCACGCTGTCGCTGGTGGAGTCGCTCCCGTTCACCGCGCTGCACGTCTTCCCCTACTCGGTCAGGGGAGGGACAGCGGCCGAGCGGCTGGGTGGGCGCGTGCACGCTGCCGATGTCTCGCGGCGCGCGGCCGAGCACAGGGCACTCGGTGCTCGGAAGTCGCGCGAGTACGAGCTGCGGCGCGCCGGTGGGAGGGCGGAGATCGTGGTGTTGGGAGGAACGGACGCGGACGGCGCGCGAAAGGGGCTCACGGAAGACTATCTGACGGTCAGCGTTCCCGAATGCGAGGCGCCGCGTGGATCACGCATTGCCGCGCTGCTGGAGTCGCGCGACGGTGCCCTGTTCGCCCGGGCGCTGGAGCTTTAGCTTTTCTGCATGAGCGACACTCCCCGCGGCACCGTTTACATCGAGACGTACGGCTGCCAGATGAACGTCAGCGATTCGGAGCTGATGTACGGCAGCCTCGCGGCGCATGGCTACCAGGCGGTGGACGCGCCCGATGGCGCGGACGTCATACTCGTCAACACCTGCGCGATCCGCGATCGCGCGGAGCAACGGGTGATAGGACGCCTGGGAGAGCTCAAGCGCTTCATGAAGCGCGACACCGTTCTCGGAGTGACGGGTTGCATGGCGCAGCGGATGGGGCAGGGGCTGCTCGACCGTGCGCGGCACGTACAGCTCGTGGTGGGTCCCGACGGCTACCGCTCGCTCCCCGAGCTCATAGAAGGCGCGCGCGCCGGTAAGCGCGTCGCCAAGGTGGACTTCGATCTCGAGGAGCACTACGAAGACTTCCACGCCCGCCGCTTCGACGGCGTGCGCGCATGGATCCCTGTGCAGCGCGGTTGTGATTACAAATGCACCTACTGCATAGTTCCGATGACGCGCGGCCCGGAGCGAAGCCGTAGATTGGCCGACGTGGTTCGGGAGACGGGCGAGGTTGCGGCCCACGGGATAACCGAGGTCACGCTCCTTGGGCAGACGGTGAATTCGTACAACGACGGCGAGCACGATTTCGCCAACCTCCTCCGCGCCGTCGGAGCGGTGCCCGGGATCCGGCGCGTACGCTTCACCAGCCCGCACCCGAACGATTTCAGCGATCGCGTGATCGCCGCGATGGCCGAGACGCCCACGGTATGCGAGCACGTGCATCTCCCGATGCAGTCCGGCTCGTCGAGGACGTTGAAGCGCATGCTGCGGCGCTACACGCGTGAAGGATACATGCAGTGCGTGGCTCGCCTGCGCGCGGCGATCCCGGATCTGGCGCTCACGACGGACATAATCGTGGGCTTCCCCGGCGAGACGGAGGAGGACTTCGAGGAGACGCTTGGCGCCGTGCGCGAGGCGAGCTTCGATGATGCTTTCACCTTCATCTTCTCGCCGCGCGACGGCACGCCGGCCACGCGACTTCCGGCGGAGCTCATCGTGCCGGAGCAGGAAGCGGGGGAGCGGCTGGAGCGGCTCATCGAGGTCGTGCGCGATGGCGCGCGCGCGCGCAACATGGCGCTCCTGGGCTCGAGGCACGAGGTGCTTTTCGAGAAGGTCTCGCGTCGCGGGACTCTCCTGCAGGGGCGGACGCGCAGGCATCACACGGTACTGGTACCGGGGAGCGAAGCGCTGATCGGCTCGTACCGCACGGTGGAGCTCACCGGCACCACTGGCTCCACGTTCACCGGCGCGGTGGTGCCCGCGCGCGCCGCGCTTCCGCTGGCCGGATGAAGAACCTGCTGGAAGGCACCATCGCCGCGATCTACGCCGAGCTGCGATCGCAGAACCCGGAGTTCTGCGACTGCGAGAACTGCCGCACCGACGTGATGGCGATCGCGCTCAACTCCGCGCGTCCGCGCTACGGTGGGGGCGCAAACGTGGGTCACGCGCTGATGGCGGTGGACCTCCAGAAAGACCAGACGAGGGCGACTATCGCGGTACTCGTCCTCGACGCGATGCGGCGGGTGGCCACGAGCCCCAGG
>DATCXR010000509.1:0-12442 GCA_036565685.1 Gemmatimonadaceae bacterium
CCGGCCGCCACGTGCAGAAGCGCGCCACCGCCGACAAGCTCTTTCAGGAGGTGGGCCCCCGCTTCGCCAAGCGGCCGGGCGGCTACACCCGCATCCTCAAGACCGGGCACCGCAAGGGCGACGGCGCCGAGATGGCTCGTATTGAACTGATCGAGGGTTGACCATGCAGAGCAAGCGCTGTCACGTGTGCGGAAAGGGCGTTGCCTTCGGGAACAACGTCTCGCACGCCAACAACCGAACCCGCCGCGTCTGGAAGCCGAACCTCCAGGTCGCGCGCATCCTCATTGACGGCAAGGTCACCAAGGTCAAGGTCTGCACCCGCTGCCTCAATGCCGGCAAGATCGAACGGGCCCCGCGAGGGAAGCAGGTAGCGTGAAGCCCGGTGCCGGATATCGATATCGTGTTACCGGAAGGGGAGCTGCAGGGCTCCCCTTTTGCTGCCATCTACCCAGCCGCCGGTCGGCGCGAACGGTGAGGAGCTGAACGTATGCCCACGGCGCTGATAACGGGGATCACCGGGCAGGACGGCTCCTACCTGGCCGAGCTCCTCCTGGAGAAGGGGTATCGCGTGGTTGGTGTGGTGCGGCGAAGCTCCACCACTCCGTACGAGCGTATCGGCCACCTCGTGGACCGGATCGAGCTCGTCTCCGCAGACCTCCTCGATCAGCACTCGCTCGTCGAGGCGGTGGCCTATTGCTCGCCCGATGAGGTCTACAACCTCGCGGCACAGAGCTTCGTGCAGACATCGTGGACCCAGCCGGTGCTCACCGGCGAGTTCACCGGGCTCGGTGTCACGCGCGCGCTCGAGGCGGTGCGCAAGGCGGCGCCGAAGGCGCGCTTCTACCAGGCCAGCTCCAGCGAGATGTTCGGGAAGGTGGTCGAATCGCCGCAGCGGGAAAGCACACCGTTCTACCCGCGAAGCCCGTACGGCGTGGCGAAGGTCTACGGCCACTGGATAACGGTGAACTACCGCGAGAGCTACGAGTTGTTCGCGGTCTCCGGCATCCTCTTCAACCACGAGAGTCCGCGCCGCGGGCTCGAGTTCGTGACGCGCAAGGTGACCGACGCCGTCGCGCGCATCAAGCTCGGTCGCTCGCGCGAAGTGCGGCTGGGGAACCTCGACTCACGGCGCGACTGGGGCTTCGCTGGCGACTACGTGGACGCGATGTGGCGTATGTTGCAGCAGAGCGAGCCCGATGACTACGTGATCGGCACCGGGGAAACCTGGTCCGTGCGCGACCTCTGCCAGATCGCCTTCGAGTGTGTGGGGCTCGACTATCGCGAGTTCGTGGTACAGGACGAGCGCTTCTTCCGCCCCGCGGAGGTCGATCTGCTCGTGGCCGACGCGACCAAGGCCCACGAGAAGCTCGGTTGGAAGCCGAAGGTTTCCTTCGCGGAGCTGATTGCGATGATGGTGGACGCGGACCTGAAGCGCCACCGCGAGCGGGTGTAGCGCCTTGCGGGCGCTGGTCACGGGGGCCGCGGGCTTCGTGGGGCAGTGGCTCTGCGGCGCACTCCTCCGCGCAGGGTGGGATGTTTACGGAGCGCGGCTCGATGGGGATGCGACGCCGCCCCCCGCGGGCGCGGCGTCGGGCGGACTCTCCGTGGAGGAGGCCGGGGAGGTGCACTGGCTCTCCTGCGACGTGACCAGACACGCGGACATCGCCAGCTCGCTCGACTCCTCCACGCCGGACGCGATCTTCCACCTGGCCGGCGTGTCGTACCTCCCCGACGCGGGCAACGACCCGGCGGCGGCGCTGGGCGTCAATACCGTGGCCGCCGCCCGCCTCCTCTCCGAGCTCCGGCAGCGCAAGCACGCGGGCTCCCTCGATCCAGTCGTGATCATCGTGGGGAGCGGCGAGCAGTATGGAGCGCACGGCGCGGAGGAGCAGCCGCTGCGCGAGAGCGCCAGCCAGCGCCCGATGAGCGTGTACGCCGCCTCGAAAGCGGCGCAGGAGGTCATCGCGCTGCAGGCTTTCAGGAGCGACGGGTTGCGGGTGGTCGCCACGCGGCCGTTCAACCACAGCGGCGCGGGGCAGTCGTCGCGCTTCGTGATCCCGGCGCTCGCGCGGCGCGCGCTCGCGCTGCGCGGCACCCCGGGCGCCGTGCTCCCGATGGGCAACACGACCCCCGTGCGCGATTTTCTCCACGTCGCCGACGTGGTGCGCGCATATGTTCTCCTGGCCGAACACGGCGAAGCTGGCGAGGTCTACAATATCGCCAGCGCAAGCGGCGTGGAGATCGGCGAGCTGGCGTCGCGGATCCTCACGATAGCCGGCGCGGATGCTACTTTGGAGAGCGATCCCTCGCTCGTCCGCCCCGTGGACGTCCCGATCCTGGTTGGCGATCCTTCCAGACTGGCATCGGACACAGGTTGGTCGGTCGAGCATTCACTGGACACAATCATCGAAGACGTGATACGTGCCACGGCGCACTGATATTCAACGCATTCTACTGATCGGATCCGGACCGATCGTCATCGGCCAGGCGGCCGAGTTCGACTATTCGGGAACCCAGGCGACCAAGGCGCTGAGGGAGGACGGTTACGAGGTGATCCTCGTGAACTCCAACCCCGCCACGATCATGACCGACCCGGAGTTCGCGGACCGAACCTACATAGAGCCGGTAACGCCGGACGTGGTCGCGCGGGTGATCGAGCGCGAGCGTCCGGACGCGCTCCTCCCGACGATGGGCGGCCAGACGGCGCTCAACGTGGCGATGGCGCTCTCCGAGAACGGCGTGCTCGAGAAGTACGACGTCGAATTGATCGGCGCCGACGCGCGAGCCATAAGGCTCGCCGAAGACCGCGAGCTCTTCGCCGACGCGATGAAGCGAATCGGGCTCAAGGTGGCAACCGGCGGGATCGCGCGGAGCTGGGACGACGCGCTCGAGCTGGTCAGCATGGTCGGCTTCCCGGCCATCATCCGACCTTCGTTCACGCTGGGTGGTCATGGCGGCGGCGTCGCGTACAACCGCGACGAGTACGAGGACATCGTGCGGCGCGGTCTCGAGCTCTCACCGGTGGGGCAGGTGCTCATCGAGCGCAGCGTGCTCGGTTGGAAGGAGTTCGAGCTCGAGGTGATGCGCGATCAGGCGGACAACGTCGTGATCGTCTGCTCCATCGAGAACATCGACCCGATGGGCGTGCACACCGGGGACTCCATCACCGTGGCGCCGGCCATGACGCTCACCGATCGCGAGTACCAGTTGATGCGCGACGCGGCCGTCGCGATCATCCGCGAGATCGGCGTGGCGGCGGGCGGATGCAACATCCAGTTCGCGGTGAATCCCGCCGACGGCGAGATGCTGGTGATCGAGATGAACCCGCGCGTCTCGCGCTCCTCCGCGCTCGCCTCGAAGGCGACCGGCTTCCCGATCGCGCGCATCGGCACCAAGCTCGCCGTGGGATACAACCTCGACGAGATCGTCAACGACATCACGAAGACCACGCCCGCCTCTTTCGAGCCGGTGCTCGATTACGTGGTGGTGAAGTGCCCGCGCTTCGCCTTCGAAAAATTCGCGGCGGCGGATCCGCGGCTCACGACGCAGATGAAGTCCGTGGGCGAGGCGATGGCCATCGGGCGCACCTTCAAGGAAGCGCTGCAGAAAGGGCTGCGCGCGCTCGAGACGGGACGCAGCGGCTGGGAGATCGGAGCCACTCTGGCTGACGATCGTCTCTCCGACGACTCGCTCGAGACGCTGGGCGGCGCGCTCAGGCAGCCCACGCCGGAGCGGATCTTCCAGGTGAAGCGCGCCTTCCTGCGCGGCATGTCCGTGGACGAGGTGTACGAGCACACGCGCATCGACCCCTGGTTCCTCTCGCAGATGTACTCGCTCGTGGAGGAAGAGCGCGCGTACGCGGCGCTCCCGGATGTAGATGAGCGGGCGATGCGGCGGATGAAGCGTCGCGGCTTCTCGGACCGTCAGCTGGGGGCGCTGCGCGGCGAGTCCGAGCGCGAGGCGCGCGAGCGCCGCTGGGCGCTCGGTGTGCGGCCGGTCTACAAGATGGTGGACACCTGTGCGGGGGAGTTTCCCTCCGCGACGCCGTACCTCTACAGCTCCTACGACGAGGAGAGCGAAGCGCCGCCTTCCGGGCGGCAACCGGTGGTCATCCTCGGAAGCGGTCCCAATCGGATAGGGCAGGGGGTCGAGTTCGACTACTGCTGCGTGCGAGCCGCGCTCGCGCTGCGCGAGCAGGGGTACGAGACGATCATGGTGAACTCGAACCCCGAGACCGTCTCCACGGACTTCGACATCTCCGACAAGCTGTACTTCGAGCCGCTCACCCTCGAGGATGTTCTGGAGATCGTGCACCGCGAGCAGCCGCGCGGGGTGATCGTGCAGCTGGGAGGTCAGACGCCTCTCAAGCTCACACGTCCGCTCGAGGCGGCCGGCGTCCAGATCCTCGGTACTTCGCCCGACGCGATAGACATCGCGGAGGACCGCCGTCGCTTCGACGTCATCGCGCGGCAGACCGGTGTGCAGCAGCCGCCCAACGGCACAGCGACCAGCGTGGACGAGGCGGTGAAGGTCGCCGAGCAGGTGGGCTATCCGGTGCTCGTGCGTCCATCGTACGTGCTGGGCGGCCGCGCCATGCAGATCGTGTACGACGAACCGTCGCTCCGCTCGTACTTCGAGTCGGCGGTGCGAGTATCGGGAGATCGCCCCGTGCTGATCGATCGCTTCCTCGAGGATGCCTACGAGGCGGACGTGGACGCGATCGGTGACGGGGAGCGCGTCGTGATCGGCGGCGTGATGCAGCACATCGAGGACGCTGGCATTCACTCGGGTGACTCGGCGTGCGTTCTCCCGCCGTACATCATCGGCGAGCAGGATCTGCGGGTGATGCGCGAGCATACGGTGGCGCTCGCGAAGGCGCTCGGCGTGGTGGGGCTCATCAACGTGCAATTCGCCGTGAAGGACGGCGTGGTGTACGTCCTCGAGGTCAACCCGCGAGCCAGCCGCACGATACCATTCGTGTCGAAGGCGATCGGCGTCCCGCTCGCCTCGATCGCCGCCCGAGTGATGCTGGGCGAGACGCTCTCCGCCATCGGCTTCACGGAGGAGATCGTCCCACCGTACGTGTCGGTGAAGGAAGCGGTCTTCCCGTTCAACAAGTTCCGCGAGGCCGACCCGATTCTCGGCCCCGAGATGCGCTCCACGGGGGAGGTGATGGGAATCTCCGATTCGTTCGGGAGCGCGTTCGCCAAGGCGGAGCTGGCGGCCGACAACGGGCTGCCCACCGAGGGCGCGATCTTCGTGACGGTGAACGACTCGGACAAGAAAGACATGGTTCCGATCGCCCGGCGCTTCCAGGAGATGGGCTTCCAGCTCATGGCCACGAGCGGGACGGCGCGCTACCTGCGCGGGCGCGGGATCGCCGCCGAGGGAGTCTTCAAGGTGCACGAGGGTCGCCCGCACGGGATCGACCTGATAGTGAACGGCGACGTCCAGCTTCTCATCAACACGCCGATGGGAAAGCACTCCCAGCGCGACGACTATTCGATGCGCCAGGCTGCCGTCGCCCACCGAATCCCGTACACGACAACGCTCTCGGCGGCCAACGCTGCCTGCGACGCGATCCTCGCGATGCGCTTCCGCCCACCGCGCGTCCGCTCGCTGCAGGAGTGGCACGAGCTGGTGCGCGCGGTGCCCACAACCTGAAACGGACCGGAGCAGCCCTTTCAAATATGTCAGTGCCACTGCTGGATCTCCGCGCGCAACACGCGCGGATAAGAGAAGAAGTCGTGCGGGCGATGATGGCCGTGGTGGACGACCAGGCATTCATCCTGGGCGAGCCGGTGGCGCGGCTCGAGGAGGCGGTCGCGGAGCTCTCGCGCACGCGCTTCGCGATAGGGTGCGCGAGCGGTACCGATGCCCTCCTGCTCGCGCTGCGCGCGCTCGACGTGGGAGCGGGGGATGAGGTGGTCACCACTCCCTTCACCTTCTTCGCCACCGCCGGCACGATCCACAACGTGGGTGCGAAGCCGGTGTTCGCCGACATCGACCCGCGAAATTTCAACCTCTCCGTGGAGAGCGCCGCCGCGGCGGTGGGACCGAAAACGAAGGCGGTGATCCCCGTGGACCTCTTCGGCCAGATGGCGCCGATCGAGCGTTTCACCGCGGAGCTACCGGGCCTTCCGGTAATCGAGGATGCCGCGCAGTCCATCGGCGCGAGCCGGGACGCGGGGAGCGGGCGATACATGGCTGGCGAGCGCGCCACCATCGGAACCTTCAGCTTCTTCCCGTCCAAGAACCTCGGCGCTTACGGCGACGGCGGGATGATGGTGACGAACGACGAGTCGCTGGCTACCCGGCTGCGCCGGCTCCGCGTGCACGGCGGCGCGAAGCAGTACTACCACGACGAGGTGGGCTACAACAGCCGGCTCGACGCGCTCCAGGCGGCCGTGCTCCTCGCCAAATTCCCGCACCTCGCCGCCTGGAGCGCGGCGCGGCGGGAGCACGCGGCATACTATGATCGCGCCTTCGCCGACGTCCCCGAGATCCGTACTCCCGTCATCGAGGCAGGGAACGAGTCGATATACAATCAGTACACGCTGCGCGTCGAGCGGCGCGACGCGTTGAAGGATCATCTGACGGAACAGGGGATCGGCAGCGCGATTTACTACCCCCTCCCGTTGCACTTGCAACCGTGTTTCGCTTATTTGGGCTATCGCGAAGGGAGTTGTCCCGAAGCGGAACGCGCCGCACGCGAGGTGATCTCGCTCCCCGTCTACCCGGAGCTCTCGCGCGCGCAGCAGGACCAGATCACCTCGGCCGTCCTGCGGTTCTACGGCCACTGATTCCACCCAGCTTCATGGCTCTCACTGCCCGGGCGGTACCACGAGGATACCGCCGGGGTACGCGGAGCCGGCCTTCCATACCAGATAGCGTCCGACCCCGAACGGCGACGTATTGCCGACGGACGGCGTGAGTCGTCAATGCCGAGGCAGCGCAAGCCCGGCGTTCAAAAGCGGATCGAGGATGAGCATCGCAGCCAGGGGAGAGAGCGGACCGGTTTCACCGGAACAGTCGGAGAGCGAGGAAGCCGAAGAGAGCGAGGCGGGAGGGTTGCTAGGCCACCTCCTCACGTTCAAGCATCGACGCCTGCTCGTCATAGGGCTTCACGTTGTCATCGTCATCGCGAGCTACGCCCTGGCGTACGTGCTTCGCTTCGACAACGCGTTCCCGCGACACTATTTGTCGCTGTTCCTGGCGACATTGGGACCACTGGTTCTCGTCCGCGTCGGGGCATTCATCTACTATCGCCTGTACAGCGGGTGGTGGACATATGTAGGCGTGCGCGACATGATCGCTCTGCTCAAGGCGGTGGCGGTGAGCAGCGTGATCTTCGCCTCGTACCTCGTTCTCTCCGGCTCCGCGACCGGCTTCCCGCGATCGGTGCTCGTGATAGACGCGCTGCTGACCGTGGTGTTCATGGGCGGCGTGCGTTTCGGGCTCCGGATCTTCCGCGAGAGCCGGCGCACGGCGACCGCCAGCCCGCGGCCGCGGCGCGTGATGATCATCGGGGCCGGCGACGCTGGCGAGCTCCTCCTGCGCGAGATGCACAACAACCCGCGCCTCGGTTACGTGCCGGTTGGCTTCGTGGACGACGACCCGCGCAAGACTGGCTTCCACATCCACGACGTCGCCGTGCTCGGCGCCACCGACACGCTGGCGCAGATCGTGGAGACTCATCCGGTCGACGAGCTGATAATCGCGATCCCTTCGGCGTCGCGCGATCAGGTTCAGAAGCTCGTGGACCGCTGCCTCGCCCTCAAGATTCCCTTCAAGATCCTGCCCGCCATCGCCGCGCTCACGGGGCACGTGCAGATGAGCCAGCTCCGCGCCGTGCGCGTGGAGGATCTCCTGGGGCGCGATCCGGTGGATCTGGACACCTCGATGATTCGCTCGGACATCGCCGGCCGCAGGGTTCTCATAACCGGGGCCGGAGGGTCGATCGGATCGGAGCTGGCGCGGCAAGTGGCCAGCTACGGCCCCGCCGTGATCGGGCTTCTGGAGCGCAGCGAGAATCTCCTCTTCCTGATCGAGCAGGAGCTGCGGCGCGCGCATCCCGAGCTGGAAGTGGTTCCCATCATCTGCGACGTGCGCGACGAGGACGACGTGGAGCGCGCCTTCCGCGCGCTGCGTCCCGATCTCGTCTACCACGCGGCCGCCTTCAAGCACGTGCCCATGATGGAGCTGCACGTGTCGCAGGCCGTGCACAACAACGTCTTCGGAACCAGGAACACCGCATCCGCCGCCGCGGCGTTCGGCGCGAAGTTCGTGCTCATCTCGACCGACAAGGCGGTGAGCCCGAGCAACGTGATGGGCGCAACCAAGCGCCTCGCGGAGCTCCTCGTACTCTCGCTGGATCCGGCGCGCACCCACCACTTCGTGGCCGTGCGCTTCGGCAACGTGCTCGGGAGCAACGGCTCGGTGGTGCCGCTCTTCACCCAGCAGATCGCCGAGGGCGGTCCGGTGACGGTCACCCATCCGGATGTGACACGATACTTCATGACCATCCCCGAGGCGGTGCAGCTGGTGCTGCAGGCATCCGTCCTCGAGGAGGCGCGCAACCGGATCGTCATGCTGGAGATGGGCGAGCCCGTGAAGATCATCTCGCTGGCGCACAACCTGATCCGGCTCTCGGGTCTCGAGCCCGACGTGGACATCCAGATCGTCTACACCGGCCTTCGTCCGGGAGAGAAGCTGCACGAGCAGCTCACGTCAGACACCGAGGAGACGCTCCCGACGCGCTACGAGAAGATCAGGATAGTGCGCACGGATGCGCCGCGTCCCCTCGACCAGGCCATCGAGCAGCTCTGGAACGCCGTTGCTGCCCGCGACGAGCGGACCACCCTCAGACGTCTACAGGAGCTCGTACCCGAGTTCACCCCGCAGGCATCGCTCCTCGCGAGTGTGCGCGATCGCATCCCCGCGGCCGAAGAGCGGCTCGCCAGCCGCAGCGCCGGTTGAAGCACGCACGAGCATGGCTCGGTAGTCTATCGCTCGCCCTCGCTCTTGCCGCGACGGCGACGCGGGCCGCCGCGCAGCATCCGCTCGTGGCACTCCCGCTCGACGATCCGGCTTACCAGCAGCTCGCGGCACTCGCGCGCGGCGGGTGCGGCGAGGCGCGAGTATCGGCGTTCCGGCCATTCACCGTCGGAGACATCCGCCACGCGCTCGGTGCCGCGCGCTCGGAGCCCCGCTGCGCGGGCCGGGTGCTCGACGACCTCATGGCGCGATTTCTCGCAACCGACCATCCCCGCGCCGACCAGCGCAGCGCGGGCGGGACTGCGTCGGACAGCGCGACCGGGGTCGATTTCGGCGCCGCGCTACAGCTGCGGGGCACCGCGCTCAGAAACGGCGAGATTCACCCCATATGGCGCAACGTGCGACCGACATCCGAGGGCGATCCGCCGATCGTAGCGCGCGCCGATCTCCGCCTCACGTGGAGCGGTGGATCGAAGATCATGGCGGTGGTGGATGCCTTCGGGCAGACCGACCGGAGGAACGATCCGACGATCCGCGCGAAACGCTTCCGCAGTACCTCCGGAGTGATCGACTTCGCGGAGGCGTACCTGTCCGGGAAGCTCGGGCCTGTGATGGTGTCGGTCGGGCGCGGGCGCGAGGCGTGGATCGGCGACGCCGGAGACCCGGCCGAGTCTCTGGTGCTCTCGGCGAACGGGCCGCCGATCGATCGGATCCTTCTGGACGCCCAGTGGACGCGCTTTCAGTTCCGGGCGCTGGTCGGGTCGGTGGACGACGTGGTGCTCACGCCGGCGCTCGACCAGACCCCCGACAGTCTCGGGAGCCAGCGCTGGCACAGGATGCTCATAGCGCACGCGCTCACCTTCCGTCCGTCATCGAAGCTGGAGTTGACGATCGGCGAGACCGGACTCATTCCGCGGCAGGGGGGCGGCGTAGCGCTCGGCTTCGCGAACCCATTGATGGTCTACCAGGTCACGCAGAACGACGGAACGCCGCGCGAGCGTCGTGAAGGCGGGGCGAATCTCACGGCGTTTGGCTCCGTGCGCGCGAGTCTCGGCCCCGCCGCGATCCAGGGCGAACTGGTGGTCGACGACATCCAGATCGACTCGAAGGATCGGAAGGTCTTTCCCGATCAGCTGGCGTGGAACGTACTCGGCTCGGTCGCGCTGCCGTTCTCCCTCCCGGCGAGCGTCGCGCTCCAGTATCGCCGCACGGGGAGTTTCACCTACCTGAGCTGGTCGTACGCGAACAGCTGGCAGCAATACGGCCAGCCGATCGGCTCGGAGCTCGGGCCCGACGCGGATCTGGCTCGACTCTCCGGCGAAGTGTGGCCATCGGGTCGGCTGCGGCTCTCGGGCGGCGTGTCGCGCTGGCGACGCGGCGCGAACCGCATCGAGACCCGCCCCGTCCCCTCACGGGAGGGGCACTCTGGCGATCCCTTCCCATCCACCAGCGCCACGCGCCCGGAGGTACAGAGCGCGTGGGGTGGGGACCTGGGCGTGCAGTGGCTGGGAGCGATGCTCCCGGTGACACTGCGACTCGAGAGCTCGCGCGTGGAGAACGCGAACAACGCCGCCGCCGCGACACGGACGATCACCCGAGCCTCGCTCAGCGCGACGTACCGTTTCCGATTCCCCTAGGAAGTTCGGGCATCCAGCTCGCACGCGCTCGCTGACGCGACGCTGATTCGTCAGGCCCGCCAGTCACTTGCCAACAAATACCCTCCCGGGCATGTGACTTGCCCACCGCCCCGTACCCAGCCACCCGGCTCGGGGGAGCGAGCGTGTCGCGACCCCGTGGGTGTAGCGCAGGAGGGTGAGCATGGCACGCGAGTCAAACGAGATCCGGGTAGAGCGTAACGCGGACATTGCGGTGCCGCGGCCGGCGGAAGGCGCCGAGCCCTCGATCGGCGAGCTGCTCAAGAGAGTAACTGACGACACGACCGAGCTGGTGCGACAGGAAGTCGCGCTGGCGAAGGTCGAGCTCCGCGAGTCGCTCGCCACGCTCTCGCAGGCTGCGACGAAGGCCGGCATCGGGCTCGGCCTCGCGCTGGCCGGAGTACTGGCGCTGACCGCCTTCCTGATCGCCGGCCTCGGGAGCCTGCTGGACGGTCGCTACTGGCTCGCCGCGTTGATCGTCGGCGTCGTATTCCTCGCGATCGGCATGGTCATGGCCAGAAACGCGCTCGCCGACGTGAAGCGTCGCGGCCTGCTACCCGACCAGACAGCGGATTCCATGCGTCGTACCGCGGCGTGGGCCAAACGAGAAGCAGGGGAAGTCAAGCGCGAGATGACGACGTGACGCGATCGCCGTGCGATCGCGCGATACCTGAACAGATCCAGGAGGAGTGATGCCGAGTAAACGGACTGCCACTACCGGCGATGCCCAGAGCACCACGTCGGGCTCGACTTCGGCGCCGGACAGGACGCGCAATCAGGCACAGGGCGGAAGTATGATGGACGAAGCCAAGGACAAGGTCCAGGAGTTGGCGAATCAGGCGCAGGACAAGGCCGGCCAGCAGATGCAGGCGGGCGTGAGCAAGGGGAAGAATCGCGCGGCCGACACTCTCGGTGCCGTGGCGCAATCGCTCATGTACTCGAGCCAGCAGCTCCGCGAGCAGGACCGGAGCTCGGTCGGTGGATTCGTGGAGAAGGCGGCGAACAGGGTAGACCAGTGGGCCGGCTACATGCAGAACACGGACACGCAGGAGATGGCCGAGCGCGTCGAGAACTTCGCGCGGCGCGAACCGGCGCTCTTCCTGGGCGGCGCCTTCGCGCTCGGACTCCTGGGTGCGCGCTTCCTCAAGAGCTCGAGGAAGGGGGAGCAACCCTACCGCGCGCCTTATCCGCCGCGGCCCAGCATGCAGAGCGAGCAATTCTCCCGTCCGCGCGGAACGTTGTCCGACCGGGAAGTCCCGATCTCTCGCACGCCATACTGACAGGAGGAACGATGCCCGAGAGGACCGACGACTTCGTGCCGGGCGACGATATCGAGCTCGCCAGAAATGACGACGAGCGCTCCGAAGCGGACAATGCCGCCGAGCTACGTGCCGAGATCCGTGAGACCCGTGAGCGGATGGGCGACAGCCTGGAGCAGCTCGGCGAGCGGCTCAACCCGGGAAACATCAAGGATCGAGTGAAGCAGGACATCCGTGACGCTACGATCGGCAAGGTGGAGAACATGGCACACAGTGCAGCAGATCAACTGGACGAGGCCAGACAGACCATCGGCGACGCCCAGCGCACCGTCGTGGACGTGGTGCGCGACAACCCGATCCCGGCCGCGATGGTGGGCATAGGACTCGGGTGGATCGCCTACAACGTCAGGCAGCGGGGCTCGCGCGGCAGCTCGGGGTACGGAAGGAGTAGCAGCGGGCGAGCGTCTCGCGGATCTCGGCGCGTAGCTCGGCGGCATTGTCCGCTTCGGAGCGCTCGTCGTCATTTCTGGC
>DATCXR010000519.1:0-2365 GCA_036565685.1 Gemmatimonadaceae bacterium
TACACGAGCCCGATGGGTGGGAGCATGGCTCCCTTGCCGCGGACAGGAGGCGCCCCAGAGCGCGCTGACGAAAGCATCGCGCGCGGGTGGGCGGGCGTCAAGCGGGCAGCATGGTCTCGATCTTCCCTTCCAGCGCATCCACCTCGGTGCGAGCACTGGTCAGATCCGCCAGCGCCTGCTCCAGCTTCACGCGCTCCACCTCGAGGAAGCGCTCGTACGGCTGTACGACGTCGAGCAACTGCTGACGATAGCGCCCGAGCTGCTCGTCGAACTTCGCCGCGAGTATCGATGAGAGATCCTCGCTGAGCTTCGCGATCCGCTCCTCCAACTCGCGGATAAGACGCCGGCGCCGCGCCGGAATTATCAGCCAACCCGCGATCGCGAAGAGCGTGGCCGTGAGCACGCCGGTGATGTCGACCGCCATCGTGGTGAACACCGTCACGATCACCGCGCCCAGCCCCACCGCCAGCACGTTCACCCCGAACGCCTGCGTGAGCGCGTCGCGCATCGACTGCACTATCCCGCGCGCCTCGCGCTCGGCGTCGAAGGCACCCAGCCGCTGCTCCACGGGCTGGCGCAGCCGCGCGAAGAGCTCCTCGCGGTTGTACTGGAACTCGGTGTCGGCGTGCTGCGCCAGCGCGCCCGACTCGCGGAGACGCGCCATGTGTGCGTCGAGCTCGGCGAAGATCACACTCCAGAGCTTGAGATTCCGCTTCACCGTCCAGTCCACCATGCGATGGACGACTTCCTCGATCTCACGCGGCGCGTCGGCCACCACCTCGTTCCGGAAGCGATTCTCCACCGCGTCCTTGTTGCGCAGCAGCTTGATGTTCCCGATGCGGATGTTGTTCTCGAGCCAGGTGCGGCCGCGCCGCTCCACCTCGTTCAGCACCGAGCGCAGCTCGATCTGATAGCGCTCGGCGTCGGTCCGCATCTCGGTGGTGTAGGCATCGAGCTGCTCACGCACGCTGCCGAGCACGCGCGAGTCGTCGCGCATCACGCCAAGCCGCGTGCCGAGCATCCCGAGGTTTCCATCGAGCACCTTGCGCAGCACGCCAACCGGCGAGAGGAGCTTGAGTCGAACTCGTTCGTCGTCGCGCAGCGTCTCGAGGAGGTAGCGCTCGAGGGCAGGGAACTCGTTGCGCGAATCGAGCGCGAGCGCGACGTCATCCGACGGGGATGGAGTCGGAGCTGCCGAACCACCGTTGGCGGCTCCGCCACCGCCACCGCGCCTGCCACTGTCACCATCACCACCGTCACGCGCGGCCAGCCGCGCATGCAACGCCTCGCGCGAGCTCACGAACCAGGTGGCCGGCTCGGGCCCGCCGAGCCGCTTGGTCACCTCCCGCACGATGTACTCGCGCACCAGGTCGATCTGCTCGTCCGAGTTACGGCGATCCACGCCGTTCACCACGAAGATCACCTTCTTCCCCCACTGGCGGATGAGCTCCAGGAAATCGACCTCGCTCGCAGTGAGGGGCTGCAGCAGGCTGGTCACGAACAGGACGAGATCCGCGCGAGGGACGAAGTCGCGCGTGACCATCTCCTCCATCCGCTCGAGCGAGTTGGTGCCGGGTGTGTCCACTATCTCGAGGTCGCGTAGCACATCGAGGGGATAGTGGTAGATCAGTGTGTGCTTCCCCGAGGGCTTCGGCGGCCCGGGCTCACCGTAGCGGAGGATGGAGATCTCGCGCGTGGTGGGGAGATCGCCCATAGCGAAGACTTCGTCGCCGAGGAGCGCGTTGATGAAGGTGCTCTTCCCGGCGTTGTACTCGCCGGCCACCACGAGGAGGAAGAGCTCGTCCATCTCGTTGACGAGCCGCGCGAGCCGTTCGATGTCCTCGTGCGCGCCCTCCGCGCGGGCGAGCAGGTCGCGCACGCGGAGTATGAGCGTGCGCTCCACAGCAACGAGCTCGGCCTGCCGGCGCGTCAGAAGCTGGTCCATCGCTCTCCCGGAAGAGTGAAGCCGCCAGGCCGGTCCAACCCGGCCATGTCGCCGCAGTCACTGATTTATCACGGGGGCGCGTGACTTACAACGGCGGGGTCAGGTCTTGACATGACCCGTCAGTCGCCTGGCTTCCCGAGCGGAGGGAGGTACCGCTCGCGCACGATGCGATGGTGGTGGAGCTCGTGGCCGGCGATGTGGAAGGCCAGCCCCCGCACCGTGCACTCGTAGCCGTTCACGCGCCCGCGCCGCCGCCACGCTGCGGTCGGCAATCCCCGCAGGAGTGCCAGGGTAGCCGATCGAGCTACCGAGTACTCGGCGAGCAGTCCCTCCAGCGAACGCTCCTCGAACTCGCCGTACGTGGCGTAGCGCTTCTCATCGAAGCCGGGCAGTTCGTCCTCCTCGCCACGGGCCACGCAG
>DATCXR010000521.1:0-17198 GCA_036565685.1 Gemmatimonadaceae bacterium
CACCGCCAGCGGCTGGATCCCCAACCCCCACTTCCCCCTCTACGTCACGACCGGCGTCGGCGTCGCGATCCCCGTGCGCGCGTGGTGCAGGGGGGAGGTGCTTATAGTGAAGTTGAAAGGGAACAGGGACCAGGGAACAGGAAACAGGTAACTGCCTCGGTGTAGAGGGCTTTCCCTCCACGAGCCGGTATCTGTTTCCTGTTTCCTGTTTCCTTTTTCCCTCTCAGCATCCCGTCCTCACACTCCTCCACCTCACCTGCCAGGCGCCGCGGGGATTGCGTTCCAGCAGGGCGTAGGCGTTGGTGTCGAAGCCTTCTAGGAGGAGGATGAGGGCGGTGCGGGTGGGTGAGGGGAGGCGGACAGCGGCGAGGAGCTCGGTGGTGATGAGAGACTCTTCGGTGCCGGAGGTGCGGTTGGTGTACACCACGTCGTAGCGCTGCTTCGAGGGACCGCGCTCGGCGATCAGGAAGGTATGCTCCTCGAGGGGCATCGCTTCCTGGTTGAGCTTGCGCACCACGTCGGCGGCGATCGCGGAGGTGGCCGAGTCGACCGTGAAGCGGTAGGCGTTGCGGACGGCGAAGGGAATGCCACGGAAGGCGCGCGACGTATCACCGGGGAGTGCGGAGACGAGTCTGGTGATGTCGGCGGCGAGCTTCGCCGAGTCGAGCGGGGAGAGCCCCTCGATCGAGTCGAGCGGCACGCCCGAGATGCCGTTCGGGAGAAGCGCTACGCCCCACCCGGCGGAGGCGCTGTCGCTCGAAGCGGCAACCGTTGCCGTGGGCCACTCGATGCACTCGCCAGCTCGCCATGAGCGCGGGCCGACAGATCTCACGCGCGTGGCGCCCAGCGCGCCAGCGTGACCGTAGAGCTCCACGGAGGCGTCTCGGATCGGTGCGACGTCGAAGTGTACCGTGTCCGGCAGGGTGCTGTCGCTGTACTGCGGGTACACGACGTACGCGCGTCCCGGGGAATCAGCGCGCACGATGAGCACCGGACCCGCGGTCGCATCCCACGTACTGGCCGGCCGCGTAACTGCGGCCGTACTCTCCGGCGGCGTGGCGGGGATGGCGGGGATGGTTCGGGTGCTGTCGGAGCGGACCGTCTTGCTCGAGCGCTCGCAGGCGGCGAAGGCGAGCGGGAGAAGGATGATCCGAAGGGCGCGACGAAACGCGTTCATCGGTCCAATCTTTCGCACGCCATTACGCGCGTCAACTCGGGCACATCCAGCGAGCAGGTCGGCCGGAGGGGCGAGCGCGCTCTCGATGCGTGCCTGGCTGCGAGCTTCGCGACCGCGGAGAGCGGCCGGCGGCGGCGGTGCGCGATGTCAGCGAGGAGGCAGGAAGGGACCCACGAGGTCCCAGTGCCAGGCGTCGCGGCGGACGCCGCTGCGCGGGTCCTTGAGCGGCTTATACTGCAGGCGCCGCGCGGGAAGGCCTACCGAGCGCCCGTACTCGAGGAGCCGCTCGCGATCGGTGGAGACGAGGTGCGCCATGCGCTCACCGCGCCAGACATGTCGGTGCAGCCAGAGGCCTCCGTCCATCGCGTGGATCATCCCGTCCCTGCGCCGCTCGAACTCGAGGTACGGCACCTCCGGGGCGGTGACTTCTGCGTCGGATTCGCTACGTGATGGGTAAGCGCTCACTCTCCAACTTGCACGGCGTTGCTACTTGCACTCTATCGATCCGGCATTCACCGCCGGCGCGAAACTCGATGCCCCGCCGACGAACATCGCGCAACTGATCGGCGACGAGAGCTGGTGGGTGGTCTTGGCCGACCAGCCGACCGAGGAAGCCTCGCCGAAGGTGACCACCACGCCGCTCGATGGCTGGAAGTCGAGCTGCGTGAGATCGTCCGTGTAGACCTCGTGGGAGAAATAATACCCTTCCTCTGCCGTGGCCAGATTGCGCAGGTCGCTGCGCATTGACGCGGCGTATGCCTTCCCCTTCGTGTTCGAGAACTTCGGAATCGCGATAGCGGCGAGAATGCCGATGATGACCACGACGATCAGAAGCTCGATCAGCGTGAAGCCAGAATGTCGCGATCGGCGCATGGAAGTTTCCTGTTCAAAGAGATGATCGGCCCGGAGGATGACCCCGGTCCTGCCACCCTCCCCATGGCAACCCCGGTGCCGCTCCCCCAATTCAGCCTATCTTATTGCCCTGAAACGACTTCCCCCGTTTCCCCCTCCCTCCCTCACTCGTTCTACCAATTCGATTTGCAATATCTCTGGCAGGATGCGATGAGGGGGAGGCGGGGGGGGTGAAGTTATAAGAAAGCAGAGAGCAGTGAACTGCTAGAGGGTTCAGGGTTCAGGGGGCAGGGTTCAGGAACTGCCTCGGGGTCGAGACCTCGACTCCGAGGTAGTACCTGAACCCTGCCCCCTGCCCCCTGAACCCTGGGGTTTCACTGCTTTCTGCTTTCTTAATCACTTCGCCTCCCCTCCTCCGAGCACCCGATCACGTTCGCCTTTACCGCCGGGGGAAGGGGTGGGGCGGAGCCGTAGAAGATGGAACAGACGACGGGGTCGCCGGTGCGAGAGGCGCGCGCAGACCAGCCGGTGCTGTCGGCGCTGCGCATGGTGAGGGTGATTCCCGGGGAAAGAGAGAGATCGAGAGCGGCGGTATCGGCGGTGTACATCCTCACCGCGTTCCAGAAGCGCTCCTCAGCCGCTGCGAGCTTCCGGAGGTCGCGCACCGTCGCCGCCACGTGCGCCTTCCGCCTGTACGCCTGGAACCTCGGCAATGCCAGCCCCACCAGCACTCCCACCGCCACGAGGACGGCGAGCAGCTCGATGAGCGAAAACGCCGCGCGCCGACGGAGGAGAGTGCACATGCGAGCAGGACGGGGTGGCGCGGGGAGGAGTAACGGGGGGAGGTGAGAGAAAGCAGAAAGCAGTGAGAAGGAAACAGGAAACAGGAAACAGGAAACAGGTACCGGCTCCTGGCGGTAGAGACCTCTAACGCTGGGCCGTTCCTGTTTCCTGTCTCCTTGCCGTTCCTGCTTCCTGCTTTCCGCCTCCTTCCCCGGAGAAACTCAGTTCTCCTTCGCTACCACGAGGAGCGAGGTGGTGCCGATCTTCCCCTCGGAGGTTGCGGTGATCGTCGCGTTACCTACGGCCTTCGCGGTGACGACTCCAAGGGTGTCGACCGTCGCAACCAGAGGGTTACTCGAGAGCCAGGTGACATCGCGGTCGAGCGACTCGCCGTTCGCGGCCTTCGGGGTAGCGGTGATCGTTACCTTGTCGCCCACGTGGAGCGCGGCGGCGTCGGGGTTCATCTTGACGCTGGCGACCGGGCGCTCGGAGACGGTCACGTTGACAGTCTGCTCGGTCCCCTCGACGGTCGCCACGAGCTCGGCGGTGCCGACGCTGTTGGCGGTGATCACGGCGTGGTAGGTAACCGAATCCACGACCACCGAATCCTTGTCACCAACCGTGACCGTGTCGAGCCACGTTCTCGTGAACTGCTCGACCGAGGCCACCGAGTCGGCCGAGTTCTCCCAGGAAACGCGGTGCGGCGAGAGCTCGTTGCCGTCGGCATCCTTGATCTGGATCCGGAGCGTGTCGGCGTCACCCGGGTAGAGCGACGCGGCGCTCGCGCTGAGCGTGAAGGTCGCGGCGGGAACGCCCGTCACCGAGACGTCGATCGTCCCCTCGACGGGGCCGTGATAGGCGTTGAAGACCGCGTGAAGCTTTGTCGTTCCGGGGCCGGTCGCGCGGACCTGCCAGCCATCGCCATTGGCCTCGACGACGGCGACATCCGGATCGTCGCTCGACCAGTCGAGGGCGGGATGGTACATCTGGCCGCCGGAGACCGTGTCCTTGACCATGGCGCTGACGTCCGCAGAGTCGTCCTGAGTCAGAGAGATCGTGGCCTGGTCGGGGACGACCACGAACACGTAGTTGGTGGGGGGGCCGACGGTATCATCCGAGCACGCGCTGAGGGCAAGAGTGCCGGCCGCCAGGATGGTGAGAATACGGCGCATGATGAAGAGTTGGGTAAGAGGAAAAGAGTGACGCAACTGTTTCGGCTGCGCGTCCGGCGGAGCGGCTCCGTTGCCCCCCGTCAACTGTTTTGACGAATGGGCCCCCCATGCGTTTCAGGACGGCTCGCCGGAGCGGCTTCCTCTACCCGATTGTTCCCCGGTACCCGATCAGTGCTTGGTCGCCAGCCAGTTCTCCCCGGCACCCAACTCAACTACAAGCGGCACCGATAGTTGCGCGGCATTCTCCATCTCGTGCTTCACCAGCTCCGTGATCGCCTCCAGCTCCTCCGGCGGCACCTCGAAAACCAGCTCGTCGTGCACCTGGAGGAGCATCCGCGAGGCCACCTCTCGCTCCGAGAGCAGCTCGTGGATGCGGATCATCGCGATCTTGATGAGATCGGCCGCCGAGCCCTGGATCGGCGAGTTCGTGGCCGTGCGCTCGCCGAACTGACGGATGTTGAAGTTCCGGTCCTTGAGCTCGGGGATGTAGCGCCGCCGGCCGAAGATGGTCTGCACGTAGCCGTGCTCGCGCGCGAACTCCACCATCGAATCGAGATATCCCCTGATCCCGCTGAAGCGCTCGAAGTACTCGTCTATGAACCGCCGCGCCTCGGCGTGCTCTATCCGTAGCTGCTGCGAGAGAGCGCGCGGCCCCTGCCCGTAGATCGTGGCGAAGTTGATCGTCTTGGCGCGCGCGCGCATGTCGGGCGTGACCTCTTCGAGCGGGACATCGAAGATGATCGACGCCGTCTGCCGGTGGATGTCGCCGCCCGCGCGGAACGCCTGCACGAAGGCCGGATCGTTGGAGAGGTGGGCGAGGAGACGCAGCTCGATCTGCGAGTAGTCCGCGGCCACGAACTTCCACCCCTTCCGCGGGACGAAGCCCTTCCGGATGTCGCGGCCCAGCTCCGTGCGGATCGGGATGTTCTGCAGGTTCGGATCGCTCGACGACAGGCGTCCCGTGGTGGCCACCGTCTGGTTGAACGACGTGTGGATGCGGTGCGTCTCCGGGTGCACCAGCGCGGGGAGCGCGTCGAGATAGGTGCTCTCCAGCTTGGAGAGCTCGCGATACTCCATGAGCAGCTCCGGGAGCGCGTGCCCCTGCTCGGCCAGCTCCTGCAACACGCTCGCGTCGGTGGACGGCCCGGTGGCGGTTTTCTTGATCACCGGGAGCTGCAGCTTCTCGAAGAGGATGTGCCGGAGCTGCGGGTTGGAGTTGATGTTGAACTCGACGCCCGCCTCCTCGTGGATCTGGCGCTCCACGCGCTCGCGCTCCCGGCCGAAGCGCTCCTTCATCGACGCGAACCAGGCGGTGTCTATCGGGACGCCGGCCCACTCCATGTCGGCCAGCACATCCACCAGCGGAATCTCGATCTCGCGGAAGAGCGACGTGAGCGCATACGACTCTAGCTGCGGCTCGAAGATCGCGCGGAGCCGGAGCGTCATGTCGGCATCCTCGCACGAGTAGTCACGCGCGGCGCTCACGGGAACCGCGTCGAAGGGGACGATGTTGCGTCCCTTCCCGCACAGATCCTCGAAGGAGATCATCTTGTGGTCGAGGAACTCGAGCGCGAGGACGTCGAGCCCGTGCGAGCGGCGTCCCGGGTCGAGGACGTACGACGCGATCATCGTGTCGAAGTCGAGCCCGCGGAGGTTCACGCCCGAACGGCGGAGGACGAGCAGGTCGTACTTCGCGTTCTGCCCCGTCTTCTTCACCGATGGGTCCTCGAGCAGGGCGCGCAGCGGCTCCATCTCGGGAGAGTCGAGCGGGGGAAGATTGCGCACCGGCTCGCCGCCGTTGGCGAGGGCGCGCGCGGCGATGGAGCCCGGCTCCGTGCTCTGCTTCGCGCTCTTCTTCTTCGCCGTCTTCGACTTCGCGGTCGAGGACTTCCTGCCGTCTATCTCATCGCCGCCCATGACGAGGCCGCGGTCCTCCGGCGCATCCGTGGGCGAGCGGTCGCCGGCGACGTCCACGAGAAGATCTCCCTGCTCGGCGAGCTGCGCGCGGTGGCGGAGCGGGAGATAGTACGCCTCGCCCGGTGCGACGGCGATCGAGATGCTCACGATCGTACAGCGGAGCGGGTCCACTATCTGCGGGCTCCCCGGATCGATGATCGTCTCGGTGTCCACGGCTATGTG
Organism: Gemmatimonadaceae bacterium; assembly: GCA_036565685.1. Taxonomy (GTDB): domain Bacteria; phylum Gemmatimonadota; class Gemmatimonadetes; order Gemmatimonadales; family Gemmatimonadaceae; genus JADGGM01. The sequence continues at coordinate 6,124 of DATCXR010000521.1, forward strand.
CGGCGCGCTGCGGGCGCGTTTGACCATCCTTTTCAGTGCCTCGATGGTGTCGACCGTGGTGTACTTCACCGCCTGCTCTTCCTTCTTCGGCTCCTCCGCCGCGTGGTCGCGCGCGAGGCCGTGGAACTCGAGCTCCACGAAGATCTCCTTGAGCCGTGCGTGATCGGGCTCGCGCACCGTGAGCTCATCGAGGTCGAGCTCGACCGGGAGATCGTAGCGAAGTGTTACTAATTCCTTGGAGAGCCGCGCATCGGCTTCGTGCTCCTGGAGCGCTTCGCGCGGGCGCTTCTTCTTGATGTCGTCGACGTGCGCGAGGATCTCCTCGAGCGGGCCGTACATCTCGACCAGCTCGCACGCCGTCTTGTCGCCGATCCCGCGCACGCCCGGGACGTTGTCGGAGGAGTCGCCCACGAGGGCGAGGTAGTCGGTGACGTACTCGGGCGGCACGCCGAGCCGCTCCGAGGCGTTCTCGACACCCACCCACTTCTCGTCCACGCTGGCCGGCCCGCCACGCCCGGGGTTGAGGAGGAAGATCTTCGGCGCTATCAGCTGGTAGAAATCCTTGTCGCCCGAGACCACCACCACGTTCACACCCTGCTCCGCCCCGCGGCGCGCGAGCGTGCCGATCACGTCATCCGCCTCGAAGCCCTCGAGTGAGAGCACCGGGACGTTGTAGGCCGAGAGAATCTCGCCGATGCGCTCCATCCCGCGATCGAAGTCCGCCTGGAGCTCCTCACCGAGCTTCTCGCGCGTGGCCTTGTAGGCCGGGTAGCGGGTGTGGCGAAAGGACAGCCCCGAGTCGAGCACCCAGCCCAGATACTCCGGCTTGTGCTGTTCGATCAGCCGCTGGAGGAAGTTGACGATCCCCCAGGCGGCGGAGGTGTTCTCGCCGCGGCTCGTGGTGAGCGGCCGGGAGATGAGGGCGAAGAACGCGCGGTAGATGAGCGCGTAGCCGTCGATCAGGAAGAGGCGTGGCGAAGGGGGCGGAGAGATGTCCATGCGCGAAAAGTCGCCGGGCGCGGGAGGGAGCACCAGAGCGGTGGGGCCCCACGTAATACCGTCATTCCCGCGCAAGCCACGACTGTCATTCCCGCGAAAGCGGGAATCCATGTTGGGTCGGGTAACATGGATCCCCGCTTGCGCGGGGATGACGAACGGGAAGTCATCCCCGCGACTTGCGGGGATCCATGTTCAGAACAGCCCTACCTGCCCCTTCACCGATGCGATGAGCTTCGCGGGATCGTAGCCGACGCCCTGCTTGAAGACCATCTCGACCTTCCGGATGTCCGAGATGCTCGCCGCCGGGTTACCGCCGATCACGACGAGGTCCGCCTGCTTTCCCACAGCGAGCGAGCCGATATCGTTCGTCCGCCCGAGGTACGTGGCGCCGTTCAGCGTGCAGATCTTTATGGCCTCGAGCGGCGTGAAGCCGCTCCCCACGAGGAGCTCCACCTGGCGCTGGTCGGAGAAGCCGGGGATGACTCCGCCACCTCCGGTGGGATCGGTGCCCGCCACGAGGAGTCCGCCCGCGCGGACGAAGGCCACCTCCATCGCGCGCTCGCTGTCGAAGAGCGTCGCAAACACCGACTGCGGGTTGCTCTCGACCCTCGCGCGGAACTTCTCGAAGCGCTCGCGAAGGATCGGGTCGAGCACCTCGAGACCGGGCGGTTCCGGCTGCCCCGGTGTGAAAGTCTCGAACACCGTGAGCGTGGAGGTGACGGCCACGTGGTGCTCGACGAGATACGATACGAGCTCCTTGAAGCGCGCGTCGCTCGTGTCGACCTTCGCGAGCGCGGCCATCCCCTTCGCCTGCCCCGGGCACACGTCCGGCTCCTTGTCGCTCACGAAGTCGGTGGCGACGAAGAAGCCGTGCTCCAGGTCATCGATACCGGCGTCCGCCGCCTCGCGGTAGGTGACCGAGCAGAGATGCCCGGTGATCTTCAATCCCCGCTTGTGCGCTTCCTCCACCGCCGCTCTCAGCTCCGCACGCGTGATGTTCATGTACGCCTTGAGAGACGTGGCGCCCGCGTCGACCCAGAAGCTCACCATGCGGCGCGCGTCGTCGGCACCCTTCAGCTCGTACATCTGGCCGACGTCGAGTCCCTGGCCCTGGAGATACGGCGCGGTGGCGTCGATCCAGGGACCCGGCTTCTCGCCACGCTCGATCGCGCGGGCGATGTTGATCTCTCCGTAGCCGTTCGCGTTCCCGCCGGTGCGCATCGATGTGACGCCGCCGGCGAGGTAGAGTCGCGTGAAACTCTCCGAGAGGTTTCCGTAGACGTCGGGACCGGTGGGGTAGTAGAGGTGCTCGTGCAGCATCACGAGCCCGGGGATCACCGACTTACCGGTGAGGTCGAGGGCGTGCGCGCCGGATGGCACCGGCGTCGCCGCCGCGTCGCCGATCGCGGCGATGCGTCCGTCGCGAATGACGATCGTCTGGTTCTCGCGCGCCAGAGCACCAGTTCCGTCGATCACGCGGACGTGCGTGAGCGCGACCGTCGGCGTGTCGATCGCGACGTACTGGCGAACGTTGCGCGAGAGCGTGGGGCGTTGCGCGGGGAGGGCCGCTGCGGCGAGAACGAATGGGAGGACGAGAGACGCGGCGGTGAAGCCGCGCGTTCGCGCCACACGGCGGAGGGTGGAGGTCTGGAAATATCGCATGGCGGTACGATACGTCAGCGTCGGCGTGAGGGCGAGATGGCGGCTACCCGCCTCACGGGCTGGAAGGCACAGGCGGAAAGTGGTATTGTTCCGAAGTACCACTGTACCACCGAGGAGGTTCGGACCATGAGTCGCACAATCGGATTTCTGACCGTCGATCACAAGGGCCGAACGACGCTGCCCAGAGAGCTGCGAGAAGAGCTCGGCATCACCGACCAGACGCAGATTCGCGTGGATCGGACCGACGATGGAGTTTACGAGCTGGTGCCAGCGGTGATGATCCCACAGGATCAGCTCTGGTACCACAGCCCCGAAGGACGCGAGCGTCTACGCGTAGCCGAGGAGAGTTTCAGGGAGGGGCGGTCCACCCGTACCAAGGGGGAGGCAGAGACCCAGCGCTTTCTCGATTCGCTCAAGAGGCCCGCCACCAAACGCAGCCGTAAGCGCTAGCACGTGGCCCGGGCATATCGCTTCTTCGGCGCCCAGTTCTCACCGCAGTGGGCGAAGAGCTACGCCTCCTTTCAGCCCGCCGACCAGAAGGGGATAGACAAGGTGGTGATGGCCTTGCTGAAGGGCGAGACGACGCCCGGGATGCGTATCAAGCCGATCGAGCCCGAGAAGTATTTCGACGAAGCGCGGGCGAACGACGGCGACCGGGTGGTTTTCAGGATAGCCGAAGATACCGTCTACTTCGTCGACATCGTCGCGCACGACGACATCGAAAGATACGGCAGGAAGCGCTGATGGGCGCTGCGCTCCGCGCGCAACGCCACATCCCTCACGCCGCCGACTTCGGCGTCCTCGCTGCTCGCTTCTCTCTCACCGCGCCGCGCGCAGCGCGATCGCCGAGCCCCGCTTCGCGATCAGCGCTCTCTGGCTGGCCCGCGCCTCGCCCCTCGCGTCCCGAACCTCGCGTGATGAGTGCCACCGCTCCCACGATCACCGCGGCCGCCACGAGCGTACGCGGGGTGAGCGGCTCGGAGAGAATGAGCCAACCCAGAAATACCGCGACTACCGGGTTCACGTAGGCGTAGGTGGACACCGCCGACGGCGTGGCCACACGGAGGAGCCAGATGTACACGCTGTATCCCACCAGCGATCCGAAGATCACCAGGTAGAGCACGGCGAGCATCGAGTGCGTGGAGACTGTGCCCGGACGGAAGTGAGCGAGCTCCCCGCTCACGACGGAGATGATCGCGAGCCCCACGCCGCCCGCGAGCATCTGCATCGCTGGCCCTACTAGCGGCGACGGATGATGCGGCGCGTGCTTGGAGTAGATCGAGCCCACGGCCCACGAGAGCGAACCACCCAGGAGCACCAGCGCACCCACGCGATCCACCCCGGCAGCGGAGGACCCGAACGGATTCACGAGTACCGCGAGCCCCAGCAGGCCGAGCACCACTCCCGCCATCACCATCGCCGTGGGACGCTTCCCGCCGCGCCGCCCCCAGTCGAGAAGAACCATCCACAGCGGCACCACCGCTGCCAGAAGAGAGGCGATCCCGCTCGGTACCTTCTGCTCGGCCCACATCACCGCCCCGTTCCCGAAGACGAGAAGGAGCACGCCGACGATCGCCGCCGACTTCCACTGCTCGAGCGTGGGCCGCTCGCGCGGACGCACGAGGAGATAGAGCACGCTCCCCGCGATGAGAAATCGGATCGCGCCCATGATGAAGGGCGGGATCGTGCCGACCCCGATGCGGATGGCGAGGTAGGTGGAGCCCCAGAGGATGTAGACCGCCGCGAAGCCGGCGATCAGTCTGGTGCGCGAAGGGGAATGCACAGCTGTATCAGTCAAGGAGCGGCCGAAAAGTTTGTGATCGCCGCGTCCGTCTCGTCGATCATTCGTGAACCTCGGTTGCTTCAGAACGGTATCCGAGAACGGGTGAGAGGTCGAGCGGGTTCCCGAGAAGGAGAGCGGACGCGACAGCCGAGCAGAGTGCAGCTGCTGGTAGACCGTAGTCGGATGGTCGCTCGCACGCAGCTTTCCCTCCGATGCCCCTTGGCCGCGTCCGAAAAAAAGTCGATGCTGATGCATCGCCACGCCCATATAAAAACACGCCCCACTCTCTCGAGCGGGGCGTGTTCAGGCGAACCAGTTTACGATGCGCAAACGCTCATCACCCCCGTGGGGGTGCGCGCAGCTACCTCGAATGGCCCGTCGTTTGGAAGGTGCTCAGCTGACCCGTTGAACGTTGGCCGCGTGCAAGCCCTTGTCGCCGTTCTGGATCTCGAACTCGACTTCCTGTCCTTCGGCGAGCGTCTTGAAACCGTCCATCGCGATTGCCGAGAAATGCACGAAGACGTCTTCACCGCTCTCCTGCTCAATGAAGCCGTAGCCCTTGGCATCATTGAACCACTTTACTTTCCCTCTGGCCATTCGAGCTGCCTCCTGCGGGGTCAAACGGATCCTGCACTGCGTTGTGCGGGGCAGACCGACGGCGGCCTGCGAGCGCCTATATAGGTTCAACCTGCGTTTTTGTCAAGAGAACATCTTGTGCCACAACAGGATACCCAAGGCCACAGCCGCCGCTATCCGAACGTTGTCGTCCACCCGCTCGCCGAACCGCTCAGCCACCGTCGCGAGCGCGGCGGCCACCACGCTCTCCACCGGCGATAGACGCGCGAGCAGCAGCGCACCGGCCAGCGTAACCACGAAGCACGCCGCGCTCCCGCGGATGGTCTTCCCGCCCCTCCGCTCGGCGCTTTGGACTCCCATGCTTCCCCCGCTCTCCGGCTGCATCGTAAGTGACGGTCGGTGCGTCACATCCCCTCCCTCTCCCCGCCCCTCGAACGCCCGCCCCACCAGCGCCGCCGCCGCATCGCCCGCCGAGATGGCCCACATCGCGGCCACCGCCACGCCACGCGGCGCGAGCGCCGCTAACCCGAGCATGGAGAGCACCATCCAGGTGGCGCCCGACCACTTCGCGTGCTCATGCTCGCGCAGCAGCGTACCCACCCACCGCACGAAGCGCTCGCGCGTGGGCGCGTGCCAGGCTCGCGCCAGCTCTATGATCACCGCCACCAGGGCCGCCGCACCGAGTGCCGTCACCAGCCAGCGGCGCGGGAGCCCGAACGCGTACGCCACCGGTACAACCACGAACACGAGATGCAGCGCCTTCCGCGCTACCTCGCGCCTGAGCGAGAGCCGCGTGGACACGCCGTTCATCGGTACGTGCGACTCGCTCGAGGCCACCGCTCAGTGCAGCCGCGCGCGCTGCAACGCACGCTCGAAATCGAGCTCGCTCGCCGGCGTGAGACGCCAGCGGTCGAAGCCCAGATCCGACACGAACACGAGCCGCACGTCGTAGTCGATGTAATCCCAGCTCTGCGAGGTTGCACGCACACCGGTGCCGCGATCGTCGTCCACCTGGATGCGGTCGGGCGCGCCGAGTGCCACGTAGACTTTCCCGCGATCGGTGAGCCATCCGTCCATACCCTCGCCCGCGAAGCGCCGGTTCGCGCTCGCTATGCGGTCGAAGTAGTCGCGCAATCCCTCGTGCTCCGGAGTGTTCGACACGGGATCGGTCTCCTTCCAGAACTGCGCCCACGCCGCCGCGCGCTCGGCGCGCGGCGTGGCACCGAGTGCGCGGAGCTGCTCGGGCGTGGCGAAGTAGCGAAGACGCAGGAGCATCTCGTCGAACGTGAGGATCCCGATCCCCGGACCGAAGCTCACGAATAGCGGCGCTATGACGGTGTCGGATGAACCCGCGAGCGATGCCACCGCGGTGAAGCGCCCGGGCCCGATGCGCGCCACAGACAACTCGCGCACCACCGCGGCGATCGGGTCGGACTTCTCCAGCATCACCGAGTCCTCGAGCACGCGCTCGTTCGAATCATCGAGCAGCACGATTGAGAGTCGCGCGCTGTCCGGCAGCTCGTACCCTTCCAGGTAGAGCTTCACGACCGAGTCGCGGCCGAATACCGCCGTGGCACTGGGGTTCGCGATGAAGGATGGGTTGCCGTCCGCGCTCGCGCGCGGCGCAGCGCTGTACACGGGCACGATGGACGAGAGCGAGCGCGCTCCGATGCGCGGCACGGTCACGCTGTCGCGCAGCGAGCCCGCCTCCGGCGCGCGATCGTCCTGCACGCTCAGCAACATCGTGTAATCGCCGGGCGGCACGGGCACGAGCTTCTCGAAGATGATGTTCGGCTCACTCGCGCTCGTCTCCCTGGCCGATGCCACGCGCACGCTCTCGTGCGCGAGCACGCTCGCCACGGTGGAATCGCTCCCCTTCGCATGGAAGTCGATCTCCACCGTGTAGCTCGCCCGCTGCAGCGCCCCCTCCGGCCGGAACTCGAGCGCGCGGTTGGCGAGCGCGATGCTCACGAGCACGAGCGTGCTGTCGGGCGAGCCGCTCCCCAGGAAGCTCACGTTCCCGACGAAGCCGAGCGGCGCACCGTGCACGAGCAGACCCGCGGCGCGGTAGACACCGCGCGGATCCACGTCGCGGATGTCGCCCGGCCTCGACGAGTCGGGCGCGACTCCGGGAGCGGTGTCGAGCGTGTGGCCGCGCGATGAGCACGCGGCAAGGGCGAACGCCATGCCCGCCGCGAGCAGGAACGCGAGCGTCGTTCTCATGAGTGGTTCGACGTCATTCCCGCGGAGGCGGGGAACGTCATTCCCGCGGAAGCGGGAATCCATCTTACCCGAGCAGAACATGGGTCCCCGCTTTCGCGGGGACGACGGTTCTGGCTTTCGCGGGCATGACGGATGAAACGGCCGAGATCTTCTTGCTCACGCCCTGCGGGACAGTTAGCTTCGGCCCCGTGAGCCGTGAGAATCTGGCGGGAACGACCCTCGCGGGGTATTCGCTGCACGATATGGTCGGTGAGGGAGGTACGGCGGTGGTGTACCGCGCCGAGCACCCCGAGCACGGTACCGTAGCGGTGAAGGTCCTGCGCGAAAAGCTGCGCAGCGATCGCACGGCAATCGCTCGCTTCCTGCGCGAAGCGGAGTACGGTACGCAGGTCGTTCATCCCAACGTCATCCGTACCATCGAGATCGGCGAGCCGCACCCGGGGCTCCATTTCCTCTGCACCGAGTGGGCGCCGGGCGAGCTCCTCGAGCGCTACGCCAAACGTAACGCTCCGCTCCCGGGCGCCGAAGCGGCCGACATCGTCTACCAGATAGCCGACGCCGTCCAGGCGGCTCACAAAGCGGGGATCATCCACCGCGACCTGAAGCCCGACAACCTGATGTACGACCCGGAGTCGAAGCAGGTCAAGCTCCTCGACTTCGGGATCGCCGCACAGGCCGACCTCGCCCCTGAGGAGCGGCTCACCAGGGCGGGCTTCTTCGTGGGAACGCTCATGTACGTGGCGCCGGAGGCGCTCTCCGGCCAGCTCGTCACGCCCGCGGCCGACCAGTACAGTCTCGCCACGATCGCGTATTACCTCCTCTCGGGAGCGCTCCCGTACCTGGCGAGGTCGCAGCGGGAGATGTTCACGCAGCTCCTCTCGCAACCGCCCATCCCGCTGAGCACCGCGCGCAAGGGACTCACCATATCGCCTGCGGTGGAGGCGGTGGTGATGAAGGGGCTCTCGCGCGATCCCGCCGAGCGCTATCCGGATGTGCTCACCTTCGCGAAGGAGCTGCGCGCGGCCATCGAAGCACCACCTCCCAAGCCGCAGCGCGAAGGGCTCGTGGCGCGCATGAAGTCGATGCTGCGCAAGGGCGGCGACTAGCGCGGCAGCATCACGAGCTAGAGCCGACGTGCCGCGGCTCTGTCGTGACCTCGCTCTCGTGCGCGGCGGCAACATCGGCCGGATCCACGGGGAGCCAGAGCGTGAAGAGGGCGCCCTTCCCCAGCTCGCTCGCCACGGTGATGTCGCCGCCCATGAGCCGCGCCAGACGGCGCGATATCGGCAGCCCGAGCCCCGTGCCGCGCAGCATCGAGTCGCCCCTCGGCCCCGCGTTCACCTGCTCGAACTCGTCGAAGATCCGCTCGTGGTCGGAGGGCGCGATCCCGAGTCCGCTGTCGGCCACCTGCAGCGCTATCCACGTCCCGCGGTGCGCGAAGGACGGGAGCTCCACTCCCGGTCCGCCACCCGCGGGCGGCGTGAGGCGGAACATCGGGAGCCGCTCCGCTTTCGGCGTGATGAGCCGCGCGCGGATCGCCACTCCTCCACCGCCGGCAGGCGTGAACTTGATGGCGTTGCTCAGGAGGTTCATCAGGATCTGCCTGAGGTGCATCGGGTCGGTGCGCACGCGCGGGAGCGAGTTCCCAACGGCAATGGAGAAGCTGAGCTCGCGCTCGCTCACCAGCGACTCCACCTCGCTCGCCACATCGAGCACCATGGCGCGCAGGTCGAGCGGCTCGAGATGCACCTCGAGCCGCCCCGCGGCCATCTTCGCGAGATCGAGGATCTGGTCCACGAGCTGGCGCAGATGGTTGGCGGATGATGTTATTCGCTCCACCGGCGGCATCTGCCGCGACGTCAGCTCGCCGTACACACCATCGTGCAGCAGCTCCACGAAGCCGACGATCGCGTTGAGCGGCGTGCGCAGCTCGTGCGAGACGTTGGCGAGGAACTCGCTCTTCACCCTGTTGGCCCTGAGCAGCTCGGACGAGAGACGCTCCAGCTCCGCCGAGCGCTCCGTGAGGCGCTCGTTCTGATTGTGCTCGTGCAGGAGCACGAGGATGAGAGTGCCGAGCGTGGCGAGTCCCACCGCCCAGAGCAGGATGCGTACGTCCACGTAGGTGGAAGGTCGCTCGACGATGAGCTGCCACTCGTCGCCGCCCGGGACGTTGAACGTGGTGATGGCGGTGCTCACGCCTTCGAAGGCGCGTGCCTCCGGGCCGGTGCGCGCTATGGTGTCGGCGTCGGCTACTATCAGCACGCGCCCGCGGAGCATCGGGCGACCCCGCCTCAAACGCTCGATGATCGCGTCGGCCGTCACTCCGCCGCCGGCGAAGCCGCGGAATTCCTCGCCAACGTAGATGGGGTCGATCAACAGTATGCCCCGCCTGCCGCTGAGCAGCACGTCCGGCGGCGATACCTGGGCGCGGTGCCTGACACGCGCATCGTGCGTGATCCGCGCGAGCGAGAAGGCCTGAGCGGTGTCCACTTCGAAGCCGGGGCCGAGCCGCTGCTGCTGATCGCCGAAGACGTGCTCGTTGGTGATGCGGCCGCTGGCGTCGGAGATCCAGATACGCTGGAATGAAGCCGCATACTCGCTGAGCGAGAGCGCGAGCGAGCGAAAGTGCGCGGAATCCGGCGCGCGTGAGGTATCGAGGAACAGCCCCCGCATCGACTGCAGCGCCTCGGCGTGCACGGCGAGGAAGCTCTCCACGATAGCGGCCGACTGCACCGACTCGATCGTCACTCGATTCCGGTTCGACGCATCGATCGTGCGATCGACCGCGAAGAGTCCAGCGAGAGCGAAGAGCAGAACGAGCGCCAGAGCGACCGACGCAGGGCGAAGCCGCGACAGCGAATAGGGTAACCGCACGAATCCCCTTGTTGAAGCAGTCGCCCCAGGCCGACGAGGTTCGATTGACTCCGCCACAGCCCACGGGTAACCTACCGCCATGACCGAGCACGACCGGCTTCTCGAGTTGCTAGCCACTCGTTCAGTGCGCCGCGGGCAATTCACGCTCGCGTCCGGGCGGCAATCCACACTTTACATCGACGCACGCCTCACGACAATGAGTCCCGAGGGGCTCTCGGTCATAGGACCGCTGGGCGTGAGCGTGCTCGCCGGCAGCGGCTGGAACGTGCTGGCGGTGGGCGGACTCACCCTCGGCGCCGACCCGGTGTCGTACGCCATCAGTTACGCCAGCGCCTCGCTCCCGCGCCCGCTACGCGCCTTCACCGTGCGGAAACAGGCAAAGGAGCACGGCACGGGCAAGCTCATCGAGGGCCCGTTCCGCACCGGCGACCGCGTGGCGGTCATCGAGGACGTGATCACCACGGGGGGCTCGGCCATCAAGGCAATCAGCGCCGTGCGCGAGGCGGGCGGTACGGTGGCCGGGGTGCTGGCGCTCGTGGACCGGGAGGAGGGTGGCAGAGAGGCCATAGAGACCACCGGTGTCCCGGTGCTCGTCATGGCCCGGGTCTCGGAGATCCTCGAGCGCCTCCCGCCAGAAACCCAGGCGCTGGCTCCGACCGACTGAACCAACTCCCTCACCGTCATCCCCGCTTTCCCCCGTCATCCCCGCGAAAGCGGGGATCCATGTTTGGTCGAGTAACCTGGATTCCCGCTTCCGCGGGAGTGACGGTGAATGGATCCCCGCTTCCGCGGGCATGACGGAGTTTAGCGACCGTACCAGCCTGGCCAGGCGGTAACCGCGTGGGCGGGGCGCTCGTCCTCGGTGTATGGCCGACGATACTGTCATCCGGGCACTGGATCTGGTCGAGGAAGAGCGCCAGAAGGACCTCGTGACCTTCCGCCACGGCGGCCGCCGGCG
>DATCXR010000524.1:0-19376 GCA_036565685.1 Gemmatimonadaceae bacterium
GGACGAACGACACGATGCGATCTTCAGGAGCATCGAACAGCAGATGCGCGACGACCCGTCCAGCATCTCCGCGTCGCTACAGCTCCTCCTGGTCATCCGCAACGTCGAACGCATCGCCGATCTCGCGACCAACATCGCCGAGGATGCTGTCTACCTCGCCGAGGGACGTACCATCAAACACAGCGTCGTGCCGGCGGCCGGCAGCGATGCGCCTGTGAAGGGGCGAGAATAGTACCGCGGTTCATCGCGCGGACCTGCGGACGCGGAGGGCGCGGAGATGAACTGAGAGGACGCGGAGAAAGAAATTGTACGGGGCGAGCGTAAAGGATGGCGGTTGCCGACGGCGATGCTGGTATCCTTGTCGCTCATGAGAGAGCCGGATGATGTCAGTGGCGAGATAATCGATGCGGCACTCGGGATTCACCGACGCATCGGACCTGGGTTGCTGGAATCGGTCTACGAGACTCTCCTGGCGGGCGAGCTGTCGCGGCGCGGGCTTGCCGTGGAGCGTCAGAAGGTCGCGACTTTCGACATCGGCAACTTCCACTTCGCCCATGGTTTTCGCCTCGACCTTCTCGTGGAACGAGCCGTCGCGGTAGAATTGAAGTCGGTCGAACAACTTCAACACGTGCACAGGGCTCAGCTCCTGACCTACATCCGCCTCTTGCACCTTCCTATCGGCCTGCTCATCAACTTTGGTGGCCTGACACTGAAAGAGGGTCTTGTCCGCCTCGTCAACAACCTCCCTGCATCCCCTACCCGTAGGCTGGTCATCGACCGACGCGATCCTCGTGAGGCGCGGTGACCGGGCCCTCCTACGGCACTTCTCCGCGCCCTCTCAGTTCATTTCCGCGCCCTCCGCGTCCGCAGGTCCCCGCGATGACCCTTCAAATGCGACGAACCCGGATCAGCTCAGCAATGCATGCAATGCATACCACACGACCGCCGACATGAGCGCCGCAGCCGGGATGGTGAGGATCCACGCCCACACGATTCGGCCCGCCACTCCCCAGCGCACCGCGGAGAGTCGGGTGGTGGCGCCGACACCGACGATGGCGCCGGTGATGGTATGGGTGGTACTCACCGGAATCCCGAACTTCGTCGCCAGGAAGATACTCAACGCCCCGCCCGTCTCCGCGCAGAACCCACCCACCGGCCGCAGCTTCGTGATGCGCGAGCCCATTGTATGCACGATGCGCCAGCCACCGAAGAGCGTACCGAGGGAGATGGCGGTGTAGGCCCCGATCTCCACCCAGTACGGGATGTGCTGCGCATTCGGGACGTACAGATGATGCAGGAAGCCCGTCTCTGCCGCGAACAGCGCGTTGGACGACGCGAGCAGACCCACGATGATACCCATCGTCTTCTGAGCGTCGTTGGCGCCGTGGGAGAGGGAGAAGAAGGCGGCGCTGGCCAGCTGCGCGACCCGGAAGATCCTGTCCACCTTCCCCGGCGGGGTGCGATGGAAGAGCCAGTAGACGGCCACCATCAGCCCGTACCCGAGCAGCATCCCGATCACCGGGGACAGAACGATGAAGAGCAGTGTCTTCGTCCATCCGGATACTATGATGGAGCCGAAGCCCGCCTTCGCCACCGCGGCGCCGCCGTAGCCGCCTATGAGGGCGTGCGAGGAGCTGGAGGGGAGTCCCCAGTACCAGGTGATGATGTTCCAGAAGAGCGCGCCGAGGAGCGCGCCGAGGATGACGTTGGGATCCACCACCGACACGTCCACCATCCCCGCGCCCATCGTCTTGGCCACGGCGGTGCCCACCGTGAAGGCCGCGAGGAAGTTGAAGGAGGCCGCCCATATCACAGCGTGCAGCGGCTTGAGGACGCGCGTCCCCACCACCGTGGCGATGGAGTTGGCCGAGTCGTGGAATCCGTTACTGAAGTCGAAAACGAAGGCGACCAGTATGATCGCGATGATGTACGTGATCACCGCTCAGGCATGCTTCAGCGCAATGCTCTGGAGGACGTTGGAGACGTCCTCGCACTGGTCGATGGCCCGCTCGAGCGTATCGTAGAGCTCCTTCCACTTGATCACGTGGAGCGGGTCGGGGGTGCCCATGAACAGCTCGCCCACCGCCTGGTGGTAGAGCGCGTCGCCCTCCTCCTCGAGCTTCTTCACGGTGACCCCCTCTTCGCCGACGAACTTCGAGTCCTTCATCTTGTGGACGGCGGCGTCGATGTGGTCGGTGGCCTTCACCAGTACATCGCAGAGCCGGCGCGCGGCGGCGTGGGTCTCGGTGATGTGGAACATCGCCGCGCGGCGCGCAGTGCCGTCTATGAGGTCGATGACGTTGTCGAGGCGCGAGGCCAGGAGGTGGATGTCCTCGCGGTCGATGGGGGTGACGAAGCTCTGGTCTATCCGCGAGATGATGTCGTGGGTGATGACGTCGGCCTGGTGCTCCTGGTCCTTGATGAGCGCCGTGAAGTGCTCCAGCCGGCCCGGGTCGGCGAAGAGCTCGGCAAGCAGGCGGGAAGAAGCGCCCAGCCGCTTGGTGAGCTCCACGAACATGTCGAAGAACGCAGTATCGCGTGGGATGAGGCGCACGTGATCGCTCTCTATATCGAGTAACTGTGGGTTCTGCGAAAGTGGCATCGGCGCCGATGCGGTCCCGTACGGCGACCTGGCCTATGCCTGCCCTCTCCGCTTCGCGGGGGACCGGGCAGAAGTTAGCGTCCCGGGCGGGGTGATGCCTAGGGGGAGCCCTAGTAGCCGTACCTCGCCCCGTGGATCTGCTTGTGGCGGAGTACCAGGCGCTCGTCGGAGAAGAGCTTTATGAGCACCACGCCCGCTACGAAGCCGCCCACGTGGGCCCAGACAGCCACGCCGCCGTTGCTGGCCGCGTTCACGTCGCTCAGCTCGGGGAGGCCACTGATCACCTGCACGGCGAACCACCAGAGGAGCACGAGCCAGGCGGGGATGTGGAAGACCCTGAAGAAGATTATGAAGATGAAGAGCATCTTGATGCGTGCCCGGGGATACAGCAGGAGGTACGCTCCCATCACGCCGGAGATGGCCCCCGAGGCCCCCACGGTTGGGACGGGCGAAGCCGGGGCCGAGAATACATGCGCCGCGGCGGCCGTGAAGCCGCAGATGAGGTAGAACGCCAGGTAGCGGACCGGCCCCATGCTGTCTTCCACGTTGTTGCCGAACACCCAGAGGAAGAGCGAGTTGCCGATGATGTGCATCCACCCGCCGTGGAGGAACATCGAGGTGAGCGGGGTGAGGGCGTTTATGGAGTAGTTGTCCACCACGCACGCCATCCCGGGTGCCACGGGGACGCCGCTGCCGAGCGGCGCCAGCCGGGTTAGCTCGCCGGGAACCATCCCCAGGTCGCAGACGCGGGCGGCGAGGAGCGCCTGGTTGGTTCCTCCGCCCTCCACCAGCAGCCAGACCGCCCACATGATGCCGAGGATGACGTAGTTCATCCATGGCGTTCGGAGCGTGGGGAGCTCGTCACCTACCGGGAACATCCTTCCTCCCTGCCCGTTCGGCACGCCTGGTACCGTTGATTGCAGCGCAGCGTCCGCTCATCCTGCCGCTCCTACGGTGGGAGGGTGCAAAAACCTGCCAATCTGGCGCGTATATCGGGCCCCAAGCTTGCGAGAACCTATCGGCGATTCGCGGCCGTTCGCAAGCATGGAAGGGTGCGCAATAGGTAAACCATCGAAGAGGGAGTCATGGCCGAAAAAGTCATTGGAATCGATCTGGGAACCACGAATTCCGTGGTAGCGGTGATGGAGGGCGGCGACCCGGTCGTCATCCCCAACGCCGAGGGAGGGCGTGTGACGCCGTCCGTGGTGGGCTTCACCAAGGATGGCGAGCGACTGGTGGGTCAGGTCGCGAAGCGGCAGGCCGTGACCAATCCCCAGAACACCGTCTTCTCGATCAAGCGCTTCATGGGGCGCAAGATCTCCGAGGTGAGCGAGGAGATAAAGCGCGTCCCCTACAAGGTGGTCGGAGGACAGAACGACCAGGTCACCGTGGACGTCCAGGGGAAGCGCTACACGCCGCCCGAGATCTCCGCGATGATCCTGCAGAAGATGAAGCAGACGGCCGAAGACTACCTCGGCAACAAGGTCGAGAAGGCGGTCGTCACCGTCCCCGCGTACTTCAACGACTCGCAGCGCCAGGCCACCAAGGACGCCGGCCGCATCGCGGGACTCGATGTGCTCCGCATCATCAACGAGCCCACGGCCGCAGCGCTCGCGTACGGCCTGGACAAGAAGAAGGATGAGAAGGTCGCCGTCTTCGACCTCGGCGGCGGGACGTACGACATCTCCATCCTCGAGCTGTACGATGTCGAAGGATCCCGCCAGTTCGAGGTGAAGTCCACCAACGGCGACACGCACCTGGGCGGCGACGACTTCGACCAGCGCGTGATCGACTGGTTGGTCTCCGAGTTCAAGCGCGACCAGGGGATCGACCTCTCCAAGGACCCGATGGCGCTGCAGCGACTCAAGGAGGCCGCGGAGAAGGCGAAGATGGAGCTCTCGAGCACGCAGCAGACAGACATCAACCTGCCGTTCATCACGGCCGACCAGTCGGGCCCGAAGCACCTGAACTACACGCTCACGCGCGCCAAGTTCGAGCAGCTCGTGGATGATCTCATCCAGCGCACGCTCGAGCCGATGAAGAAGGCGCTGGCCGATGCGCAGATGAAGCCGGAAGAGGTGGACGAGGTGATCCTCGTCGGCGGCTCGACGCGCATCCCCAAGGTGCAGCAGGTGGTGAAGGACTACTTCAAGAAGGAGCCGCACAAGGGTGTGAACCCCGACGAAGTCGTCGCCATCGGCGCGGCGATCCAGGGCGCGGTGCTCACCGGCGAGCAGAAGGACGTGCTGCTCCTGGACGTCACCCCGCTCTCGCTCGGCATCGAGACGCTGGGCGGCGTGACCACCGTGCTCATCCCGCGGAACACCACGATCCCCACGAAGAAGTCCGAGACCTTCTCGACGGCCGAGGACAACCAGACCACCGTGGAGATCCACGTGCTGCAGGGCGAGCGCGACATGGCCGTCTACAACAAGACCATCGGCAAGTTCCAGCTCACGGGGATTCCACCCGCACCGCGCGGGATGCCGCAGGTGGAAGTCACTTTCGACATCGACGCCAACGGCATCCTGCACGTGGCCGCGAAGGACAAGGCCACCGGCAAGGAACAGAAGATCCGCATCGAGGCGTCGAGCGGACTCTCCGAAGGCGAGATCGAGCGGATGGTGAAGGACGCCGAGTCGCACGCGGAAGAGGACAAGACGCGTCGCGAGGAGATCGACACGCGCAACCGTCTCGACTCGCTCGCCTACGAGGTGGAGAAGAACTCCAAGGAGTGGAGCGAGAAGCTGAGCCCCGAGCTCAAATCGCGGCTCGAGGGCGCGGTGGAGAGATCGCGCAAGGCGCTTCGCGGCGACGACATCGGCGAGATCCGTGCGGCGAGCGAGGAGCTCACGCGGGCGTACAGCGAGGCGGGACAGAGTCTCTACGCGCAGGGCGATCAGGCCGCGGGCGCGCAGGCCACCGCCGAAGCCGCGCGCGAGAGCGCGGCCGCGAACCCCAAGGGCACCGACGCCCAGACGGAAGACGTGGTCGAGGCCGACTACGAGATCGTGGACGAAGAGAAGAAGTAAGGATGGGTGGGTGGCGGGGCGTCGCGGCGATCGCGGCGCCCCGTCGTGCATCCGCGAGAAAACCCGAGCGGCCTCCGGCGTGACTAAGAGTAAAAAGGCCGGGCGAGAGTCGTTGTGAGAGTCATTCCGGGCGCGGGCGGTCGGCCACCGAACGCGGCGCCATGGGAAACACCGCAGATCAACCCGGTGTACATTTCTCTATCATTCAACGGTCGAAGACAGATATGCCATCCCGAGTATTTTCGCGCGCACGACTGGGTATCGTGGCGTTGATCGCGTTCGCGGGCGGACTGCTGGTAGCCGCGGGCCTCGACCTCACGCCGTTCGGCTACGCGCAGCAGCAACAGGGAAAGCTCGAGGGTCCGCCTGCGGCTGCCGTGGCGCCGCTCAATGATCTGAGCAACAGCTTCGTCTCGATCACCGAGCACGCCAAGCCCGCCGTGGTTTCCATCCAGACCGAACGCGAGACGCGGGCGCAGCGGAGGGAGCGCGGGCAGAACACCCCGCCCAATCTCGACGACTTCTTCCGCCAGTTCGAGCCCGATCGTCAGGCGCCACCGCGCGAGGGGATGGGCTCGGGATTCATAGTGTCGCCCGACGGCTACATCCTCACCAACAACCACGTGGTGGCCGGCGCCGACAAGGTGAACGTGACGATGCTCGACAAGCGCGTCTTCAAGGCCAAGGTGGTGGGCCGCGATCCAACCACCGACATCGCCGTGATCAAGATCGACGGAAAGGACCTCCCTACCCTTTCTTTCGGCGACGACACCAAGGCGCAGGTGGGTCAGTGGGTGCTCGCGATCGGCAACCCGCTGGGACTCGACTTCACCGTGACCGCGGGGATCATCAGCGCCAAGGGTCGGAGCGGCCAGCTGCGGAACCTGTACGCCAGCCAGTACGCGATTGTGGACTATCTGCAGACCGATGCCGCCATCAACCCCGGCAACTCCGGCGGCCCGCTCGTGAACACCAAGGGTGAGGTCATCGGGATCAACTCCGCGATAGCGAGCCAGACCGGCTTCTATTCCGGCTACGGCTTCGCCATTCCCATCACGCTGGCCAAGAGCGTGATGAACGACATCATCCAGTACGGGCGCGTACGCCGCGCGGTGCTCGGCGTGGTGATCCAGGACGTGCGGGCCGAGGACGCGCAGGCGGCCGGGCTCAAGGAGATCCACGGCGCGCTCGTGGGCGGTTCGTCGCCAGGGAGCGTGAGTCCAGCGACCAAGGCCGGGATCCAGGCCGGTGACGTGATCATCTCGCTCGATGGCCACGACATCGATCGCGTGGCCGAGCTCCAGCGGCTCATCCGGATGCACAAGCCCGGCGAGACCGTGGACGTGGGCGTGATGCGCTACGGAAAGAAGATGGACTTCAAGGTGACCCTCGCCGAGGCGCCGAACGACGGTCAGGTAGCGAGCGTCGACGGCGACGAAGACAGCCGCGACATGCCCGCGGCGTACGACAAGCTGGGCGTGGCGGTGTCGCCCGTGACGGCCGATCAGGCGAGCCGGGTGTCGCTGCCGGAGAGCAAGGGTGGGTTGGTGGTGACCGACGTGGATGTCAACGGACCCGCGTACCAGCAGCTGGTGCCGGGGAGGGACATATTGCTGGAAGTGTTGAGCCCGGACAAGAAAAAGCTGCGGACGGCAGCGGATCTGAATTCGGTGCTGGGGAAGGTGAAGGAAGGGGATGTAGTGAGTCTGCTGGTTTACAATCCGGCCGGGCAGCAGACGTTCGTGGCGAATTTGAGGGTGGGGGGGTAGAGCGGTAGCTACGGAGCGCGGGTGCCGCTTTGGTGAAGCGGTGGCTGCGCGATCAGGAAGAGCCTGAACGGGGGCGGCGGAGAGAGATCCTGCCGCTCCCGTATTGCATCAAGCGTCCGTCGTGTCGAGAATGCGGCGGGCGGGTGGGAAGTGGGTAAGTGTGGTAGGGACGCGACTGGTCTCTCACGTTCGCAACCGATGTGGCAGTGCCGAGCGAGCCGTGAGCAGGCCACGCGTTATCCAGTCCGGGAGCCTCCCTTCGTTCGGCCTGCGCAGAATCATGATTGCGCACGGTAGATAGAGGAGTACAACCGAGAGCGTGGCGGACATCCCGGCCTTCTCCAGGAGGGACGGATACGGGCCCAGCGTGATGAGCGTCAGTTCTGCTACCCAGTTGAGTGCCAGAAGGAGCGCGGCTTCCTTCCACGACGCCGGAATGAGGAAGAGCGGAAGCGCCTCGTATAGAAGCGTCGTATGCGGAACGCACGCCAATGCTATCAGGAGACGCGCCTCCGGGCGACGCCAGCGGAACAGCGCGATCAGCACCAACGGCCCGCAGAACGAAGCAATCGGCGCGCGTATGTGCGTTCCAGCCCCGAACGTGCGCATCCATTCTGTCGGCCATCCTGGCCAAACGAGCAGGCTGACGATCAGGAACAGCGTGCTCCCGACAACCGCCTGCCAGCTTGGGCGGTACAGCCAGAGCGCCAGACCGATGGTCGGCTTCACGGCGAACAGGAATCCCAAGCTCGGAATCAGCGCGGCCGCGATGAGCACCGGTGACCACTGCGAGATGGCCGCAGCGTAGTAGAAGGAAAAACTCAGGATACCAGCAAGGCGATACGGGGCGTCCCGCGTAAAAGTCCAGGCGAGCAGGCCAGCGGAGATTGCTGAAAAGAGTACGCTCGCCGTTGCCGCGTTCAGAACCGTGAACGGTACGGCGACGAGCACAGCCGGCAGGGGATAGAAAAGAGGAAAGGGCCAGTCGAACGCGCGACCCGGGCCGACAGCGCCGTACGGATCGCCGCCGGCGAGTTGCGCGCGCGCGGCGTACCAGAGCTGACTGAAGTCTGACGCTCCAACTACTCCAACCATGGGCGAGGCAAGGAATCCAGCGTATATCGCGACGATCGCCACGATCGCGATTCGCAGCCCCGGCGAGAGAGACTCCCTGGTGTCTGGATCCGACGTATTCACGTCGATGTTACTGAGCGCATGTGGCGTGCATGCACGCGATGGCGGACCGCCTGCCATCATTCGTCATGAACGGCGAGCTCCGGATCACCGATGCGGCTCGCTCGAGCAACCCGTCCCTGTCGAGTCGCTCGCCTCACCAGTCAGCAGAACCGGTGTGCCGCTCACGTCCCCTTGGCTGGCACGCTCCCACCACGCGCGCTTCGCCCACACGCCAACCGAATCGGCGGGATTCTCCGGCCGGCGTAGAGAAGCGACGCGCATCCACCCTTGGGCGCTGTCGAGCGCAGACGCCACTCCGAACCAGAGGGGCACTATCGCGAGATCCGCGCTAGGCCAGACGCTGTCTTCATGATGACGCAGGTGCCTGCTGACGAGAATCTCCGCCTTCGCGACAGAATCCGGGAAGATTGTTCGGCCATCAATCGAAGTGGAGTAGCCGGGAAGGCGCCAGACCAGGTAGCTCCCATAGTTGAACCAGGTGTAGATACGCCCTGACGCGTCGGGCCGTGTGGTGCACTGTAACCACGTGAGCAGTGGCTCGGTCGACGTGCTCGCTACACCCGGAAGGCTGCGGGAGTCGATGTTTCCCTCGTCACGCCATTGCGCCGGCATGGTCGTCGCCAGAGTTACCAGTAGAACTCCGGCGACGGCATAGGTGGCGATGCGCACGCGGTGACGAGGGGCCGCAACCGACGCACCCCGTCCGAGCTCCGCCAACGCGTTCGCGCTGAGCGGGAGCGTGATCAGCCACCAGCAGAGAAGCAGCCTGCCCGCGTACGCAAACGCGACGAGTCCGGCAAGCCAGAGCGCGCCGTACACGACTCGTTCGCGGCGCTCGTACATCCCGCGCGAAACGACCCAGGGAATCAGCGAAAGCGGTAACGCGATCACGAACGCGGTGGTCGCGCGAAAACCTGGCCGAAATTCGAGAATCGGTGACGGCGCAACGAGCAGAGCGTTGTAGCCGAAGTTGAGACGGAATACGTCGGGCCAGCTCAGCCCATAAGGCGAAAAGAACCAACCGAGTACGATTGCTCCACAAACCGCCCATGTGCGACGATGGTCCGCGGGCGGCCTGGCCACCACCAGCGCGATGGGAGCAGCCGTCAGCACGAAGAAGAGGTGCGAGTTCGCTGCCACGGTGCTCGTCAGGAGAAGTCCCAGCGTTGCCCATGCTATCCGTGGCGCCGCCAGGACTCTGTACGCGAAGGCCCAAGCGAGCGGCACCACCACGAAGAGCATGAGTTGTGGACGAAGCGCCGGCACCACGAGCATAGCCACAGCAACATTGAGGGCTGCCATTCCTAGCGCTACCCAGGGCTTCCACTTCGCTTCTCGCGCCAGAAAGAGCATTCCAGCTGCCGAGGCCAGGAGTATGACCCCCTGCAGCAGGTGAAGCCCGAGTGGCCCGATCCAGCGCATGATGAGGTAGTACGAAACCTCGGGTGCCCAGGAGTAGGCGAAGTACGGCGCCCCCATACGCGTCCATGCGAAGGGCTCGGTGAATGGCACAGCGCCGTGCTGAATTATCCACTCGCCTGTCGCCAGGTGCATGGGCAGATCGGCGTCGCTCAGCGGCTGCGTGGCGCCGAGAAGTAGCACCACAAGGCCGAGGCAGATCATGTCCATCCGCCAGAATGGTCCGTAACTTCGGCGCCACTCCACCGCGAAGCGATCCTCCGCGGAATCCGCCTCCTCCACCGCGAGATCCGGGGTATAGGTCGCAGTCACCTTGATTTCACGCTCGTCCTCATCGCGCAGAGGAGCAGGGTGAGCGCGAAGATCGATACCCGATGACTCCCGCACCGGAGTTTTCAGCGACGCGGGCGCGATGAGGCGACGAGCGTGCGGTAGCGCGGCTCGCGTCTCAGCGACGCGAAGTCAGGGCCAGTCAAAGCGAACCAGAGTCGTGCTCCCCGTGGCCGTATCTTCTCGAGCAAGCCCAGAGCGAGATCCTTGTCGCCGCTGGCGGCGATGGCGGCGGCAAGATACTCACCCGTCCATTCCTGCGGGCGGGTGCCAGTCTTCGCCGTGGCCTTCCGGATTGCGTCCGTACGTTGGCGCGCGGCGGACGTGTCCCGCGACGCCGCGTCGACAACGGCGCTCGCTGCCTGCGACCAGTAGGGCCACCCGAGACGCCCGCCCGTCTCTGCATCCGCCCATGCGAATCGCAGCTCCCCACGCCGCGCGCGAGTGAGCGCTCGGAGAACATATATCTGGGCGGCAGTCGGACTCGCTGCGATGGCGCTGTCCAGAAGTATGCACGCCCGATTGAAACTGCCATCGTGGCGGTAGAGCTGCGCGAAGTCGAAGAGAATGCGTGCGTCCGCTGGAGCCAGCTCCAGCGCCTTCTCGAATTCGCGTCTGGCAGAGCCGCGCTCACCCACCTGCATCAGCGCCCGTCCATACCAGTGATGCGCCTCGGCATCCCTTGGCGCGATGGCGATCGCACGCCTGAAGGCGGGAAGGGCGCCTGCGTAGGTGCGTGGATTCCGGAAAGCGAGAAGGGAGCCGCGTGCCATCCATGCTCTCGCGCTGGCAGAATCGAGGCTCAAGGCACGGTCCGTGGCGGCAAGCCCCCTTTCGGTGAGCTGCTGCACACGATCCTCGCCATAGTCCCACCACCCCCACTCGAGCATCGTCGCTATCGTGAGAGCGGCGTTCGCGAAGGCCGGTGCGAACCCCGGGTCGCCCTTCGCCGCCGAATCGAATTGGGCGAGTGCCATCTCGTAACCCGAGATGGTATTGAGTGAGGAGTAGTAAGTCCCACGCATGAAATGATCGATCACTTCACCCGAAACTGCGTCCCCCCACCCAGCGAGCCGTGCCGACGTTGAGGCGCTCGCCGAGCTGGCATCATTCACCGCGCCCACGACGCCTGCGGCGATCTGGTCGATTAGCGCAGGGAGGCCAGCCATCGAGGTCGATCTACTGGTTCCCCAGACGACCGCTCCATCGCTCGGTCTGCGCAGCTCCGCAACGAGTGCGACGTCGCCCGCGTCCGTGCGTCCTACCTTCCCACCAAGCACGTAGCGGACTCCGAGGACATGCGCGACAGCCTTCGCCCCGCGAGGCGTTGTAAGCGTCTCGTAACCAAACTTCTGGCTCGCGACCGTCGATATCGCGCTGGTCGCGAGAATGGCATCGGCCAGGCGGATGCCAACGGCACGACCAAGGAAGGCATCGCTCGCATCCGTAGCTGTGTTTTGAAACAGAACCACGCCTAACGATCGAGACTGGCTTGCGCCAGACGTCGAGGAGGCAGGCGACGACCCTGCTTCGTGGCACGGCGGCGGCGGTGGCACACTCGGATACTGTGCCTCCACCGGTCTCGCGCAGATGAAGCAGGCCACCCAAAGTGCGTGGAGAGCGGTGCGCCTCCCCCGCTCCATGGCGTGCTCGATTCGTGGCATCAACGCCATTCGCCGCTCCCGCTCCAGCACGGCAGCTCGGAGATAGAGGTCAGTCGAGTTCCGGTCATTGCACCAGAATGATCTTCACCAGCGTGGTCGTCTGGCCGCCTATCGGCCCGTTGTCCGCAAGAGGGAGGAAGGTGCCCGTGAGGACACCTTTCCCGCCACCCGCGTTCTCCTTCGTGAACGTCTTGAGCTGGAAGGACCCAACGAGCTTCACGACGGCGGACAATCTGCCATTCGAGCTGGTGGGCGAGTCCCAGAACGCGGTCTTGACGATGATATCCTCGCCGTTAGGCCCCTTGCACACACCGCCGATCAGCGTAGCACATATGCCTTCCCCGTTGACGTTGCAACTCTCGCTGCCCACGACACCGGCGCACGTTTTCCCGACCATGGCGCCCGGCTCGGTCAGCAGAGAATCGCCCACGCTCACAGAGTTACACCGCTCCCCGGAGATGTTCTCTTCGTAGTTGTCTGCGCCCTGTCCGGTGGTGTCTACTGGCGAGCCATCGGCGTGATAGTACGGCGGCAGCGCCACCGCGTACATGTTTCCATTGAAGGTAGAGTCCGTCCCGCTGTTACCGAGGAAGACGGTGAACGTCCTGCCGGTCGGCCCATCCTCAGGCATCTCACGGAGCGCGTCGAGGTCCGCCGGCTCCATTTGCCGCGTTGGATCACCGGTCGTGCCGAAGCGGTACAGATTGATGCGCTCCATGAGCTGACCGATCCACAGCGCCCACGGCTTCATGCACTGTGCCTGCGCCACCGACGGTCCCGCCCACGCCACCGCTTGTGCGCCGATATTTTTCGGCGCGAACCCGATCGAGCTGCCAATGAGGTAGGAGGACTGGTGGTTGAGCGTTACGCGGACCGCATCCGCCGTGGTCACGCTGGTCGTGGGCGAGAACGTTCTGGTCGCCGGGTTCCAGTTGCCGAGTTCCACCGCCTCATCGGGGACGGCTACAGTCGTATCGAAGAGAGGGTTCGCCTGTCCGAGCGCCTTCGCCTTCAGCAGATAGTCGTTCTTGTTGGTCGTGGTGAGCTGCACGGCCCCGGCCAGTGCAGCCGCATCGGCAGCCGTCTGAAGCTGATTGCGCATCAACTCCACTCTCGCGAAATCCACTACGACCGCGCCGATACCGAGCAGAGCGACGAACAGCAGCACGGTCAGGATGGCGATGGCTCCCCGTCTAGCGCGCAATTGCAGCATAGGCTCCTCCAGCTCGTGCAGGTGGAACGTCCGTGCTACTGGCCCGTATTGAACAGCTTTGGAATCTGGATGACTGCCGGCCCCATCACCACTGCAAACAGCGCCGGCAGAATGAAGAGGATCAGCGGGAAAAGCATCTTGACCGGAATCGTGGCAGCCTTCTTTTCGATGGCCTGACGCCGCTTCCGCCGGAGCGTCTCGGCGTAGACCTGCAGAACCGTTCCTATGCTGGTTCCCCATTTCTCGCTCTGGATCATCGTCGAGATGAGCGCTCTCACCTCCTCGACGCCAGTCCGCTCCCACAGGCCGCGCAATGCCTGCTCGCGCGGTACGCCTGCATTGGTCTTTCGGTTGACTACCATCAGCTCGGACGAGAGCACGGGATGCACCTTACTCAGCTCGCGTGCCACTCTCAGTATGGCCGCATCGAGGCTGACACCCGCCTCGATGCAGACCACGAGGAGATCCAGCGCGTCGGGCACCGATCGCCGGATGCGTTCCTGACGCAGATAGGCACCGCGGTGGACGTACCACACCGGTATCGCCCACCCCGCGATCACCGCCCACGCCATCAGGAGCACCGCCATCATGGGCTTCGCGCCGATCACGAATGGCGCGACGGCGAGCGGCAGCGCGACGAGCGTGATGACCCGCACAGTGACATATGTCAGTGGGGCTGTCGGGCTGTCGTAGCCAGCGCGGACGAGCTTCAGCCGCATCTGCTCGTCTTCGCCCCAGGAGGCCGGAACGAGCGACTGGAGTCTGGCTCCGATCCCACCGCGTCTGGCATCGCGCAGGTCCAACGTGATCCTGGCGCCCTCCGTTCCGCTGCCCGCGGCGCGACCGATCATCGCGCTGCGATACCTCCACACCAGGAGAGAGTAGGCGGCCACGGCGAAGGCACCGACGGCCAACACAATCAGGAATATCAGGGAAAGCGGCATGTTTACCATCTCAGATATCCACGTCAGCCATGCTGGAGAGGATGAAGTATCCCATCGCCACCGACACGGCGGCGCCGATCAGGATGAAGCGTCCCAAGGTCGTCGTCGTGAGCGGCTCCACGTACTCGGGATTGATGAGGAGCAGACCGAAGTAGAGGACTATCGGAGCGGCTGAAAGAACCCGGGCGGACATCTTCGGCTCTGACACCAACGTCTCGATCTGCGCGCGTATCGACACTCGCTCGCGCATGAGCGTGGCAATGTTCGCGAGAATATCGCTGAGGGTGCCGCCGGTTTCCCGCTGTATGAGCACCGCCGTCGCGAGCATCTTGAAGTCGAGGCTCTTGACTCGCTCGTGGATCCCCAGGAGCGCTGTCCGCACCTCCACGCCCAGCCGCTGCTCTTCGTAAAAACGTGCGAACTCGGGTCCGAGGGGGGCCGGCATCTCCTCGCCCACGAATCGCATGGCCGCCTGGAAGGAGTACCCCGCGCGCATCGCGGTAACGATCATATCGATGGCTTCGGGCAGCTGGTTCTCGAATGCCTGACGGCGCCTCCTCACCTTTCTCCGCAGCCAGAGGACGGGCATCGCGAGACCGACTACTCCCCCGAAGATCGCCCAGACGGCCGGCTGGCGAAGCGATCCAAGCAGCCCGCCCGCCATCCCGCATGCGACCACCACGAACAGGAACGCGCCCGGTGACAGCCTGGAGCCTGCCAGCTGAAGCTGGTCAGTAAGCGTCAGCGTGAGCGGGCGCCCCGTGAGCAACCGATCCAGGAACGGGAGCTCGCTCGCCCGCTCCTCGCGGAGCAGGCCGCGAGCAGCAACCTCCGGCGCCCCTTGGAGGCGTTCGCGTGCGGCCGCGGCCGCGGCCAGCCGACGCCGGTTCAGGAAGATGTAGGTGCCGACGATCAGGCAGAGCGTGCCGATGAAGACGGCGCCAAGAATCAGCAGCGTCATCGTCAGTATTCGTCGAAGAGGTTATCGGGGAGAGTGACTCCCGCCGTGCGCAGCCGCTCGGCGAACACCGGCCGAATCCCAGTGCCCTCGAACTGCCCGATGACCTGGCCATCCGGCGAGATCCCCTTGCGGTGGAAGCGGTAGATCTCCTGAGTGGCGATCACCTCTCCCTCCATCCCCGTAAGCTCGGTGATGCTCACCATGCGGCGCGTTCCATCCGAGAGGCGCGCGATCTGAACGATGACGTCGAGCGCTGACGAGATCTGCTCGCGCATCGCCTTGTTCGGAAGGTTGGTGCCGGCAAAAAGGATCATCGTTTCCAGCCTCGACAGGGCGTCACGCGGGCTGTTGGCGTGAATCGTGGTGAGCGATCCCTCGTGCCCGGTATTCATGGCCTGGAGCATGTCCAGCGCTTCGGCGGAGCGAACCTCGCCGACGATTATTCGATCTGGGCGCATACGAAGAGCGTTCTTCACGAGATCGCGCGCTATGACCTCTCCCTTCCCCTCGGCACTGGGAGGGCGCGTCTCCAGGCGAACCACGTGCTCCTGAACGAGGCGCAACTCTGCGGCGTCCTCGATAGTGATGACGCGTTCGGTGGCCGGGATGAACGAGCTCAGGGCGTTGAGCATCGTCGTCTTTCCGGATCCGGTACCGCCAGAAATGAGGATGTTGAGGCGTGCCTTCACGCAGCCGGCCAGTAGCTGGAGCATCTGCTCCGTGAACGCACCGGTTCTCACCAGCTGCTGGGCCGAGAAATCCGCGCCAAAGCGACGGATCGAAAGTACCGGACCATCCAGAGCGAGTGGAGGGATGATCGCGTTTACACGCGAGCCATCGGGGAGGCGGGCGTCGACCATGGGTGACGCTTCATCGATACGCCGTCCGACGCGCGTCACGATCCGGTCGATTACCGATAGCAGGTGTGAATCGTTGCGGAACTCGGTGTGCACGCGCGAGAGCTGACCCCGCCGCTCTATGTAGATATCTTTCGCACCGTTGACGAGGATGTCGCTGATCGACTGATCGCGGAACAGAGGCTCGATCGGACCGAGGCCCGTGATCTCGTAGATGATCTGCTCGACGATCTCCTCGCGCTCTGCCTGGCTGAGCGGAGTGGGCTCGTTACGAAGGAACTCGACGACGGCCTGCCTGATCTGCGTCGTGAGCTCGGCCTCGTCCTTGATCTGCTCCAGTGCCTCGAGGTCCAGACGCTCTATCAGTCGCCGATGCAGCTCGACCTTGAGCTGATCGACGGCGGTGAGTGCAATCTCGTCCTGCTTCCGTTGGTACATGCCGGATGCATTCGTCGGGATCCGGGACGCCAATGCAGCGGTGGCAGAACGCGCAGGATCGGCGCCGTTCTCGCTCGTCTCCTTCGGGAGAGCGACCGGAGAAATCGGACCTTTGCCTCCTCCCATCAGACGTTCACGAAGTGACATTCTCAACTCCTCCCACTCTTGCCAAAGAGGCGGCGCAGGCGTGATCCGCCTTTTGCCCCGTTGCCGTTCATCGGTTGTACGTGTCCCCCACCCAGCTTCGCCGCAAGCTGAGCGAAGCTCCACGCCAGCTTCGACGCGGCATCGTGCTCGAGCACAGGCACACCCTTCATCAGGGCAGCGGCCGTTGCCTGGTAGTCGTTGGGGAGCTTCCACTGGATGTCATGCTTCAACAGCGATGCCGCGTCCGCGGGCGAGAGCACGTCGGTAGACTGATATCGGCTGACGACTACCCATAGCTTCTCGTTGGGATAGCCGAGCCGCTCGCAGATCTGCAACGCTCGCTGAGTCGCTCGTAGAGCGGGCACGGTCAGTTGCGTGTTGAGGATCACGCGATCGGCGCTGTCCAGAGCAGCGAGGGTGCGCTCGCTCATGTAGTGCTCGCAGTCGAGCACCGTGTACGCGAAGTTCGCTCGCAGTTGCTCGATGACGGCGGCCACGGCCCCGGCATCGATGGCGTCGTCCAGGCCCGGATCTTCGGTACCCGGCAGGACCCATACTCCTTCGCCGTTGGGCGTGAGGAGCGAGTTGAGAAGGTCGGCATCCAGGCGATCCAGCTTTTGAACCACACTACCGAGATCGTAGGATGGCTTGAGGTTGAGCAGTACTCTGATGTCTCCGTTTGCAATCACCAGATCTGCCAGAGCCACTCGGCCGTCTTTGTTGTTCCGCGCCAGCGCGTGGGCGAGGTTCACCGCCAGCGTGGTATTCCCCAGCCCTCCTTTCGACCCGTAGATCGCGAACACCTGCCCATGGCGCGTCTCACCGTGATGCCTGCGCGTAAGCCGGTCCACGGCAGTCGCAAGCTCCGCTGGGTCAGGTGGCGACACGAGAAACTCGTGCACCCCGCTTCGCATCGCGCGAAGAATCAACTCCGGCTCGGCACGAGTACCGGTGCCGATGAAGGAGGTGGAGGGTGATTGCCGCACCAGGCGCTCGAGCACGGTCACCTGTACCTGCTCCAACTCGCCCACCGGGAGGAGCACCAGATCGTAATGCGCGGTCCCGAGGCGCTCGATTGCGCCCTCGAATGCCGGCTCGAGGTCAGGCCCACCGTAGCCGAAGCGCTTGAGAACCGCGGTTATGGCTTCAGTGGTTCCATTGGATTCACCCACGATCAATGCGGTCTTCAACATGGCAACATTCTGCGTAAGGCGGCCGCTCGGCTGCATCGACGGCTATGGACGGCGAGGAACACTGGCTTCGTCGGACTTCTTCACACTGGCCTGCCCCCCCGATGGCTTCGCACTCGGCGAAGGCGTTCGAGCGGGCGAGAGGGAGGGCGGCGAAACCATGAGCGGCTCCACCAGCTCGCGCGCCGGCAGCGCCGTATCTGGCTTGAGGCGGAGCGTATCGACCGCGCGCGGCCGCAGCGGATCGAACATCACCGGGGTGACGATGACGAGAAGCTCGGTTTCATTGTGCTGCCACTGCGTGCTCGAGAACAGGTGGCCGAGGATTGGAATGTCCATGAGCAGCGGGATCCCCGTCTTTACCTGCTGGCGCTGGTCGTTGAACAGGCCCGAGATTATGAGGCTCTGATTGGGACGCACGTCCACGGTGCTCTGAATGCGTCGCGTCTGGAAAGCCGGTATGCGAAAGCCAGAGAGCTCGATCGCGTTCGAGAAGTCTATGCTCGACACCTCGGGCGTCACGGACAGCTTCACCAGGCTGTCGCTGATTACCTCGGGGGTGAAGTTGAGGCGAACGCCGAACTCCTTGAACTGAATCCCAACCTGCGGCACACTGGTGCCCCCCACCGCTGAAACCACGGGGATCGGGAGCTCTCCCCCGGCCAGGAAGCTCGCCGGTTCCTTGTTGGCCGTCAGGATGTTCGGCTCGGCCAGCATCTTGGCATTCCCCTTCTGTTCCTGGAGCTCCAGAAACCCGAGAAGATTGTCGGTATCGAAATCCGTGAGCACCGACAGGAACTGTGTGGTCCCCGGAATCGTGATCGATCCAGTGGCTTTGTCGAAGACGTTGTCGCTCCGGAAGAGTCCACTTCCGACTCGCGTCCCGCCATTCCGATAAAGGCCCGAGACACCCAGCTGACCGATCACATCGCGCCTGACCTCCGCGAACTTCACATACAGCGCTATCTGCTTGCGGTTCGATGCCGAGTGGACGGCGACCCGATAGTGTTCTCTGCTGCCGTTCTCCATCCACACGATAGCGTCAGTCTCGCCAGTGGCTTTCGCGTTGATGACGATCTCCCTGTTGGCGACGACGACTACGTCTGCTACATCGGGCGTGGCGATCGACACCTGGGAGATGAGGGCCGGCATCGTGATCGGGTACGACCGTCCGACGCTCATGTCGATGCGCTGGACGTCGTCGCCCTGCGCCCTCAAAGGTGCCGCGGATGACAGAGCCGCACCGAGGATGGCGAGTCCCAAACCGATATGAGCCACACGCTGAAAGCTGTTCAAGCTGGTGCTCCTGGGAGGATGGATTGATCTAAGCGGGACGATGGTCGCTGCGGACTACCTGGGGACAGACGCCTTCTTCGGTGGGGGTGTGGAGTCACTGCGATCGAACTTTCGTTGGGTGACTTCCGCACCACGGTAGATCCTGACCACGAGCGAGTCGGGCCGCTTCGGCGGGACTTCCACTATCACTGGAGGCGGCGGTTCCGGCTCGGGGGCGGGTTGACGCGGCCGGGGAGCCGGGCGCGAAACCGTCCGTACGGGTGGCGGTGGCTCCTGGCGCAGCTGCGTGAGAACATCACGCGACGTGGCGCCCTTGG
>DATCXR010000527.1:0-21683 GCA_036565685.1 Gemmatimonadaceae bacterium
GCTGCCGTCGGCGCCGCCGCGCGACGAGAGGAAGGAGAGATAGCGTCCGTCGGGACTCCAGCGTGGCGAGCTCTCGCTCCCATTGCTCGTCGTGGCCTGGATGGTGTGCGCTCCGTCCCAGCTCGTCATCCAGATGTGCGAGACATTCCTGTCCTTCGCCGAGTCTACCGAGCCCACGGTGTACGCGACCCATTTCCCGTCGAGCGAGAGTTGCGGGTCGCTGACGGAGCGGAGGTTGTAAACGTCGGCCGGCGTGATGGCTCTGCGCGAGGGAGACTGCGCGGCCAGCGGCGCGGCGAGCGAAGCGGTGCCGCCGCCGAACGAAAGCGTCGCCGCGCCCAGCATCGCAATCAGCGCGAACACTGGCTTCGTGGGATTTCCGAGCACTTGGGTACTCCTGACGGTAACCGGGCGGAGCCGGCGCGTCGGGCTGACGCGCGGCGGAGGGTGGGAAGTTGCGCGGGGAGGCGGCGCCTGTCCATGAGCCGCCGGCTCAGCTGAAGCGCCACATCTCCAGTGATTCCAGTACCCGACGCCCCGGCAGATCTTCCCGCGCCATGCGTACGAGGGCAGCAGCCACCGCACGAGCAGGGATCGGCTTGTAGCGCGCGGGAACGAGGAATGCCAGCCGCTGCGCGACCTGCTCGCCACGCCGCGGGCTGGCGCGGTTCCCCACCAGGAGCGATGGCCGCACTATGCTCACGCTGCGGTAAGGCAGAGCGAGCACCGCGTCCTCGAGCTCGCCCTTCACTCGGTTGTAGAAAATCAGCGACCGCGAGCTGGCACCGAGCGCGCTGACCAGGAGAAAGTGCGTGGCTCCCTGCTCCAGCCCCGAACGCGCTATGGTCAGCGGGTAGCCGAAGTCGACCTCACGAAACCGCTGTCGGGATCCGGCTTCTTCGATGGTGGTGCCGAGTGAGCAGATGATCTGATCCGCCTTCATCGCGGGCGCGTTGTCGGCGAGGTGGTCAAAGTCCACCACGCGCTGCTCCAGCCGGCGCGCGTGCTCAGCGGGCACGAGCTCGGGCGGCAGAGCGCGCCGCGTGAGCGTGGCGACCGTCTCGAAGTGCGGATCGGCGAGCAGCATGCGGAGGCATTCTCTGCCCACCAGTCCGGTAGCGCCGCAGAGTAGAACCGTACGTGTCATTATGTGGCAATTCGGGATGCAGCGACCGTGCTCTTTCGAGCGGTCCGCGGTTCGCATACCGGAGCGACGAGCGACCCGGGAGCAGCGGTCCTCGATACATAATGGACACGGGCACGCCCCATTGCCAACCGGCGGAGCGGTCCCGCACCGGCGAGCGATCGGCTGTGCACGCTTCGCACTCGGGCCTGCACGCGGCTACCCCGGGCTCTCACAACGACGATCGGCGTGTGGATCGACCACTACGACGAAGCTCGCCATCAGCGTGTCGACTGCGAAAGCTGCGCGAGCACGTGCTTCGCCACCACGATGTCCTGCACCGCGACCCCGGTCATGTCGCAGACGGTGATCTGATCGTCACCCGTGCGACCGAGCGACGGGTCGCGAATCACATCCCCGAGCTCGTGGACGCGATCCGCGGTTATCACCCCAGCCTCGAGCGCGTGGGCCAGCTCGCCGTGCCGCGAGGTCTGAGAGAGACTGTCCACCACGACGACGTTGGCGCGGCCCATCAGCTCCGGGTCGAGCTCCTGCTTCCCCGGCGAGTCCGCGCCAAATGCGGAGACGTGCGTCCCTGGCCTCACCGCATCGGCGCTGAAAAGTGGCGCACGCGCCGTGGTCGCGGTGACGATGACGTCACACGCCGCCGCGAGCGAGTCGGGGTCGGGCGCGATGGTCACCTCGAAACCCTGCTTCGCCATATCAGCGACGTACCGCTCGGCGCGGTGTCGATCGCGGCCGAAGACCATCGCGCTCCGGCAGTCCACTACGCGGCGCAGCAACTCGAGCTGGAGGTGCCCCTGCACTCCAGTGCCGATCACTCCGATTCGCTTCACCACGCGCGGTGCGAGCAGTCGCGCGGCCACGGCGCCTGCTGCAGCAGTGCGCAGGTCGGTGAGGTAGGCGTGATCGAGCAGAACGGCCCGCGCCATCCCAGTCCGCCGGTCGAACACCAGCAGCATCCCGTCGCCCGGCGGAAGACCGAGCGCGGGATTCTCGTCGAAGCCGTCGGCGATCTTGATGACGAAGACGTCATCGTCCTGGATGTAGCCGTACTTGATGTGAACGTCGCCGCGCGGCTCGTCGAAGCCCAAGTGTGCGACCGGCGGTACGACCACGTTCCCGGAAGAGTAGGCGACGAATCCCTCGGCCAGCTCCTCTATCAGCCGCGGGATGTCCACCGCACGAGTGATCTCATCGAGCCGCACCACGCGCGGCTCCGAGCGGCCGCCGGGCGACGACATATCAGGCACCCGCGATCGCCAGCTCTCCGCTCCGCAGCGCGTCGAGCCCCGCGCCTACCCGCCGCAGCCCCTCGCGAAGGTACTCCGGCTTCCCTCCCGTCCAGATCCGCAGGTAGCCCTCGAGGCCGAGGTGACTCCCGGGCACGATCAGAGTGCTCTGGTTGGTTCGCACCCAATCCGCGACCGCCTCGCTGGGTCGGTCGCTGGCGTAACGTACGAAAGCCATCGCCGCGGCGGCGGGGCGGATGTGCGTGAGGAAGTCGCCGAAGGAAGCGACCCACTCCTCCACAACGGGCTCGTTCTCGTTGAGGATCGTCCGCGTGCGGCCATAGAGGTGCTCGCGCACCTTCGGCTCCACGGCCACACGCGCGAGCGCATCGGAGAGCTTGTTCGGCCCGATAGTGAGGTAGTCGTGCTGCGTCCAGCATTGTGCCACGACCTCCGGCGGCGCCACGATCCAGCCGATCCTCACGCCCGGAATCCCGTACGCCTTGGAGAGGCCGCTCGTGACGATCACGCGATCGCTCATTCCCCAGAAGCTCGGCGTGATGGGACCGGCGAGCTCCGCCCCCTGGTAGACTTCGTCGGCGATCAGATATGCACCCGCCGCCTCACAGCGATCCACGATGCGGCGCATGTCGGCGCGAGAGAGCACCGAGCCCGTAGGGTTGTTGGGGTTCGTGAGGTACACGAGCTTCGTCCCCGGCCGCACCGCGCGCTCGAACTCTTCCCAGTCGAGCTCCCACCGCTCGCCGTCGCGCGGGCGCAGGTGAAAGACGTCCACCTCCGAGCCCACGCTGCGCGGCACACCCCAGAGCTGCATGTAGTTCGGAACTTCCAGCGCGAAGCGGTCGCCCCGCCGCAGCTGGCTGAGCGCGAGCAGGTAGTTCGCCTCCGACGTGCCGTTGGTGACCTCGATGTGGTCGGCAGTGGCACCGGGATAGAGCGCGGCCAGCCGCTCGCGCAGTGCGATCGTACCGTTCGACTGGCTGTATCCCAGCGGAGTATCGAGCATCTCCTCGAGGTCGAAGCCGAGCTTCGTCATTTCGCGCAGCGTCACCGCGCGGATTCCGGACTCGCTCATGTCGTAGTCGACGATGTTCTCCCACGTCGACTGCATACGCTCCATGCGAAAGAGTTCGATACTCATGACTTCTGCCGGTGAAGGGTCGGGATGGCGCTGCCAAGCGCCGATGGAGGTGGCGCCTGGTCGGATACGGGCGCATCCAGCGGGAAGATAAGGCCAGCTCGCGCGGAGCGCACGCGTTGGGCGCGCGTGGGACGCGTCACGGTAGCACATCCGAAGAATCGAACGGAGCCATCGTCCCATGGCCGGTGATCTGCAGTGACGATTTACTACCGGCAGACCTGCGTTACACTGCATCGATGGTGGCTCTGCCGGGGCGTGACCGGTCTGTGCGTCCATGCGCTTCAGGCAGCACGGCCACCGTCAGGAGCAATAGCCATGAATCGAAGCACCGGACCCGGGCAAGGGCGAGGAGACTATGCACGGGAGCGGACCGACGAACAGATAGTTCGCGTACCCGCCGGCCAGGCTGTCCTCGAGGGCTCGCTCGCCATACCGCGCGACTCGAGCGGAATAGTGCTCTTCGCGCACGGCAGCGGCTCGAGTAGACACAGTCCGCGCAACAAGTACGTAGCGGAGGTCCTGCAGCAGAGCGGGCTGGCCACGCTCCTTCTAGATCTGCTCACGCCCGAAGAGGAGGCGGTCGATCTGCGAACGGGCCACCTTCGCTTCGACATCGAGCTGCTCGCGCAGAGGCTGGTGAGCACCACGGATTGGCTGGCGCGCGACCGTCAGACGACCAACCTCGCCATCGGCTACTTCGGCGCGAGCACCGGCGGCGGGGCAGCACTCGTGGCTGCCGCACAGCGTCCCGACGCCGTGCACGCGGTGGTGTCGCGCGGGGGACGGCCGGATCTGGCGGGTGACGCGCTCCCGCACGTGCGCGCTCCGACCCTCCTGATCGTGGGCGGCGACGACGTCCCGGTGATCGGGATGAACGAGGACGCGATGGCTCGCATGCGCTCGGAGGTGCGCATCGAGATCGTCGAGGGCGCCACGCACCTCTTCGAGGAGCCGGGCACACTCGAAGCGGTAGCTCGGCTCGCTCGCGACTGGTTCGTGCATTACCTGGTGTCGGCCCACGCCCGTCGCTGAGCCGACACCAGCTACGTCACTGCAGCCCAGGCACGTTACGGGGCGTGGCGTGGATATCGAGCTGATTCTCCACCCGCGCCACGCCGCGAACCTTACGCGCAGTGCATCGCTTGACACCGATTCCGGGCCAGCCGTAGCTTCGCGCAACCCACCAACCTGCGAGGATACGAGCCGTGCCGCGCCACATACCCGGCCTCGACGGCGCGCGCTCAACGCGCGCTGCCGTGATTTCCCTCCTGATGGCCGCGCTCCCCGCCTGCCATCCTGTCGGCGTCGCTCCATCGTCCACCCCGCCAGCCACGGAGTCGCGCCCTCGACTTCCCACGGGTGCGTTCCTCGATCCCGCCGCACCGTCGGTGAATCTCGGCTCCATGCCACTCGCCATGGCGCTGTCGCCCGACGGCGGTCAGGTGGTCGTGCTCCTGGATGGATGGCGCGAGCAGGGCATCCAGGTGATCGATCGCAGCGCGGGACGCGTGACGCAGCGAATGGAGCAGCCGGCCGCCTTCCTCGGCCTCGCCTTTGCGTCCAACGGGCGCGCGCTGTACGCTTCGGGCGGCAACCAGGACGCCGTGTACCGCTACGCATGGCAGAACGGACACGCCACGCGTACGGACAGCATTCTGCTCGCTCCACGTCGCGGGCGGCCGAGCGGAAAGCGCTACCCAGGCGGGCTCGCGCTCTCCCCCGATGGCCGAACACTGTACGTCGCGGAAAACCTGGCCGACTCCCTCGCGGTGGTGAGTCTCGCGAGCGGGAAAGTCGTGCAACGGCTCCCGACCGGACGCTACCCGTATGGCGTCGCGGTGGCTCCCGACGGGAGCGTCTACGTCTCGGCGTGGGGAGGCAACAGTGTCGCCGTCTTTCGCGGTGGTGCCGACGGCACGCTCGTAGCCGCCGATTCACTTCTGGTTGGACGTCATCCATCCGCGCTTCTTCTCAACTCCGATGGATCGCGCCTCTTCGTGGCATCGGGGAGCACGGATCGCGTGGCCGTGGTGGACACGCGCAGCCGCACCGTCGCGGCGCGGCTACTCGACTCGCCCCCGGCGGGACCCGGCGAGGGGAGCACTCCCGACGCGCTCGCGCTTTCAGACGACGGCACGCGGCTCTTCATCGCGGAGGCAGACAATAACGCGGTAGCGGTCTTCCGACTCGGCGCGGCCACATCCGGCGTGCGTGGCGCCACCGGCGTCGACTCGCTGCTCGGACGCATCCCCACGGATTGGTATCCGACGGCCGTACTCGTACGCCACGACACCCTGCTCGTTCTGAGCGGGAAGGGTCATGGCACGGGACCCAACCCGGCCGGTCCTACTCCCCTGCAGCCGCAGAGCACGAACTCGCGGGAGTACACACTCGGCCAGACCGCCGGCACGTTGATGTCGGTGCCTATCGCGGGCCTCGATCGCGAGGCACTGGCGTCCTTCTCCCGCCGGGTCGCGCATGCCAACGGGTGGGATGGCGGCGCTCGAACCGCGCCGAGCTACCCGCCGTTCGAGCATGTCATCTACGTGATAAAGGAGAACCGAACCTACGATCAGGTACTCGGTGATCTTCCGGAGGCCGATGGCGATACATCGCTCGTGTTCTTTCCCCGCCCCGTCTCGCCCAACCACCATGCGCTGGCCGAACGCTTCGGCATCTTCGATCGATTCTTCGTCAACGCCGAGGCGAGCCCCGACGGCCACAACTGGTCCACTGCCGCGTACACGACCGACTACCTGCAGAAGACCGTTCCGAGCAACTACTCGCGCCGGGGGCGCAGCTACGACTACGAGGGTACCAACCGAGGCGGTTCCACCGTGGCCGACATTCCCGAAGACGACGTGAACGAGCCAGCCAACGGGTATCTCTGGGACCTCGCGGCGCGAGCGGGAATATCCTTTCGCAACTACGGCGAGTTCGTGGTGGACGACACCACCGAAGACGATGATGGCGACCGTCGCTACATCGGCGACAAGCCGTTTCTCCGCTCACACACCAACGAGCGCTACCCGGGTTGGGATCTCGGTCAGACCGATCAGTCGCGTATGGACGTCTGGCTCGAGGAGTTCGCCACTTTCCTGAAGCGCGGGACGATGCCGGCTCTCGAGGTAGTCCGGCTTCCCAACGATCACACGGCCGGCGCGCGCGCCGGGGCACCTACTCCGCGCGCCTACATGGCCGACAACGACCTCGCCCTCGGCCGCATGATCGACGCGCTGTCGCATTCTCCGTTCTGGAAGAGCACAGTGGTATTCGTGCTGGAGGACGATGCCCAGAACGGTCCCGACCACGTGGACTCCCACCGCTCGGTGCTCCTCGTGATCTCACCCTACAACCGGAAGGGGGTGGTGCACCGCTTCGCGAACACCACCGACGTGATGGCAACTATCGGAGAGATACTGCATCTCGGCTCTCTCTCGCAATTCGACTATTACGGGCGGCCGCTCCGCGGGATCTTCGGCGACATCGCCGACCTGGCTCCGTACGACGCCATCCAGCCATCGGTACGCCTCGATGAGCGCAACCCTTCGGGTGGCATCGGCGCGCGCGAGACGGAGCAGCTGGATCTCTCCGCCGAGGATCGCGCGGACGAAGACCTCTTCAATCGCGTCCTCTGGCGGGCGATCAAGGGAGCCGACGTGCCGTATCCGGGGATAACCGTACGACCGGCAATCGCGTGGCAGCACCCCGGGCTCCTCGAGCCGGATTCGCCCGGAGAGCTGCGCAGACAGCCGTGATTCGCGTGGATGCGGCCGGGCCGGTACCGCTATTGCGAACTGGTAATGCTCCAACAGCAGAGGCCAAGGGAGCATACCATGACATTACGGCTGCAAGAGATACACCCATCGCTCGTGCACTTCCCGATCGCGCTCTTTCCAGTCTCGATCGGGGCTGATGCGGTAGGGCGCGCGACCGGCAATCGCGGTCTCCTCGAGACCGCCCGTCACACGATAGAGCTCGCCGCTGTGGGAGCCGCGCTGGCCGGCGTCAGTGGCCTCGTCGCGCAGGAAGA
The DNA here is from genome assembly GCA_036565685.1 of Gemmatimonadaceae bacterium. GTDB lineage: Bacteria > Gemmatimonadota > Gemmatimonadetes > Gemmatimonadales > Gemmatimonadaceae > JADGGM01. The sequence continues at coordinate 7,572 of DATCXR010000527.1, forward strand.
GGTCAACGTCGAGGGCGAGACGATGGACATGCTCATCACCCATCGCAACCTCAACATCGCGGCCACTCTGGTAATGGGCGCGCTCGCGCTCTGGCGCAGCAGGCGCTACCAGCCGTCGCTGGGATATCTGGGGCTCGGGCTCGCCGGCGTCGGCGCGCTGACATACTCGGCCTACCTCGGCGGATCGCTCGTGTACAAGCACGGCGTGGGCGTGAAGCGCGCGGGTGGCCAGCACCGCGAGAGCCCGCCCGAGCTCGGTGAGACCGGCGAGAACGCTGCGTTCGCGAAAGACGCCGCGGTGGATCTCGTCCACGGCGTGAAGCATCTCGGCAAGGAGACGGTGGAAGGGAAGATCGTCCCATCGCTCACCGATGGCGCGCGCCGGCGCTCTGGAGCCGCGACGAAGAGCGCGAGCACCGGAAGGGCGTGAGCGGCGTGAGCGGCGTGAGCGTCAGCGCGCTGCGCGCTGCGCGCAGCGCGCGGGAAACGATCTATCAGCGGAGGATCACAGTGGCAACCATCGCCAACAAGCTCGTCGAGCGGCTCATCGCGTGGGATGTGGACACGATCTTCGGTCTGCCCGGCGACGGAATCAACGGAATCTTCGAGGCGCTCCGTACGCACCAGAAGAAATTGAAATTCATCCAGGTGCGACACGAGGAGGCAGCCGCCTTCGCGGCGTGCGGATACGCGAAGTATACCGGCCGACTGGGCGTATGCCTGGCCACGTCGGGCCCGGGAGGCATTCATCTCCTGAACGGCCTCTACGACGCGAAGTGCGACGGGCAGCCGGTGCTCGCCATAACGGGCCATACCTTCCACGATCTCATAGGGACCCACTACCAGCAGGATGTGGATCTCGACAAGCTCTACATGGACGTCGCCGCGTTCAATCAGCGCGTCATGGGGGCGGCACACGTGAACAACGTGGTGGACGAAGCGATAAAGACCGCGCTGAGTCAGCGCACCGTCGCGCACATCACCATCCCGAAAGACATCCAGGAGTGGCCCAGCTCCAACGGCCGGCGCTCCGATGCGAACGTTCCGAGGCACAGCTCCGATATGTTCGCCGCGCCGCGCCCGTTGCCGCCGCAGGAGCTGCTGGAAGCCGCCGCGAAGATCCTGAACGGCGGGTCGCGCGTGGCGATCCTGGCAGGCCGCGGATGTCTCGGTGCGCGCGCCGAAGTGCTGGAAGTCGCGAAGAAGCTCGGCGCGCCGATCATCAAGCCTCTCCTCGGGAAGGCGGTGGTCCCCGATGACAGCCCCTACACGACGGGCGGAATCGGCCTGCTGGGCACGGCCCCGTCGCAGGACGCGCTCGAGGAGTGCGACACGCTCCTGATAGCCGGAAGCAGCTTCCCCTACCTCGAGTTCTATCCCAAGGACGGCCAGGCGAAGGGCGTGCAGATCGATATAGACCCGACGCGAATAGGGCTCCGCTTTCCGGCGGATGTCGGTCTAGTGGGTGATTGCAGAACTGTGCTGCGCGCGCTCCTTCCGCTGTTGAAGGAAAACAGGAAGAAGCGGAGCTTCCTCGAGAAGTCGCAGGAGCGGATGAAAGACTGGCGCAAGCTCATGAACGAGCGCGGCACCCGCTCCGACATGCCGATGAAGCCGCAGGTGGTGACGTATCACCTGAGCGAGCTACTCGATGATGACGCGATAGTCTCGGCGGACAGCGGGACCATCGCGACGTGGGCCGCGCGCTACATCGACATCCGCGACGAGATGCAGTTCTCGCTCTCGGGAACGCTGGCCACCATGGCCAACGGGCTTCCTTACAGCATCGGTGCGGCGGTGGCTTATCCGGGGCGTCAGGTAGTGTGCATCGTTGGTGACGGCGGTTTGTCGATGCTCATGGCGGAGATCGCGACGCTCGTGAAGTACAAGCTCCCGGTGAAGGTGGTCGTGATCAAGAACAACGTGCTCGGCATGATCAAGTGGGAGCAGATGGTGCTCGACGCGAACCCGGAATTCGGCGTGGAGCTGCAGCCCATCGACTTCGCCGCCTTCGCTCGCGCGTGCGGCGCCGAGGGCTACACCATCGAGAGGCCAGAGGACGCCAGCCCGATACTTAAGGAGGCGCTGCGCCACCGCGGGCCGGCGGTGATCGAGGCAGTGGTGGATCCAGACGAGCCGCCGATGCCGGGCAAGATCACCACCAAGCAGGCCATGCACTTCGCCGAAGCGCTCGCGCGCGGGCAGAAGGACCGCTGGGACATCATCAAGACCGTGGTGGAGGACAAGGTCCGCGAAGTGGTGTAGACTGGTCGCCGGCCGCACCGCGCGTACGGCCAGCGCCGACCGGGTTATGCGCGGCCCTTGACTCTGTACCTTGGCACAACCGCCATACTTCATTCGTAGTCCGCGCACCGCCGCGTGAGGCGTGGAGCGCCAGACTCGGGGAAGAATCACGGAGTGCCATGACGATCTATGCCAGCCGACTGGTCCATCGTGAACTGGTGGCTCACGAGACGCTCGCCTGCGTGCTCGAGAGACCCGACGGGTTCACCTTCCGGGCAGGGCAGTACGTGGACGTCACCCTGCCCGACCCGCCGCACGACGACTTGCTCGGCCCAACCCGAAGCTTCTCGATAGCGAGCGCACCGGCGGAGCACGATCTTCTCCTGCTCATGCGCGTGCGCGACACGGCCTTCAAGCGTGCGATGGCAGGCATGCCGCTCGGCTCGCCCGTGCTGCTGGATGGTCCCGTGGACGACCTCTCGCTTGCTATCGACGACGGGAGACGAGCGGTATTTCTCGCCGGCGGTGTCGGCGTAGCTCCCTTCCTCGGAGCGATCCGGCATGCCGCCAGACGTGAAGCAGAGTTGGACGCCACGCTGTTCTACTCGAATCGGCGTCCCGAAGATGCCGCGTTCCTCGAGGAAATTGCATCGCTCGCCGAGCGCGTGGAGGGCCTGAGCTTCGTACCGACCATGACCCAGATGAAGCTCTCCGCGCGCCCATGGGCCGGCGAGACCGATCGCATCGGGGTTCCGCTCCTCGAGCGCTACCTCCCTTCGATACGCGGGCCGCGCTACTACCTCTCCGGTTCCACGCTCTTTATCTCCGGCGTCCGCCAGGAGATCGCGCGCGCCGGCGTGCCGGGGAGCGACGTGCGGGTGGAGATGTACACGGGCTACTGATCAGATCGAGCGCGCTGCCGGCCGCTCGGCATCCCGATCGGACCCGCGCGCTTCGCCCCCCGAGATCACGCGCTCACGCAGGCGCCCGGCCGCCGCAACCATCGCGACCATCGCCGGTCGCACTTCCTCCCAGCGGCGCGTCTTGAGCCCGCAATCGGGGTTCACCCAGAGCTGCTCCGGTGCGAGCACCGCCAGCGCCTTCGTCAGGAGCGACTCGATCGCGCTCTGCTCCGGCACCGCGGGCGAGTGCACGTCGTATACACCCGGCCCCACCGAGTTGGGATAGCCAGCGCGGCCGAACGTATCGAGCAGCTCCATATCGGAGCGCGAAGTCTCGATCGAGAGCACATCGGCATCCATGCGCGCCACAGCGTCGATGATCTCATCGAACTCCGAGTAGCACATGTGGGTGTGGATCTGCGTCTCGTCACGCACGCCGGAAGATGCAAGACGGAAGGCATCAACCGCCCAGCGCAGATACTCTCCACGATCGGCTGCGCGCAACGGCAGCCCCTCTCGAATTGCCGGCTCGTCGATCTGGATGACCTGGGTTCCCGCGGCCTCCAGGTCGAGCGTCTCGTCGCGGATGGCGAGTGCGAGCTGCCTGCAGGTGCGTTCGCGCGGCTGGTCGTCCCGCACGAACGACCACTGCAGCATGGTCACGGGCCCGGTGAGCATCCCCTTCACCGGGCGGTGTGTCAGTGACTGAGCGAACACCGTCCACGCCACAGTCATCGGCCGTGAGCGAGCTACGTCGCCGTAGATGATCGGTGGCTTCACGCAGCGCGATCCGTAGCTCTGCACCCAGCCGTTCCGCGTGAACGCGAAGCCCGTCAGGCGCTCGCCGAAAAACTCCACCATGTCGTTGCGCTCGAATTCGCCGTGTACCAGCACGTCGAGTCCCACATTCTCCTGGAATCGGATCGCATCCTCGATCAGCGCGCGGATCACCGCGTCGTAGTCGACGCTCGTCAGCTCGCCCGCGCGGAAGGCTGCGCGCGCACGGCGCAGCTCCCTGGTCTGCGGGAAGGAGCCGATGGTGGTCGTCGGGAAGAGCGGTAGCCCCAGGGCATCCGCCTGCAGCTCGCTCCGCTCGGCGAAGGGAGCGCGCTGCAGCATCTCCTCGCCCACCGCACGTTCGCGCGCCGCCACGGCCGCTACGTGGATGCGCGGCGACGCGCGGCGTGCAGCGACGGCGTGCCGCGACTCCGCCAGCTCGCGCTCCACCACTCCCCTCCCCTCGCGAAGCGCACGGGCGAGTACCGAGAGCTCGTGAAGCTTCTGCTTGCCGAAGGCGAGCCAGCTGCGCAGCTCATCGTCCATTCCCTCCTCGCGGTCCACATCTACCGGTACATGCAGGAGCGAGCACGACGGAGCCAGCATCAGGCGACCGGCGTCGGCGTGGCGCGCCACGATGGAGAGCCGCGCGAGTGCGGCATCGAGGTCGGCGCGCCAGACGTTGCGCCCATCGACGATGCCAAGCGAAAGCGTCAGGCGCTCCGGCGCGCGCTCCAGCGCTGTACCCAGCTGGTCCGGTGCGCGCACGAGATCCAGGTGGACCGCCGACACCGGCAGCGCCAGCGCCGTGTCCAGATTAGCGCCGAGGCCGCCGAAGTAGGTGGCGAGGAGCACCCGCACGCCCGCGCTGCCGAGTCGCTCGTACGCCTCGCGGTACGCCCGCCGCACGGTATCGTCCAGATCCAGCACCAGGCACGGCTCGTCGATCTGCACCCAGTCAGCACCCACGGCGTGCAGCTGCGCCAGCAGTTGCTCGTACGCCTGAACCGCTTGCGCGAGCCACTCCATGGGCGCCCGGGACGCGCCACGGCTCTTGGCGAGAAGGAGGAACGAAATCGGCCCCATGAGCACGGGCCGCGTGACGAAGCCGAGCGCCTTCGCCTCCAGAAACTCATCCACCACCCTGGTGGACGAGAGGCGCAATTCCATCCCTTCCTCGAACTCCGGGACTATATAGTGGTAGTTCGTGTCGAACCACTTGGTCATCTCCATGGCAGGGATCGACGATCCGTCGGCCTGGAGCCCGCGAGCCATTGCGAAGTAGCGGTCGATCCCCGCCACGCCATCGAGCAGCGCGAAGCGCTCGGGGACGGCGCCCAGCATCACCGCGGTGTCGAGGACGTGATCGTAGAGCGAGAAGTCGCCCGATGGGATCTGATCGATACCGGCGCCCGCCTGCAGCTCCCAGTTCGCGCGGCGAATGGAGCGGGCAGCAGACGCGAGGTCGTCGCGTCCGGTGCGGCCGGCCCAGTAGTCCTCCAGCGCGCGTTTCAGCTCGCGGTTGAGGCCGATGCGCGGAAAGCCGAGATTGGTAGCGAGAGTCATGATCGATGGGTCACGGTGAGGTTGCCTCGAAGTGAAGCTCCTCGAGGCACCGCGCCACTGGCGTGACGGAAGTCACTCGCACGAGCCCCTTGATTCTATACCAGCGTGCGGGATCTAGCTTCCAGCTGTACTAATGCGCCCGCGAGCCGCGGGAGAGGAGGCCTACAGTGAGATCGGAAACCGCTTGCTGCTGCGCGGCGCGTGCCAGCGAGCCGCGAAACGCCCAGCGTGAGCATCTCCGGCAAGCCGGTGAGTAGCCTGATCGAGCGCACGCCCGATCCCGCCTTCGTGCTCACCGCGTTCGGTGAGATCCATGCGTGGAACAGGGCGATCGAGGAGCTCACGGGCATCACTGCCGCCGATGCGCTTCACCACTCCTTCGCGACGCTGCTCGACCCGCACGGGCCTCTCGGCCGTCCGGTGGACATGGACTACTGCGAGCGCGCCGTGCACGACGGCGGCGTCCGGAGCTTCGACATGCAGGTGCGGACGACCGATGGCCGGCTCCTCTGGCTCAACGTCTCCGTGCTCGTGCTCGCGCCCACGCGCGCGAGCCCCGCGCTCGTACTGCACCTCGCGCACGACATCACAGCGAGCCGCCTGCGCCGCGCTACGTACGAGCAGCTGGTGCAGGCCGCACGCGGGGTCGTGCGGCTGGCCGACGACGAGCCGCATCTCGTGCCCGCCTCCCCGCTCACCGAGCAGGAGCAGCGAATCCTCCGCGCCTTCGCCGAGGGGCTCGCGCCGGGGCAGGTCGCGCGCTCGCTCGGCATCTCCACGCAGACGCTTCGCAATCACCTGCATCACGTCAACCAGAAGCTCGGCACGCACAACCGACTCGAGGCCGTCACGCACGCACAGCGGCGCCACCTGATCTGAAGCAGGTCACCACTCGGGCACCCGGCGTACCGGTACTATTGTCATCGTCGGCGGTATGTTCGCTCGATTGTTCGCGGTGCCCGTTACCTCGCATTGTTGAGTTGTCATCAACGCGAGGTGTTACATGGCTCTGGTCAGACAGTTGGCGGACTTCGTGGCGCGGTCGGATTTCTCCGAGCTTTCCGACCAGGCGCGCCTGCAGCTCCGTATCCGGATCCTCGATGCGATAGGCTGCGCGCTTGGCGCGCTCGGGGCCGATACGGTCGAGCGCGTGAGAAACTTCGTCACAGCCTCGGAGAGCGGCGGCTCCTGTACGCTCATCGGTGGCGGCCGCGCGACTCCCGACCGCGCCGCGCTCATGAACGGCGCGCTCGTGCGCTACCTCGATTTCAACGACAGCTACCTCGCGCCCGACGAGACCTGTCACCCATCCGACAATCTCGGCGCGGTGCTCGCCGCCGCGGAAGCGGCTGATGCCGATGGACGCACCCTGCTCACCGCTCTCGGGGTCGCGTACCAGGTTCAGTGCCGGCTCAGCGACGCGGCGCCGGTGCGCGACCATGGCTTCGATCATGTGACGCACCTCGCCTACTCCGCGGCCGCTGGAACATCTCGCGCGCTCGGCCTGGACGCGGAGCGTACGGCGAACGCCGTAGCGATCGCCGGAACGGCGCTGAATGCGCTGCGCGTCACCCGCACCGGCGTGCTTTCGAACTGGAAGGGGCTCGCCGCGCCCTTCGCCTCCGCGAACGCCGTCGAGGCCACTCTGCTCGCCGAGCATGGAATCACCGGCCCCGCGGAAGTCTTCGAAGGGAACAAGGGCTTCATGCAGGCCATCGCGGGTCCATTCACCATCGACTGGGCCACGGAGAGCATGGAGCGGGTCAACCGGACCATTCTCAAGCGGTACAACGCCGAGATCCACTCGCAGAGCGCCATCGAGGCGGTGCTCGAGCTCCGGGCGCGGCACGGGTTCTCCGCGGCGGACGTCGAGCACGTGGCGGTGGAAATCTTCGGCGTGGCCCACCGGATCATCGGCGGCGGCGAAGAGGGCGACAAGCTCTCGGTGGTCACCAAGGAGGACGCCGATCACAGTCTGCCGTACATGCTCGCCGTGGCACTGCTCGACGGCGAGGTGCTCCCCGGCCAGTACGCGCCGGAACGCATCCGGCGCGACGATGCGCAGAAGCTGCTCCGCCGCATCGTCGCACGACCGCGCTCGGACTACTCGAGCCGGTTCCCCGCCGAGATGGCCGTGCGCGTGATCATCACACTCACCGATGGGCGCGTGTTCGATCTCGAGCGCTACGACTACCCCGGCTTCAGTACGCGTCCGATGACGTGGGACGAGGCAGTCGCAAAGTTCCGGGCGTTGGGTGAGCGGAAGGTGGATACGGCGCTGCTGACCGAGATCAGCTCCGCCATAAGAGAGCTGGACCACATCACGGTAGCGGAGCTGACTCGTCTACTTGCCCGCGCCGGAATGCCGCGCGCGCAGACGACGCGCGAAGCCGCTTGAAACGAGGAGATATCACCATGACAGCAACCCTTCAGACGCCGGCACGCGCCGCCGTCACGATTCAATCGCCGGCCAGGGCGACCTTCGACTTCCTGCGCCGCAACGAGCGCCCCGAAAAGCCGCGCACGCGCGGCATCACGGAGATCCGTGGCCCGTACTACACGCCACTGGGCAAGCGAGCACTCGAGGACATCCTCGAGACCATGGGCGCGTACGTGGACACGCTCAAGTTCGCCGGCGGATCGTTCACCCTCATGCCGCCGGATTCGCTGGCCGAGCTGATCGCTCTCTGCCACGAGCATGAGGTGCGCGTGTCAACCGGTGGATTCATGGAGCGTGTGCTTACGCAGGGAGAGCAAGCCGTTTCCCGTTACATCGCTACCTGCGCGGATGTGGGCTTCGACATCATCGAGCTCTCGAGCGGCTTCATCACCATTCCGGCCGATGACTGGCTGCGACTCATCGAGCGCGTGCAGCGCGCCGGGCTGAAGGCCAAGCCGGAGATCGGGATCCAGTTCGGTGCGGGCGGGGCTACGGCCTCGGGAGAGCTCGAGGCGGAGGGTCAGCACGATGTGGCGTGGACGATCCAGCTCGCGCGTCGCTTCCTCGAGGCGGGTGCCTACCAGATCATGATCGAGTCCGAGGGAATTACGGAGAACGTGCGGAGCTGGCGCACCGATGTGCCCGCGCGCCTCATCGACTCGCTCGGCCTGGAACCGATCATGTTCGAGGCCGCGGACCCCGCGGTGTTCCAGTGGTACATCAAGCACTACGGACCCGAGGTGAACCTCTTCGTGGATCACAGTCAGATCGTCGAGCTCGAGTGCCTGCGTGAAGGGATCTGGGGGACCGCGAGCCTTTGGGGAAGGGTGGTCACTTACAAGTAGCGGTGTACGGCCGGGCGTCCAGTTCAGTTGCGCGGCGGGGCTCGTTGGCCTCGCCGCGTCTCTCCTCGGGGGTCGGACGCACCGACCACGCTACTCTCCGTCAACCGGATAGCTTTCGCAGCGCGGAGCCCCTGTGCATGGCAATGTGATCGGTCTTGTCGCTCTCGATCTCGTACTGGGGCTCCTCCGGACTCGCATGCACCGTATAGCCCTTGAACTGGATCCGCGACGTGACGACTCTCGTGATGTGTCCCGAGACGCGCCCCGCCTCCGAATTCCAGCTTACATGGTCTCCGACCTTGAAACGTTTTTCGCCCATGATCCCTTCTCCTGGTTTCACGTTCATATAGCATGACGCAACCACCGGTCCATTCGCGGGCCGCCTCCGACGCCGGCGAGCGAACCGCGCGCACGACGCACCCGCTCTCAGTCGTACCGCCCTTCCGGCTCGACCTCACCGTGAGCGCCCTGAGGCGCCTGCCTTCCAACCCGATAGACGTCCTGACGGCTGATGGTCGCTATCTCTACGCCGTGCCGGGCTTGCACCACCCGCGGATCGTGCGAGTGCGGCAGACGAACCCAGCCGAGCTCGAGGTGACCATCGATGCCGACCCGCGCGACACGATCGATCACCAGGGGATCCTCTCTCTCGTCGCACGCACGCTCGGCCTGAACCGCGACCTCTCGGCCTTTTACCGCTCGTCCGCTACCCTCTCCTGGCTCGACCCGCTGGCGCAGCGCCTGCGCGGCCTCAAGCCGCCACGTTATCGATCGTTGTGGGAGGCGTTCGTCAACGCGGTCGTCTACCAGCAAGTCAGTCTGCATGCCGCGAGCGCCGTGGTTCAGCGCATGATCCACGCCTTCGGGACGCCGCTCGAGAGCGAGGGGACTGAGCTCTATCTTTTCCCCAGTGCGGGGCGCGTGCTCGATGCGAGCGACGACACGCTTCGCGGTATGGGCCTCAGCGCAGGCAAGCTCGCGACGCTGCGTCGCGCGGCGGAGGCCATCGATTCGGGCCTGCTCGATGCCGCCACCCTCGAGGAGCTGCCGAGCAGCGACGCTGCTGCCCTTCTCCGGAGCATCAAGGGGATCGGGCCGTGGACCGCCACCGTCATCCTGCTGCGCGGCTTCGGCCGACTCGACGTCTTCCCGATGAACGACTCGGGCGTCGCACGCAACCTCTCGCTGGCCACCGGCGAGACCGAGGCGAACGTGGGTCCCGTTCTCGACACGCTCGGCGCGCAGAAGGGGATGCTGTACTTCCACCTGCTCCTCGCGCGGCTGGAGGCGAGAGGCGAAGTCGGGCGACCGTCCATCCCGCTGCGCTGATCGCTACAGTGGAGCTTGGGCCACGCGTGTAGATTCCCGTGTGTCCCCCTCGCACTGGAGTGCATTTCGTCATGAAGGCAGTACGCTACCACGGACCGCGCGCGCCGTTTCGCCTCGAGGATGTTCCGGTGCCCGAGCCCGGCCCGGGCGAGGTTCGCGTGCGCGTGGAGGCAGCCGGAGTGTGCCACACCGAGCTGCACTTCGAATCCGGACTTCTCGATCTCGGCATCGCGCCGGTGACGATGGGACACGAGATCGCCGGTACTGTGGACGCGGTGGGAAGCGGCGTGACCACGCGGCGGCCGGGCGACCGGGTCATCGTCTACTACTATGCCGGATGCGGCACGTGTGAGTGGTGCCAGCGAGGCGAGGAGAACCTCTGTGCCACACCGCGCGCGGAGCTGGGATTCATCAGCGACGGCGGCTACGCGGAATACGTGGTGGCGCCTGCCCGCAACGCGGTGCGTATCCCCGACTCTCTCTCCTTCGCCGACGCGGCGCCGATCGGCTGCGGCGTGACGACTGCGCTGCACGCCTGCGAGCTGGCTCGCGTCTCCGCCGGCGACACCGCGGTAGTCTACGGCACGGGCGGCGTGGGATACGGCCTCGTGCAGGTCGCGCGTCTGCGCGGAGCACGAGTGATAGCCATCGGCCGGTCACCGGAGAAACTCGCTCTCGCCACAACGCTCGGCGCGGATGCCGTGGTGAACGCGACGGATGTTGACGACGTTGCCGCCGAAGTGCGTGCACTCACCGACGGCCGCGGTGCCGACGTGGTCTTCGAGCTCGTGGCAACGGAATCCACGATGGCCCCTTCCACCGCGATGCTCGCGCGGCGCGGACGACTCGTCTTCGTGGGCTACTCCGAGGACACGTTCACCGTGCACCCGATCCAGCTCGTGATCCTCGAGGCGCAGGTACTCGGCTCGGTGGGGAATACGCTCGCGGAGCTCGAGGAGGCGGTTCGACTCGTTGCCGAGGGAAAGGTGCGTACGGTGGTGGACCGCGTGCTCCCCTTGGAGTCGTACGCCGCGGCGCTCGACGCGCTGCGGGAAGGGAGAGTGATGGGCCGCGTCGTGCTCGCGCCCCAACGGTCGGAGTAAGGAGTAAGGCCCTTCCCTCCGGGCCTGGCGTACCCGCTCAGCGATTCACGGCCTCTATCTTCCCGCACGCGATCGGGAGCGTCACCTGCGCCGGTATCGTTCCGAGCGACGCGGCCGTCGATGGAAGCTTCGTGTCGGACGGGACGCCGTGGATATACACCACGCGGTGATCGAGATCGAGCTGCTGGCCGCTGAACTTCTCGGAGAACGCCTTCTCGAGAGCACTCAGCGAGACGGTCTTGCTGTAGCGGTACGAGCCTTTCGCGTCCGCCTTCGGGTACGCGTCGGTAACCACCTCCATACTTACCGGGTCGTCGGTGAACGGCACCATCGTCGTGCCCGACATCGGCTCCGTCTCCATCAGGTCCACCACCTTGTCGTTGTTCGCGTCCGCATCCTGCGTGGCGCAGGTGGCATTGCTACCGTTCGTGAGACCGTGGAAGTGCTGCAGATGCGCCGTGTTCGCCGGCGCATTCCGCACGTCGATGCTGATCGTCAGCGAATCTCCTCGCACGGTGAGGCGAGCGATCCCGCTGGTGTGCTCCCCGGTCACCTTGCTGTTGACTGGTTGCAGGTGCGCGATGTACACCTTGGGTGCGGATTCGGGGAGACGGCTGCTCTGGGCCGGCGCAGTCACGGCTGCCATACAGGCGGCACCCAGCACCAGAAATGCGGTGGAAACTTGCTTTCTCATGGCAGACCTCGTTATGTAGTACTCCGCAGAAGACTTCCCTATCGAGAAGGTTCCCTCCAGGTCGCTGCCTCCGAGTGACGGTTGTCACACGCTGCAACGCACCAGCATGGTAGGGCCGATCTCGCCGATAGTTCGATTCCCCTTTGATTTCGAGATGACCGCGCGCACCGCCAGTGTGCTCCCGCGCGATACGCGCGGGCCGATCCGGTCGTCATGCTGATGAACGCCCCGCCACCATCCGGCATGCTCCCGCATGCGCCACGCTCTCCGGTCCGTGATGCTCTCCAGCGTAGCTCTCCGGCAGTCCATCATTCGCTTCTCGCACCCAGTCCTGCTACTCGCGCTCTTCGCGCCCATCGCCAGCTCCCAGGCTCCCGACAGCGCGCGCGCTCCCGGTTCGATCCCGCGACTTCTGGCGCCGCTCCCGGGGCCGAGCTTCCCCGACAGTTCGCTCACCGCGGCGGCAACTTGGCCACACTGGATGGGCGCGCCGCTGGTATTCCTTACTCCGCGATACACAGTTCTCGCCGCCACGCCTATTTCCGAGGAATGGATCGCTGCGCACGCGAACAGCGCCTCCCTGCTCGACGGCTGTGCGGGGCTGGTGTCGGACGAAGAGCTCGCGGCGAGCGCGAGGCCGTGGTCCACGTTCGATTCCACCGCCGCCCGCGGGCCGCTGATCATGATACAGATCATGCCCGTGCTGCGCCGAGGGCGGCCGTCGTGCCAGGGCAACCGGCCGCCCTCGCCATCGCTCGCCATGCGCGGGATAGTCCTGCAGGATCGCCCGGCAGGTGAAGAATACCAGTATCCGCGGCACGCACGCGTCACGATCGGCGAGCGCGCTGTCGAGCCGGTGCTCTACGGGCGCGTGCCAGTCGAGGTGCTCCCTGCGCGCGCGCGCGGCGCGGCGAGCGACACCGTTCCGCAGCTTCGTCTCTACCTCTCTCCGCACGAGCTGAAGCCCGACTCGTTGGGTCGACTCCCGCGAGTGCGACTCCGGGTGTGGAGCGACGACAGCACCAGCGCGGTGGAGTTCGACCTTCCGACAGACGTCGTGCACCAGCTGTGGATTGATTTTCTCCCCGCGCGCCTGCAACGCTACGCCAGCACCGCTCCTTCCGAGCGAAGAGCGCCCCTCCCCACGCCCTCCGACTCCGCCCTGCGTGTTGCCTGGCAGCGGTACTCAGACGGCCACACGCGCGACGCGGCACTTCTCACCGCCGCGAGATTTCACTCGGCACCGCTCACACGCGACGACTCGCTGCAGGGAGGCGTGCAGCTCGCGCTTTCTCTCCTGGCCATCGACGATACGCTCGACGCGGCACCCGTCATTCGCGGCTTGATGAGCGACAATCCGTGTCTCACCCTCGCTGCATCCGCACCGCCCGGCTACGCGGAGCGATTCGATCGCGTCCGGCCCCAGGAGCGGTGCGACGTGGCGGTGGGCCGCACCATCGTGAAGGGTCTGGTCCTGCCGGGCTTCGGACAGCTATCCGTCGGCCGTCCCGTGGGGGGTGCGTTTACGATCGGATCCGCCGTCGCGCTGACACTGGCCGTCAAGCACTACACCGCCAGCCAGGATGCCTACCGCTCCTACCAGTCGAACCCCAACACTGACGTGGCCGTGGTTCTCTATCGGCGCGCATCGCGTAAACGAATTGCTGCCCGCAATGCACTCGTCGCCGGCGTGGGCATCTGGCTGCTCGGCGCCGTGGAAGCGGGGATAAGCGAGATGCACCATCGCTCGGAGGTGCAGCGGGTGAGCGACTACGGCATCAAGCCAACCATCCGATCCGAAGCTGGCCGTACCGACTTCGGTCTGTCTCTGACCTTCTGACGCTCTGGCCATGTCGCTACGCCCGCACGTCGCCATTCCACGACTGGTAGTCTCAGGTATCCTGGCCAGCTCGCTCTTCGCTTGCGGCGAGCTCGCGCATACCAATCCCGTGGACCCCGAGGCGGAGGTCACCATCGGGATCACTGGTCCCCTCGAGATCCACAGCGTGGGGCAGCTGGTCTCCTACAAGTTCACCTCCGTACCCGAGTGGACGTACTCGGCCCCGCAATGGGAAAGCTCCAATCCAGCGGTTCTGGCGCTCGACGCGGCAGGGGGACTGTTTCTGAGTAAGGGGAGCGGCGACGCGCTCGTGACCGTCCGTCTCGGTCCCCATACCGCCACGGCCCTTCCAGTGCGCGTCGTGCAAGTGGC
>DATCXR010000182.1:0-2568 GCA_036565685.1 Gemmatimonadaceae bacterium
CGCCCGGACGGGCGCAGTTGGACATCTTCGAGCTGGTCTACTTCGCGCGTCCCGACAGCGTCCTGCTCGGGCAGCGTGTGAACGAGGTGCGCCGCCGCTTCGGCATCCAGCTGGCGCGCGAGCATCGGGTGGCGGCGGACGTCGTCATCCCGGTCCCCGACTCCGGAATCCCTGCCGCGATCGGCTATGCCGGCGAGGCGCGAATTCCGCTCGATGTGGGACTGGTCAAGAACCGCTACATCCACCGCACTTTCATCCAGCCGGCGCAGCAGCTGCGCGAGCAGGGAGTGCGAATGAAGCTGAATCCCATCGCCGATGTACTGCGCGGTCGAAGCGTGGCGGTCGTGGACGACTCACTGGTGCGCGGGACCACGTCGCGGCAGATCGTCGCGATGCTGCGACGCGCGGGCGCCCGCGAGGTGCACTTTCTGGTCTCCTCGCCGCCGGTGCGCTATCCGGACATCTACGGGATAGACCTCCCGAACTCGGCCGACCTCGTGGCGGCGCGGATGTCCATCGAGGAGATCCGGCGGTACATCGGCGCGGACTCGCTCTCATTTCTGTCGTACGACGGGATGATCGAGGCCACGGGGCTGCCGGAGGATCGCTTCTGCACCTCGTGCTTCAGTGGCGTCTACCCGCTCGACATCACCGGCGGAGCCGCACTCGAAGAGGTGCGCTGAGGCCGCGCGGGACGCGACAACCCAATCGTAGAACGGGCCAGCGCCCGCCCCCGCACTACCACTCCGGTACGTTGCACTCCGGGCACTGAATGTTCATGAACACGAGCCAGCTCTGCACGGCCTCGGCGTTCTCCGGCCAGGTAGACTCCCCCGGACGGGCGGCGAGGTAGATCTCCCGATAAAGATCGGTGATGTACAGTGCGGGCGACGGGTGGCCTGCCGCATCCACCGCTCCCATGCTCCGATGGAACGCTCCGTCCTCATCCACGAGCACCGTCACCGATGGCAGCTCGCCCATCGATGACTGGTCGGTATCGTCGGTGCGGATCACTAGCAGCTTGGCATTTTCCTCGTCGAGCGCCGCGCTCGATTGCGCGAGCTGCCCGAGCAGGCTGGCGACACGTTCGTCCGGCGCGCCCGCGCCGAGCAGTACGACCACCAGGTTCCTCCTCCCCCGGTACTGACCGAGCGAGACGGGCATGCCATCGGGCGTCGGTAGTGTGACATCGGGAAAGAGCATTCCAGTCCCCGCACTCAGGCAGCCTGCGGGGGTGGTACCGATCCGGGCAGCACTCTCGTTCATTGCGACTTTGCTTTCACGCGTCATGATTCCCCCTTCGTCGCTTCACGATCGCTACGGCTCCTCCGATCGGCTCGTTGATACCGCCGATCCTGGCGTGAGCGATACCTGCAATTTACCGGGGTACACGCGCAGCATCGAAGATCGCGGGCGGATACCTCCGGCATTCACTCCCTGAGCCCGTCATACCCGCACAAGAAACGTCATAAACGTCATCCCCGCACGAGAAACGTCATCCCCGCACAAGAGACGTCATCCCCGCGAAAGCGGGGATCCATGTTCTGCTCGAGTAACATGGATCCCCGCTTTCGCGGGGATGACGTCTGTGTCGCGGGGATGACGTTTATGTCGCGAAGATTACGGCAGTAACTTCGTCCCCGCAACTCGCGTGCGCGTCACCATGGCGGGTACCTCTCCTTCCACTCCCCGCTCCCCCGCCACCCGGTGCCGAGGTCCTCCGCCATCGCCTCGATCTCGTAACGCAGCTCCAGCACGTCGAGCCACCGCTCCGGAATCGCACTCTCACCATGCACGATCCCGAGCAACTGACCAGTCATGGCCCCCGTGCTGTCGCTGTCGCCCGAGTGATTCACCGCAAGCCGTACTCCCCTCTCGAAATCACCCTCGGCGCGCATCGCGGCAAACAACGCGATCGCCACCGCGTCCTCCGCTATCCACCCACCGCCGAGCTGCTCGATGGTCTCGGCACTGCTCGGCGCCTTCGACTTCGCGAGCTTCAGCGCCGCTTCTATCGCGGCGATGGTCTCCTCGGAGCTCTTCTCTCGCTCGAGTCGTTCGATCGCGTTCCGGGCCGCCGCCTCGATGGAGACGTCGCCGCGCAGCAGCGAGAGAACCCGCGCGAACGCGCCCGCCGCGAGCCAACCCGTGGGATGCCCGTGCGTGAACGCCGCCGAGTCGCACCCCAGCTCGAATGCCCATTCGGCATCCTCGTCGGGGTCGTATGCCTCGACCAGCGCCGCCGGCGCCACGCGCATCACTCCGCCACAACCCTTGCTGTCGTTCTCGGCCCGCTGGTATTCGGTAATTGGTTTGGCTCGCAGCGCCGAGAGGCAGGTGTTGCCCGGCGCGCGCCGGCTGTGCAGCGCGCGGACGCCCAGTAGCCAGCCGGTGGGCCAATCGCTACCGCTGCTGCTGGCTGGATCGCGTCCGCCGAGCACGCGCTCCCTGATGTGGCTCTCGACGTGCGCCGGGAGCTTGCCGTCCTGCGTAAATAGCCAGCGCAGATACGCCGTCGGCAGCGTGCTCCGCGGCCCACCTATCCCGCGGTCGTGCGACCGCGCGATA
>DATCXR010000018.1:0-6598 GCA_036565685.1 Gemmatimonadaceae bacterium
GAGGAAGCGCAGGTAGGCCTCTATCTGATCGGCACCGAGAGCATGGTTCCGTGCCGGTACAGCGATTCGGCGGCGCACGTGGGCGACTCGGGCTCCTCCTCGGCGATCGTCGCGCGCCTCTCGCGCAATACTCTCGCCGAGACGCTGCCCGGATCATCGAGTGCGATGGGCGGAACGTCCATGGCTGCCGCGCCGAGCGCCGCGACGCACTGGAGCGTGTCGGTGACGCGGTCGTGCACGAGGATCGAGCCTCGACGCGCGCCCACAGTCTCGGAGATCTCGCGGAGGATCGTGGCCGCCGCTTCCTCCAGGGAGAGTGTGCGACCGAGGATCTCCGTGATCGTGTAGAGGAGGTTTATCTCCTCGTAGCGCTCGGCGAGCTCGTTGGCCGCGTGCTCCACCTCGAGACCGCTCGATAGATACTGCGAGATCACCGGAAGGAGGAAGCGCAGGTAGGCCTCTATCTGATCGGCACCGTTCTCGCCCGCGCAGGGTCCCACCACCAGCCACGCGCGGCGCGCGCCGGGGAGCGAAGCCACCATCACCGGCCCGCTCGGTGAAGGGATGCGCCGGGGAGGGCCGTCCTCGAAGGGAGGTGTCCAGCCGAGTATCCCCACGGCCGGCACCGACGTAGCCACCCTCTCTGGCGGACGGTCGTCGTCCTGCGTCCAGAGTGCGGCGCTACAGCGGGTAGCGTCGCGGAACGCGGTGAGGACGTTTTGCAGATCAGTCATGCCGTCGGAGCGTCATGCGAACCACGTTGCCGTGATTGCTGAAGCGCTCCACTGAATCCATGAGGCGGGACATCAGGTAGAGTCCGCGTCCGTCCTCGCGGACGATGTTCTCCGGCAGCGTCGGGTCTTCCATGCAGCCTGTCAGATCGAAGCCGCTCCCCTCGTCGACTATCTCGACCACGAGCCGGTTGCTGTCCACGTCGCAACGAACCTGAACGTGCCTGGTCGGCTCCTCGGCGTTTCCGCGAAGGATGGCGTTCGAGAGCGCCTCGGTGAGCGCCACGGGCACGTTGAGGGTGGTCTGTCGCTTGTTGTACGCGAGCTGTCTGCACTGGCGCGCGACCACCTCCACCACCTGCTCTATGTAGCGCACATCGCTCGGTATCTCGACCTCGAGCGCGACACGGACATTTCGCAGTGGCGGAGACGTGGGGGGGGAGGACTGCATGATGCGGGGGTGAGGGTTGGGGCGGGACAAGAGGGAGAAGGAAACAGGAAACAGGAAGCAGGAATCAGGTACCGACTCCCGCCGGTAAGGACCCCACCTCCGAGGCCGTTACCTGTTTCCTGTTTCCTGTTTCCTTCCCCTTTTCCTAAAAGGACTGCAGCGCCATCTCGCGGGTGTCGGAGATCTGGAAGAGAGTATCGAGCTTCGTGAGCTCGAAGAGGGTCTTCAGATCGTCGTTGAGATCTGCGAGGCGCAGCTCACCGCCCTGTTCACGGATCTTCTTGGAGAGCGAGACGAGGACGCCAAGGCCGGAGCTGTCGATGTAGCCGGTGCGGCTGAAGTCGACGAGGAATTTCCTCTCGCCACGCTCGAGCTCATCCAGGACCTTCTGCTTGAGCTCCTGCCTGTTGCCCACGATGAGTTGTCCCTCCACGTCCACCACCACGATGTCTCCGTCCTTCTTGATAGCGAAGCTCATTGCTGATTCTCCCTTCTTGGTCCATCCGTGTTGGCATGCTCCGCACCCGACGCCTGGAGAGCGTTGATTGCGGCCACGTTGATAATGTCATCGGCGGAGGCCCCGCGCGAGAGATCACTGCACGGCCGCGCCAGTCCCTGGACGATGGGGCCGATCGACCATGCGTGCGCGATGCGCTCTACGAGCTTGTAGGCGATGTTGCCAGCATCCAGTGAGGGGAAGATAAGCACGTTCGCGCGGCCTGCTACTTCGCTGTCGGGCGCCTTGCGGCCGGCGACCGCAGGAACCAGCGCGGCATCGCCTTGCAATTCCCCGTCCACAGCGAGACCCGGCGCACGCTCGCGGACGAGCTCGACAGCGGTGCGGACCCGATCCACGGACGGTCCGATGCCGCTCCCAGCGGTACCATACGAGAGGAGAGCCACGCGCGGCTCGTCTCCCACCACGAGCAGCCGGTCGCGTGCGGCGGCGATGGCGATGTCGGCCAGCTGCTCCGGACTCGGCTCGATCACGACGGCGCAGTCGGCGAAGGTGAGCACTTCTTCCTCTTCCCCACGGAAGGGAGCGACCACCATGTAGAACGCGCTCGAGACGGTCCGTACGCCGCGCGCCGGGCCAACGCTCCAGAGGGCGGCCCTCAGCACATCGGCGGTGGTGGTGGCGGCTCCGGCCACACAGCCGTCCACCTCCCCGAGCGCTACCAGCGTGTCCGCGAAGAAGAGCGGCTCCAACGCGAGAGCTTCGGCCGCGGCAGCGGTAAGCCCGCGCGAAGCTCTCCGCTCCAGGAGCCACCGGACCACCGCTGGGCGGCGCGGATCGGTGAGGGGATCGATGCACGGAGCGCCCGTCAAAAGCGCTGCTCCGCGCGCGCCCTCTTCGCCCGGCGGAACTACCAGCAGCGGGTCCGCTATCCCCAGCTCGCGCAGCGCTCGCACGGCGTGAAGCACGCGATCGTCGCCGCTCTCCGGGAAGACCACGCGCCGGCGCACCTCCGCGGCGCGCGAGCGCAGTCGTGCTACGAAGCTCACGCTGCGACTCTCACGCTGCGACTCTCACGCTGCAATGCTCACGCGCCGGAAAAGCGCTCCACGAGCGCAGCGTGGACCGCGGGGTTTACCAGGTCGGTGGTCTCGCCGTGGAATCGCGCCACCTCGCGCACGAGGCTGGAGCTCACGTAGGTGAGGTCGAAGCTCGGCATCATGAACACGGTTTCCATCTCCTCGTTCAGATGCCGGTTCATGAGGGCCATCTGGAACTCGTACTCGAAGTCCGACACGGCTCGGAGGCCGCGTATCGAGAGCGTGGCACCCACCTCGCGCGCGAAGTCCACGAGGAGGCCGTGAAAGTCTCGAACCTCGACTCTCGGGTCATCGCCCACCGCGGTCCTGATGAAACCCTTGCGTTCTTCGACCGAGAAGAGCGGCTGCTTTCCCGGATTTGTGGCTACGGCCACGACGAGACGGTCCACGAAGGTGAGACTGCGACGAATGAGATCCTCGTGGCCCCGCGTGACCGGGTCGAAGCTCCCCGCGTAGATGGCGATTCCCATGTGTACAGGCGTCGAAGTTGTACGTCCGTCAGGAGTCCCGCATGTGATGTATCCTCAACCAGCTTTCCCGGCGCGCATTATGGTTATCGCGGTGTCGCCGTACACACGGCGATCGTCGCCGGGAATGTCCTCTCGTACCGAATGTTCTATGGTCAGCAAGGCGGCGAAGGGAACCTCTCGCCAGCGCTCGGCGAGGCTCAGCGCCATGCCGAGTCCGTAGGGCGGATCGGCGAACGCGATATCGTAAGCGTCGACTTCGAGCCTCGCAACGAAGCGCACGGCGTCGCCACGGTGAACTGTGCTGAGCTCCTCCGCCCCGAGCACCTCTATGTTGGCGCCGAGCGCGGCGAGGCTTCGCCGCCCCAGCTCCACGAAGTCCGCGTGCTCCGCGCCGCGCGATAGCGCCTCGAGCCCGAGAGCGCCCGAGCCGGCGAAGAGGTCGAGAACGCGCGCACCGGGGAGATCGTGCTGGACGATGCTCATCCACGCCTCGCGAACGCGGTCGGCCGTCGGTCGCACGCGCGAGTCGGTGGGCGCCTTGATGACTCGTCCGCGCCAGCGGCCACTGACGATCCGCATCCAGGATGCGGCTCAGTCGCTCTCACGCACGTCGGCGAGCCGCGCCTGCAGCCGTGTCTCGCCATTCCACTCGTCGCGCTCGAGCCGGAACGCCACATCGAGCGGAGTGGAGGTGGAGAGACGCGGCGCCAGGTGCGCCATCCCCCACCCTATCGCGTCGAGCTCCACGCCGTCGCCCGCGAGGCGAAGCTTGAGGTGGCCGTTGCGAAGAACGCGGGGCGGAGCGGCGAGACGTATTCCGCTCGCCGCGAGAACCGGAGTGGCGTTGCCGACGCCGAAGGGCTCGAAGTGCCGGAGGAGCGCTTCGAGGTCGGCCGTCGCCTCGGAGAGCGTGATGTCGAGGTCCACCTTCACCTCGGGGATGAGATCTTCGGGCGTGAGCCGCGCGCGGGCCACTTCATTGAAGCGAGCCTGGAACTCGCTCATGCGTTCCGTGGCGACGGTCACGCCGGCCGCCGCGCGGTGGCCGCCGAAGCGGATGAGAAGGTCTGCGCACTCGGTGAGCGCGCCGTGCAGATCGAAGCCGCTTATCGATCGGCCGGAGCCCTTCCCCGTCTCGCCGTCCAGCGCCACCATCACCACCGGCCTGCACACCTCTTCCACGAGACGCGACGCCACGATACCGATCACGCCGGGGTGCCAGCCGTGGCCGCCCAGGACGATGCCGTAGGTCGCGTCGAGATCGAGCGCATCGATCATGAGCGACGCCTCGCGGAGCGTGCCGCGGTCGAGCTCCTGCCTGCGGCGGTTGAGCTCCTCGAGCTCGCGCGCGATGGTGTTGGCCTCGTGCTCGTCCTCCGTCATGAGCAGCTCGACTCCACGCAATGCGTGGCCCAGACGACCGACGGCGTTCAGTCGCGGCGCGAGTATGAAGCCCACGCGCCCCGCGGTGAGCGGCTTCCCTTCGATACCGGCGGCCCGGATCAGTGCACGCAGCCCCGGGATCGGGCTGGCGGCGAGACGACGCAGGCCGTAGCGCGCCATCACACGGTTCTCTCCGCGGAGCGGCGCGATGTCGGCGATGGTCGCCAGGGCAACGAGATCCAGCATGCGCAGCACCGGCTCCTCGCTCTCTCCCAGCGCACTCGCGAGAGCGAGGGCGATCTTGAACGCCACGCCGACCGCCGCGAGATCCTTGTCCGGGTACTCGCAGCCCGGTCGCCTGGGATTGAGAACCGCAACGCATTCCGGAAGCGGGCCGCCGGGGAGATGGTGGTCGGAGATGATCACGTCGATCCCCGCTGCCGCTGCGGCAGCCGCGGGAGCGAGCGCGTTCGTGCCGCAGTCGCAGGTGATGAGCACCTTCGCGCCGGCGGCGATCGCCGCGTTCACGCCCGCCATCGAGAGATCGTAGCCGTCCTCGAGACGCCGTGGAATGAACGGGGTGGCGCAGCCGCCGAAGCCTGTGATGGCGCGCATGAGAAGCGTGGTGGAGCACATCCCGTCCACGTCGTAGTCGCCGTGGACCATGATCAGCTCACGCGAACGTATCGCGCGCACGAGGCGCTCCACCGCCCTGTCGAGGTCGAGGAGGAGCGACGGATCGTGGAGCTGATCGAGTCGTGGCCGGAGGTAGCGCTTGGCCGGCTCTACGTCGGCGTAGCCACGCTGGCAGAGCAGCTGGCAAATCGGGACGGGAAGACGCAGCTCCGCCGCGAGGGTACCCACGGCCAGCTCGTCCGGCAGCTGGGGGCGAACCCAGCGCGCGCTCGGTCGTTCACGGGGAGCAGCGTGGCTCGCGCGTGTGGTAGAGGACGGGGCTGTCACACGGCGAAAGCTATCCGGCGCCGCCGTGCCGGGGCAAGCGCAGCTCGCCTCAACGCGGCGTGTACAACAGCACACCGCATCCCTCGCACACCTCTATCGTGCGACCAGCCGCCATGACGTTTCTGCGCTGCAGCGGTATCGCTGTGTTGCAGCGCCCGCACGCGGCACCGCGAAGCTGATAGAGAGCGAACGACTTCTCGCGGCCGCGAATCCGCTCGTACTTGGTAAGGATGTTGCGCGGTACTCTTGCGGCTGATGTCGCGCGCTTCGTACGCACCCCCTCCAGCTCGCCCTCCAGATCGCTGCGCGCCTGGGCGATTTCGGCGCGCTCGGCGCTCTGCCGCTCGTCCATCTCACCGAGCTCCTTCAGTGCCGCTTCCTCGGCGCGTTTGAGGTCGGCGATGCGGCCGTTGAGCGCCTGGAGATCGCTCTCCTCCTGGGCCAGCACGCGCCGCACCATGTCCACCTGCGTCATCGCGGCAGTCGCCTCGCGCTGCTTTCGTACGGAGTCGAGCACCGAGATGTTGCGCTCCTGCATCGCGCGGTGATCGTCGATCTTGTGCGCGAGCTCGCGTCGTTGTTTCTCGGCTGCTTCCGCGCTCGCGCGGGTGCGCTCCATGGACGCGTTGACGGCCGCCCGCTCGTGGTCGAGTGCTTCGGTGCGCCGATCCAGCTCGCGAAGTCGTTCGTCTATCGCGGACATCGCGGAGTCATCGTCCTGCAGGGTCAACAGAGCTGCCAGATCTGGATTCACGCGCCCTCCCTTGAATGGTTGTTGTCCAGCGAAAACCCCTTGTATCGGCGTATCCCGAGAGCGGAGAGCTCCCTTCGCTTGCGCTCCATCTCCGCGATGATGGCATCCTTCTCCGCTTCGGTGGCGATGCTCAGCTGACGCCTGAGCTCCACCAGCTCCCGCTGCAGCGGGGCACCTCGTATTCTGTTCACGCTGCCGGAGAGCGCGCTAGCTACATCGAAGCCCTCGCCGAGCGGCTCGGCAATTAGCGCCGGCAGAGCTGCTCGCGCGCGCTCGGGAACGGTAGCCG
>DATCXR010000183.1:0-22166 GCA_036565685.1 Gemmatimonadaceae bacterium
GTCGTTCCCGGCTCGTACACGCGACCCCTCTTGGTGAACGATCGCGCCATCCCGGGGTCAGGTCTTGGCTTGATGCATCTTCCGGCGACTGCCGGAAGATGCATCAAGCCAAGACCTGACCCCGGGATGGCGCGATCGTTCACCAAGAGGTGTCGCGTGTACGAGCCGGGAACGACGACACGGGTGCTGTACCGCCGCAGGAGTGATGGCGCGGACGCCGTGGTGGCCGAGTGGCCGCTTAAGACGCTCGTGGCCTACTTGCTCGATGGCCGACGAGAGCGCGAAGACGTGCGCGCGCTCCTCGCTCGGGGGAGGGCCGAGTCGCGTGGAGCATTTCTCGAGTGGGAGCCACTGGAGATCTCGTCCGACGAGCTCAATCGCATCGAGAGCGGGTTCCCGCGCGAGGAGGAGCCGCATCCGCTCGACCAGAGCCACGCGGCCCTGGTCGCGCTCACGCTGCCGGCTCTCCACCCCGACATCTCCGTGCCCATCCGGGCGGACCACCCGCTGGTGAGCGCCGTGGCGTCGCGCGCGGCGTACCTGCGCTTCGATTACGGCCCCTGGGCCGACGTGTATCTGGCCACGCTCACCCGCGACGAGGCCGCCGAGCTGCTCGACGATCCGGCTCGACGGGTGCGCGACGACGGCGGGGAGGCGGAGCTCGCCAAGCGCATCATCGGTGAAGACGACGCCGCCCTCCGCTTCATCGTGCCGCGCGAGGGCTCGCCGCCGCCCTGGAACGAGAGCGCGTGATAGCTCTCCTCGCGCTGCGAAGCCTGGCCAGCAGGCCGTGGCGATCGCTCTTTCTTCTCTTCGGCTACGCGCTTGGCGTGGGCGTGATGATCGTGCTCCTCGCCATCGGCGAGGCGCTCCTAACGCAGGCGCGCGACGAGCGGCTGGTAGGTGGCGGTGAGATCACCGTACTTCCGTCCGGAATGGACGTGGAGGTGATGAAGACGGGTGGAGTGGGCGGTCTGTACTTCTCGATAGACAACGCCCGATTCATCTACCGCCAGCTGCTCGCCTCTCCGCGGCTCTCCCGATCGGTGAAGGTGGCCGCGCCGCAGATCACCAGGAAGCTGCTCTATCTGCGCGCGCACGGCGCCGAGTACGCAGTGCTCGCCACTGGCGAGGTGCCGTCGCGCAGCGAAGCACTCGGTGCGGTGCCGCCGCTCTCGGCGGGCGAGTGGAGCGACGATGCCGGAGATCGCCGGTGGATCGGGCCCACGCCATACCAGCTCTACTCCGACGTCGATCACTTCCACCACCAGCCTGAAGGGCTGGCGAACCCGGAGAGCTGGGGCGAGTGGCACTACTTCAACGTTCTCTCGGCCGACCATCGGCGCTGGGCTTTCATCTCGTACATCATCGGTGGCGACATTCGCGGGGGCGAGTGGGGTGGCCAGCTGGCCATCACTCTGCGTACGCAGGGCGGCCGCACGCGGCGCTTCGCGACCACGCTGCCTAGCGACAGCATCCGCTTCTCCACCGAGACGCCGGACCTGGCAATGGGCGGTGCGACCGTGAAGCTCCTGCCGGCCGACAGCACCGCTGGCGGGCGCGGGCCGGGGCACAACGCCAGCTACGAGATCCACGCGCGGGCGCGCGAGGAGGGCAGCCCGGCCGTGGTCACGGTGGATCTGGTGGTGACGCCAGTGCCGGGCGCGCTCTTCCCGGGCGCCACGCTGGCGAGCGGCGAGTTCACCTCCGGTTACGCGGTGCCAGGGCTACGCGCCAACGCGAGCGGCACGATCTGCGTGTCGGGTAGCTGCGAGCGCTACGAGTCGGCGCAGTCGTACCACGACCACAACTGGGGAGTGTGGCGCGGCGTGCGCTGGCAGTGGGGTGCGACGCGCGTGGGCTCGTACACACTGCTGTACGGGCGCGTGGAGCCGCCCAGCAGTGTGGGTTCCCCACCGCCGCTCTTTCTCTACCTCGTCGACTCGCTGGGATTCCGCGCGCTCTTCAGGCCGCGCGAGATAAGCTACGTAGATGATGCAACGGTGACCGTGGACGGTCGCACGATTCACGTTCCGTCGAGCGCGGTGCTGGCCGACGCACGTGGGCGCGACACGATCCGTGTGGAGCTGACCATCGAGGATGCGATCGCCACCGACACGCGCGGCTCGCTCGTGGAGCGCGGCGAAACGCGCGCGGCACGGATGCTCACCACGCCCTACTTCGTGCAGATGAAGGGGAGAGCGCGCCTGAGCGGCGTGGTGGACGGGCAACCGCTGCGCGGTGAAGGGGAAGGCTTCTTCGAGACGTACCGCTAGTCGGCCGGAGGAAGGCAGGAGCGGCCGGCATCGCGACGCGGGCGGCGGTCGCGCCGGCGCTGGGGGAATGCAGCGCGGCTGTCGCTCCGGGCTCGGCTCTGCCGGTATATTCCAACCCCATGTCGCTCAGTATTCGCTTCCTCGGTACTTCCGCCGCCCGCCCTACCGTGGAACGGGGGGTCTCGTCGATAGCGCTCGTGCGCGAAGGCGAGACGTTGA
This sequence comes from Gemmatimonadaceae bacterium, assembly GCA_036565685.1. GTDB lineage: Bacteria > Gemmatimonadota > Gemmatimonadetes > Gemmatimonadales > Gemmatimonadaceae > JADGGM01. The sequence goes on from DATCXR010000183.1 coordinate 2,496, forward strand.
TGTTCGACTGCGGCGAGGGCACCCAGCGGCAGATGATGCGCTATGGGGTGTCGTTCGCGCTCGACGACATCTTCTTCACACACCTGCACGGCGACCACGTGATAGGCATCATCGGTCTCTTCCGCACGCTGGCGCTGCAGGGGAGGAAGGAGACGATGCGTCTGTGGGGACCGAGGGGTACGAGGCGAGTGCTGCGTGAGGCAGCGCACTTCGGCGTGGATCGGGTAGGCTTCCCGATCGACATCATCGAGCTGGACCAGAACAGCCGGGTGGGGCGCGCTGGCTACGAGATCATTCCCTTCGCCACCTCGCACCGCGGAGTGAACGCGCTCGGCTACGCGCTGGTGGAGGAGGAGCGACGCGGGCGCTTCAATCCCGAGCTGGCGCGCGAGCTCGGGATACCGGAGGGTCCGCTCTGGGGGCAGATCCACAAGGGCCGGGCAGTCACGCTGGAAGATGGACGCGTCATCCACCCCGAAGTGCTGGTGGGGCCGGAGCGCGCCGGGAGAAAAGTAGTGCTCTCTGGCGACACGCGGCCGAGCGATACCACGGTGGAGATGGCGCGCGATGCGGATCTGCTGGTGCACGAGGCCACCTTCGGCGACGAGGAGGCCGCGCGCGCGGCCGAGACCGGCCACTCCACCGCGCGAGAGGCGGCGCGAGTAGCGCAACGCGCGGGTGTGAAGCAGCTGGCGCTCACGCACTTCTCGGCGCGCTACTCGCGCGACACATCCACTCTCGTGCGCGAAGCGCGCGAGGTTTTCGAGAACGTGCTGGCTGCGCGCGATGGCACCTCGATCGACGTCCACTTCGCGGACGAGAAGAGCCACGCGCAGGCAGGATAGGCGAGCGCGGCCACTGATCGCGCTCGATGCGGTCTCCGCGCTAGACCGCGAAGTTGGTTACGGGAATTCCGAGTGGGTTGTCGGCGGCGGAGATGAGCATCGATCTCCGGAACAGGAGCGCCATCTGCGGCTCGGTGATCGAGTCGAGCACGGTCTTCGGGTCGAGCCGGCCGGTGACGTTGCGGGCTTCGGGAGTCCTGGCCTGGTACCAGTTGTAGCGATCGCGCCTAGCGGTACGTCCATCAGGGTACTTGAAGACGACCATGGCGTTGCTGGCTCCGGGATTCGTCACCACGACGGTCCAGACCGTGCCGTCGGGCGATTGGAATGTTCTCATCTCCTCTCAGGATGGATGGTGGCGACGTCGGAAGTCCCTTCCTCGATCGGCTGACGTCCCGCGTAACCGGCGTCGGTCTCATGCCAGTGCTCCACTGCTCTCTCGCCGAACCGCCAGCAGAGAAATATACGCCTTCCCTCACGCTCGCCCGGGAAGTCCACGAGGCCCGCGTCGAGGGGGAGGCGGTACTCGATCCCGAGGTCGCGGATCTCGCGGATGCACGCGTCTATCTCCGCGGCTATCTCCTGAGCCTCCCGTTCGAGCTCCGCGGTGCGAGGATCCGGCTCATCCAGAGTGGCGCCTCCGGCCCTGATCTCTATCTCGGTCACGCGCTCGCGCCACCTCGGGTAGAGCGCTACGATGTCGCCCACGATCCGGCTGACCAGCGGGAGCGTGCGGTTCGCCTGCTCTACTGTGTACAACGTCCTCATGATACCGGAATGGTGTCGGTGTCGATGGAGCGGGGCAAGTGGCGTGGAGCGCGGCGCATCACCCGTTCTCGGCGGCGCGTTCCTCGAGCCGCCGCCGGCGGCGCTCCATCGCCGCTGCGTAGCGTCGTTCCTCGGCGGGTGTCTCGGGGAGCAGCTGCGGCACCTCCACCGGGCGTCCGTTGCGGTCTATGGCGACGAAAGTGAGGTAGCAGGAATTGGTATGCCGGCGTACTCCATCTATCATGTTCTCCGCTTCCACCCGAACGCCGATCTCCATTGAGGTGCGGCCGGCGTAGTTGACGCTGGCCTTCATGATCACGAGGTCGCCGACGTGGATCGGCTCGCGAAAGTCCACGCGGTCCACCGAAACGGTGACGCAGTTGCCACGCGCGTGCCGGATGGCGGCGACTGCCGCGGTGCGGTCCATCATGGAGAGGATCACTCCGCCGAAGACGTGCCCGAGGATGTTGGCGTGCTGGGGCATCATGATCTCGGAGGTCTCGTGCTGGGAGTCGCGTGCCGGGCGTGCCGCTCTTGCGGCGAGTCGGGTATCGGTGGTCGTGGGCTCGGTCATGGCTGTGCGTGCATCATCGGAGTAGAGTGCGGCCTCGTCGAACGCGCGGGCGAGGGCACGGATTGTGGTACTGTCGGTCTGCGGGCGGTCCAGCCAGTAGACGTGGCGCACCGGTGTACCGGTCACGCCGAGCGGCCACTCGCGTCCGGCGCTGTCCACGAGAGTGAGGTGCGCGCTGTCCTGAGCGTCGTTGAGGCGCGCCACGAGCTGGAAGTGATCGTGGCGCCAGCTCTCACCGGCGCTGTCCGCGCTGGCGGGGAGCGTGCGCCTAACTTCGCTCCACCAGGGGGGCTCGGGAACTCGGATCGGAGGGAGGGGGAGGATCAGTCCACCGGCGCGCGTGCCGTGCCCCGGCGCCACGAACTCCACCTCCGGCACGTTACCGTACGACAGGAGAGCGAAGCTCGTGCTGTCGAAGCCGAAGTCGCCTATCGCGTCCGCGGCTTCGCGAGCACGGGCATCCTTGGATGCTAGCACGGAATCCAGCGCCTGGGCGAAGAGCGCGGATCCCTTCTTCCGGAGAGAGCGGGCGGCGCTGTCGCCGACGAGGGTAGCCAGGGAGGCGTCGCCTCCGTCGCGGAGATCGAGCACCCCGCGCCTGGCGAAGTGCCACTCGTCGCCGGCGGTCACGATCAGGTCGGCGGTGTAATCGTACGACATGAAAGGACCGAACTGGTCGAGCAGGTCGAAGCGGCTGGTGGCGGAGACGTGGGGCATGTCGCCGAGCGACTCGTCGGGGTCGAGTCTGCGGTCGTCGGGGTGGGCTCGCGCATACCAGCGTTCCAGCCCGAGGATAGTGGTGTCGCGGAAAACGAGTGCCGAGTCGTTGGTGATCAGGTCGCGCCGCCACACCTGCTGGGCCACGACCTCCGCGTCAGTGTACGACCGGTCGTCGTCCACGACGTAGACCTCGTAGAATCGCCCGCCGAAGCGGGCGAGCTGGATGGGGGAGCCGCGCGAGCGCAGTCCCCTCGGGCCGGAGCTGATCCAGTAGGTGGAATCACCGGCCGCCACGAGCAGCTCGGCGCGCGGCGGAGCGGCGCTCTCGGTGCGGCACCCCGCGGCGGCCAGGAGGAGAAGCAGGATGGATGGGGCGGCCGCGCGCATGCACAGAATATAGCTGGTGACGGAAGCGCCGCCGGTTCGTATGGCCTATGACGGAAGCGCAGGGCGTCCTTATATTCTCCGTCCCTTTCCCCCGAGAAAAAGCAGCATGAGAAGCATCTTCGTCCTCGTCGTGGCGCTCGCCGCCTGCGGCGGTGTGCAGGACACCGGTACATCCGCCGCCGCCGCTACGGTCCCCGTTGCTACGACCCCGGTCGCTACGACTCCCGTCGCTACCACTCCCGTCGCTACGACTCCCGTCGGCGCTTCTGCCGCTCAACCTTCGTCGAGCGCCGACAGCGCCCGCCTACCAGCGCCGGGGATCGTGCGCGGACTTTACGTGAACCGCTGGGCCGCGCAGAGTACGCGGCGGATGCGCGGTCTCATCGCGATCGCCGACAGCACGGAGATCAACGCCTTCGTCATCGACATGAAGGACGAGTTCGGACTCAACTACCACTCGGCCGATTCCACCGTGGCGCGCAACGAGGGTACCGCGGGGAGCGTTCCGCAGCTCCGGGCGCTTCTGGACACGCTGGATAAACATGGTATCCTCACCATAGCACGGATCGTCGTTTTCAAGGATTCGGTAGCCGCGCGCCGCAACCCGGATCATGTCATACGGCGCCCCGATGGCCAGCCGTGGCGCGACAAGCACGGACTCACGTGGGTCGACCCGTATGACCGGACCATCTGGGAGTACAACGTACGCGTCGCCGAGGAGCTGGCCCGCCTCGGCTTCCGTGAGATCCAGTTCGATTACATCAGGTTCCCCGAGCCGTACAAGAGCCTCCCGCCGCAGGTCTTCCGCGATGCCAATGGAGTGTCCAAACCCGAGGCGCTCGCCAACTTCTTCCGCGAGGCGTGCCCTCGCATCCACCGCGCCGGCGCCGGATGCACAGCCGACATCTTCGGCCTCGTCACCACTGTCCCCGGTGCGCTCGAGGTGGGGCAGCAGTGGGAGAAGCTCTCGCCCGTGACCGACGTGCTCCTGCCAATGGTATACCCGTCGCACTATCCGCACGGCGCTTTTGGCGTGGAGCGACCGAACGCCGATCCTTACACCATAGTGAAGGCGGCGATCAGCCGGGCGCACGAGCGCGACCTTGCACTGGGTCTCACCGGGCCCGAGCGAGTGCGTCCCTGGTTGCAGGCATTCACGCTCGGCAAGCCGGCCTACGGAGCGCACGAGATCGAAGAGCAGAAGCGTGCAGTGTACGACTCGGGCTACGACGGCTGGGTGCTGTGGCATCCGGGGTCGCTGTACGAGACCTTCGTCCCCGGGCTCGAGAAGAACGTGGTGTCGCGTAGAAAATCCCTCGCCGCAGCAGGATCTTCCCTGAAACCCACCTCCCAATGATGACCCCCAAGCGGCACGCCGCGATCGCGCTCCTGGCGATCGCGGCATTCGCCGCCGGCTCCACGGTGGTGCAGGCGCAGCGCACCGCCCTCGAGGCGATAGTTCATCGCCAGACGCTCGGCAACGGTATGGATGTGGTCGTGGTGGAGAACCACGCGGTTCCCATCGCGACGGTGGAAGTCGTGGTGAAGACCGGCGCGATGTCGCAGACGCCGGATGACCAGGGTGTGCCCCATCTCTTCGAGCACATGCTCTTCAAGGGCTACCGCGGTGAAGGCGGACGCGAGTTCCTCGAGGAAGCGGCCACCATGCACGCCTCGTACAACGGCACCACCTCGCAGGAGCAGGTCACCTACTACCTCACACTCCCCTCCAGGCGTACCGACGACGCGATGCGGGTGTTGGCGCGCCTGGTGCGCGACCCGCGCTTCGAGGCCGCGGACCTCAACAAGGAGCGCTTCGTCGTCCTGGGCGAGTTCAATCGCGATGTGTCCGACCCGCGCTTCCACCTCCAGAACGAGCTGTCGCAGCTCCTGTGGGGGAACCAGTGGCCGCGCAAGAACACGCTGGGCGATCAGATGGCTCTTCTCGCAGTGACGCCGGCACATCTGAAGACGATCTTCGAGCGCTACTACGTGCCCAACAACGCCGCGCTGGTAGTGAGCGGCGACGTCGACCCGACGAAGGTCTTCGCGATGGCCGCCGATCGCTTCGGAGGGTGGAAGCGCGCAGCCGATCCGTACGCCGCCTTCCCGGTGCCCCCCATGCCGCCGCTCACCTCGAGTCAGGCCGTGGTGGTCACCGGCGACGTGAACGAGATAACCATCGAGATCCAGTGGCAGGGACCGAGCGTTCGGTCCAACACCGACGACACCTACGCGGCCGACGTCTTCAGCGCGTTCGTGGACGACGAGCAGTCAGCGCTGCAGAAGCGGCTGGTAGACTCGGGGGTCTTCCACACGGCCTCATTCGGCTACCAGACGCTCGATCACACCGGCCCGATCACCTTCGTCGGCACCACCTCGATGGACAAGCTCGCTGCTGCGCTGACAGTGCTGCAGGCAGAGCTGATGAGCATGAGCACCGATGACTACTTCGACCCCGAGCTTCTGAAGGTCGTGGAAAAGCGGAGGAGCGTCGCTACTGCTTTCGAGCTGGAGGAGAGCATCGGGCTCGCCCACACCGTGGGCTACTGGTGGTCGATAGCGGGGCTCGACTACTACCTCGGGTATGCCGACAACCTGTCGAAGCGGAGCGCGGCGGACCTGAGCGGTTTCGTGGCGCGCTACCTCAACGAGAAGCCATTCGTGATAGGCGTGCTCACGCCCGAGAAGGAGGCGCCGAAGGTGCGCGCCTTCCTCGGCCAGTACCTCCAGATGGTCTCGGCCTCGCGATGAAAACACAGAGCTCAGGCGCGTGGATGCGCCACGGTTTCGCGGCGCTCGCGGTGGCCGCTTCGCTCACCGTGGCCGGCTGCGCCACGGCGCGTCCAGAGAAGAGTCTCACCGCAACCACGGCGGAAGGGAACCTGGTGCCGCTCGATAGCGTCACGGTCTCGTACGACGTCGGCGGCATACACGTGATCCAGCGCCCGTCGTTCGGAAACGACGTGGTGTCGGTTCACCTCTATCTGCTGGGCGGAACGCGACAGCTCACCCCGGCCACCCAGGGGATCGAGAAGCTGCTACTCAGGACGTCCGAGTACGGTACGGCGAAGTATCCAGGTGACGCCACGCGCGCCGCGTGGGCTCGCACCGGAAGCCAGCTTCTCGTCTCGGCCGACGATGACTGGACGCTCTTCGGCTTCCGCGGGATCCATCAGGAGTTCGATTCCTCGTGGAACGTGTTCGCCGAACGAGTGATGCACCCGACGCTCTCGTCGAGGGACGTGGCGGTGGTGCGGTCGCAGCTGATCGGCGGGATCCGTCAGCGCACCAGCGATCCCGACAGCTACGCGATGCTGCTGGCCGACAGCGTCGCCTTCGCGGGTCATCCCTACGGGCTCCAGGCAGGCGGTACCGAAGCGTCGCTCTCGTCGCTCGACTCCGCGGCGCTGGCGCGCTACCAGGCGACGCAGATGGTCACGTCGCGCATGCTGCTCGTGGCGGTGGGGAATCTCACGCGCCCGCAGCTCGAGGCCGCGGTCGCGCGCACTCTCGCGAAGCTCCCCGCGGGAAGTTACGTGTGGACACTGCCCACACCGATCCCCGTGAGCGCGTCGTCGGTGACGATGATCCAGCGTCCGGTGGCGACTGACTACATCCTCGGACTCTTCCAGGGCCCTCCGGCCTCGGAAAGGGACTACGCGGCGTTGCGCGTGGCGACGGCTCTGCTCTCATCGAGGATGCACAGCGAGATTCGCGAGGAGCACGGCCTGAGCTACGCCGCCGGTGCCCCATACATCGAGCGTGGTATCGGCACCGGTGCCGTGTACGTGAGCACCAACGCACCGTCCACGGTTCTCCCGATGATCCGCGAGGCGATGAAGGACCTGAAGCAGCTGAACTGGGGCTTGTACAGCATGCGCTACTTCACCGACCAATTCGTGATGGATTTCCTCGCCGAGAACATGACGAGCACCGCGCAGGCGGATTTCCTGGCCAGAGCGCAGCTCTACCGGGGTGATTACCACCTGGCGGGCAAGTCGATGGAAGAGCTCCGGCACCTCACGAGCATCCAACTCCGTAACGTTTCGCGGAAGTACTTCCAGAATATCCACTTCGTGTACCTCGGGGATACCACCCGGGTGCCACGATCGGCGTTCGAAGGGTTCTAGCGTGACGTGGCTCGTATGCTTGGTCTGCGGGGGAGGGGGCAGCCCGCGGTTCACGCGGAGGTCGCGGAGGGGTAAAGAGAGAGCGCGGAGGGGCTCCTCTACGAATGGCACTCCGCGCTCCGTTCCGACATCGCTTCCAGTGAAAGTCTGGTGAGTCTTGGGGGGACTGCTCCCGCAGTTGGAGTCCTGCCCAGGTGGGCAGAACCCGAGGCGAGCGAGCAGTTCCCCCATTCACACCGAGCTCTCCCTCTCGGGATCTCCGACGAGGGGCTGGATGCCCATCCCCGCAAGGTGTTCTCCGCGCTCTCTCGGTTCATCTCCGTGACCTCCGCGTCCGCAGGTCCGCGCGATGAACCAGCCACCCGAGGTGATCCCGACCAGCCGCCTACCGACTCAACTCCACGGAGACACTCAACGTCCTCGGATACCCGGGGTTGAGGAAGCGTTCGAGGACGGGCGAGGAAGGGCGGGGGCCGCCGATGGGCCCCACGGGGTTTTCGCCGAAGATGCCGAACGTTTCGTAGTCGCGGTCGAAGAGATTCTGGACGTGCGCGGTTAGCGCGATATGCGGGCGCTCGTAGCGCAGCTGGAGATTCGCTACCGTGTAGCCGGGTACGGAGCCGCTAACCACACGTCCCTCGTCGCCACCGGAAGAGAGGTTCACCTCATCGAGGTTCTCGTCGTTTCCGCGCAGGTACTGGCTCGACACCGCCTGCACCGAGAGTTGCGCACCGATCAGGGATTTGTCTATGACGTGCGTGAGCTCTACTCCCACGCTACCGCGATGCCTTGGCGAGAGCGGGAACCGATCGCCGGGGCGCGCGGAGTCGGGCTGGGGCATCTCGGACGCGAGGAGCACGGGGCTCTGATACGTGGCATCGATCAGCGCGTAGGAGCCGAATACACGGAAGCCCGCGGGGAGCGTGATGGAGCCGCTTGCCTCGATGCCCTGGCGGCGCGCGCGGTCGATGTTCTGGAAGAAGCCCATGGTCGTGCTGGATGCGACGAACAGGATTTCGTTGCGCGTGTCCTCCCTGAAGCCCACGACGTCGAGGTTAGTGCCCTCGCGCGGCTCCCAGTCCATGCCGCTCTCGTAGTTCACCACCGTAACCGGGTCCAGCGGCGGATCGTCGCCGAGCGCGAAGGGGAGCGAGCAGGGTGACGTCTCGTCGGCGCATGCCAGCTCGAGCGGCGCCGGGGCGCGGAAGCCGGTGCTCACCGCCGCGTAGCCGCGCACGCTGGGGCTGAGATAGTAATTCACGCCGAGCCGTGGAGAGAAGCGGCGGTAGGTGTTCGTGCCGTCGTTCTCCGGATCGCGCAGGTCGCGGAAGGGGATGCGTACGTAGTCGCCGCGCATGGACGCCGTGACAGCCAGCGCGGGGGTTACGCTCAGCACGCCCTGCGCGTACAGCGCCGCATCGTCCTCGTTCACGCGCGCGTTCTCGCAGAGCCCGGTGCTCTGGTCGCAATCTTCCTCGAACCCGGGAGCGCTCGTGGTGGGAACGCTGAATATCCGGTAGGTGATGTCGTTGCGGGTGTACTCCGCGCCGAACGTCAGTCCCAGCGGCATGCCCGCCACCGAAGTGGGGAGGGTCCACTCGAGCGCTCCGCCCTTCGAGGTGTTATCCACGCGCGCGTTCGTACTCGGCGCGTCGACGTTCACGTTGAACTGCTGGTAATCGTTGTCGCGCCGGAACGCATTTCCGCGGATCGTTCCTCCGGCGAAGGGACGTTCGCCGCGCGCCGCTATGTGCCAGAGCTCGGGCTCGTAGAAGTCGCCGCCGGTGAAGTTCGCCCGCGGGTCCACACGCAGCCAGCTCTCGGGGAGCGAGCCGGCCTGGTAGATCCGGTCGTGCGCGTACATCACCGTCATTGCGAGGTCGGTGTTGGCGCCCTTCCGGCCGACGTTCACGAGCACCTGCCGCGTTCGCGCCGGGGTCTCGTCGCGGTAGCCGTCTTCCTCGGTGCCGCGTGCCATCACGTAACCGTCGACATCGTCTATCACGCCGCCAGCGCTCACCCGTGCGCCGAGGTAGCCGAAGGCGCCCGCCTCGAAGGCCGCGCTCATCTCCGGCGTGAAGGTACCACGCTTCGTGGTGAGGACGAGCGCGCCCGCCAGCGAGTTCTTCCCGTAGAGCGTTCCCGGTCCGCGCACCAGCTCGGCCTTCTCGATCGCATCCATAGGGATGAGATCGAAGTTGATCTCCTGTGCATCGGGCTCGTTGACGCGCACTCCATCGAGGAACACGCTCACGCCCTGTGAAACCCCCACCACGGGAGAGAGACGGAAGCCACGGATCTCGAGCGTGGGCTGCGCGCGCGTCCCCTGGTCGTCGAAGATGCTCACGCCGGGGAGCCGCGCTATCGCCTCCGCCGCCGAGGTGGGGCCGGGTGGGATTTTCGCTAGCGGTATCTCGTCGACCTGTACAGGCGTGCGCTCGTCCACCGCGGAGAGGCGGGTGCCGGTGACCACCGTAGGTGCCAGGCGCTGGACCTTGCTGGTGTCGACGCGTGTGGTGTCAGTTCGCGCGGTGTCGGCTCGCGCGGTGTCGGCCGCGGTGGTGTCACGCTGCTGAGCCGTGGCGCGTGCCGAGCTCGCCGTGGCCAGCGCTACGAGCGCTACGCAGAGGCGCGCCGTCCTGAGGGTGTGCACGAGCGCGTGGCGATGGCCGGCCGCACGAGAGCGACCGGCACCTTGTACCGGGCCAGACATTTATGCGAGTCGGGTTGTGGTGAACGATCTCGGCGCGTCCGCGCACCGACAGCGCCGTCCGAAGGACGGGTGGCGGTATCAGGACGCGTTACCGGCCACGAGCATCTGCACACCTGATACCAGCCGGTCCACCTCGTCTTCCGTGGTGTAGCATGCGCAGCCCGCACGTACGAGGCCGTGGCGCGATACGCCGAGGCGTTCCACGGCTGTGGTGGCGTAGAAGTCGCCGTCGGAGACGAAAACCCCGCGGCCGGCCAGGTGCATCGCGACTTCGCGCGCGGGGATTCCGCTCACGGTGAACGAAACCGTGGGCGTGCGCCGGGCGCCCGGCGGCGGTCCGTAGACCCGTACGCCCTCGATGGAGCAGAGGCCGCTCCACAGGCGCCGGAAGAGTGCTGCGCCGTGCTCGTGCAGCGACCCGAAGGCCGCCTGGAGCCGGGCGCGTCGTGTCGCGCCTTCGCCGAGCGAGGCGAGGAAGTCCACCGCGGCGGCCGCACCGGCTATCGCTTCGTGGTTCTGCGTGCCCGTCTCCAGCCGCTCGGGCGCGCTGTCGGGCGCGGGATCGAGCTTCGGGACGTCGAGCGCCGCGAGCAGGTTTTCCCTTCCGAAGAGGACTCCGATGTGCGGACCATGGAACTTGTAGGCGGAGCATGCGAGGTAGTCGCATCCCATCGCCTGCACGTCCACCAGTTCATGCGCCGCGTAGTGAACCGCATCCACGAAGACGCGCGCGCCAACTTCGTGTGCCAGGCGAGCGGCGCGAGACACGTCATTGATGGTGCCCAGCGCGTTCGACGCCGCACCGATCGCCACGAGCCGCGTGCGCCGGCCGATGTTGTGCTCGAGGTCATCCATGTCGAGCTGTCCCGTCTCCGGGATCATGCGCACGGTTCGCAGCGTGACGCCCCGCTCGCGCGCGAGCGTCTGCCAGGGAGCGATGTTGGCGTGGTGATCGAGCTCGGTCACCACTATCTCGTCGCCTGGAACGAGCCCATAGCCGATGGCGCGCGAGATGTGGAATGCGAGCGAAGTCATGTTCTGTCCGAACGCTATCTCGGACGGGCTCGCGTTGAGGAAGTCGGCCAGCGCCTCCCGCGCGCCGGAGATGATCGCGTCGGTCTCACGGCTCGACGGGTACATCCAGCGCGTGTTCGCATTGTGACGGTAGAGATAGTCGGTCATGACTTCGACGACATCTCGCGGCACCTGCGTACCCCCCGGACCGTCGAAATAAGCTACCGGGATCCCGTCGAGCTCGCGCTCGAGCGCGGGAAAGCGCTCGCGCACCGCGGCGGTGTCGATGCTCACGCGATCTCGACTCCCGCCCACTTCTCGATGAGCTTCACCACCTCCACGTGGTCGGCCTCCTCGCCCATCGCGCCGTGCGCCAGGCGATACAGCTCGCTGGTGAGCTGGATGAGCGGCGACGGCACCTTCTGCTCCCGCGCGACCGAGGCGGCGATCCCGACGTCCTTGTCGAGGAGCGCGAGGCGGAAGGTCCGCGGGAAGGCGCGCGTGAGCACGCGCTCGGTGAAGAGATTTTCGGTGGCGTTGCTCCGGCCGCTGGATGCGTTGATGACGCCGAGCGCCGCGCCGATGTCCACGCCCGCGCGTGCCAGTGCCGCGAGGCCTTCTCCAGCCGACCAGATATTCACGGCCAGAAGCATGTTGTTCACGGCTTTGAGTGCGTGCCCGGCCCCTACGGGACCACAGTGCACTATCTTCCCGCCGAAGCTCTCGAGCACGGGCCTCGTGTTCTCGAACACCGCCGCATCGCCACCGCACATCACCGTGAGCGCTCCGCGCTCCGCCCCGCTCACCCCCCCGCTGACAGGAGCGTCGATGAAATCCACGCCAGCTTCACCGAGTCGCGCCGCGATTCGTCGCGACACTCCCGGATCGCCCGACGTGCAATCCACCAGCGTCGCCCCGCGCTGGAACCCGGCGAGGAGTCCGTCGTTCCCTCGCAGAAGCGACTCCACATCTTGCGAGGTGGGGAGGCACGTGATGACGAAGCGGCTCCCTCTCGCCGCATCCGCGGGGCTGGCGGCCACCCGCGCCCCATTCTCCCTTCCGAACGACTCGGCCTTCTCGCGCGTACGGTTCCAGACCGTGAGCTGGAACGGCGGCTGCGTCAGATGCTTCGCCATCGGCGCCCCGATCGCCCCGAGCCCGATGAATGCCACGGTGATCTCTTTTCCGTCCGATTTCGTGTTCATTGCGCGTGGAAGATCATGGGGTGGAAGGGGGGAGGGAAGGGGAGTGGGAGGGGAGGAGAAAGCAGTGAACTGCAAGGAGACAGGGAACAGGAAACAGGAAACAGGTACCTGCTCCTGGCGGTAGAGCTCTCTCGCCAGGAGCTCTTCCCTGTTTCCTGTTTCCTGTCTCCTTTCACCTCCTCCCCTCTCCCCCTCGGCAGTTCACTGCTTTCTGCTTTCTGCTCTCTGCTTTCTCCTCTCTCTCACTTCCCCAATGCCAACTCTCCTCCTCACGATCGACAAGATGCTCTCCCTTTACAGCGTGCGCGCGGTGTGGACGGCGCTCGGGGGGGTGGAGGGGGTGAGGACGGCGGAGGTGGTCATCGGTATGGCGAGGGTGGAGCATGACGGGAGTGTGACGTGTGAGCAGGTGGCGGACGCGGTGGAGCTCGCCGGGTGCGAGCTGGTACGCTGCGAGGAGGAGAAGGGACTTCCTACGCTGTGAGCAGGCGCTTGTATGGCTGGCGGGTGCGCCCGTAACTTGACGCGCGTCGCGCGGGCTGGTGAGACGCGCGTGCTTCGCGGCTTGCCTCCGCAGTGGATTTTCGAGGACGGTTCTCATGACGCCAGAGCAAGGGAACGAAGATCGCCCGATCGCGGCGCTGCTGGCGCCCGACATCCTCCTCATGCTCGAAGAGTCGCCGGGCGACATCGGCGCCGAGACGGAGGAGATGCACCCGGCGAACCTGGCCGACGTGGCGTCGACGCTCGAGTCGGACAAGGTGCGCTCGCTACTCCGGGCTCTCCCTCCCGAGCGTGCCGCCGATGTGCTCGAGTACCTTCCCGAGGAGTTGCGCACGGACGTCCTCGAGGCGATGAGCAGCACGCAGGCCGCCGCGCTCGTCTCCGAGATGACGCCCGACGACCGCGCCGACGTGCTGGAGGAGCTCAACGAGGAGCACGCGGACGAGATCCTCTCGAAGATCGCGGTCGAGGCGCGCGGCGAAACGGAGCGGCTCCTCGCCTACCCGCCGGAGTCGGCCGGCGGACTCATGACCACCGAGTTCGTTTCCATCGCCGAGGGAACGACGGTGGAGGAAGCGCTGCGCAGCGTGAGGAACGTGGCGCGCGCGGGTCGGCGCGAGGCGCTCTACACCATCTACGCCACCGATCCCGCGGGCCGTGTGCGCGGTGTGCTCTCGCTCCGCGAGCTGCTGGCCGCCGCTGAAGGCACAAGGATCGAGGAGCTGGCGTGGACCGACGTCGTCAGCGTCAACGCCTTCGCTGACCGCGAGGAAGTCGCCCGCGTAACGGAGAAGTACGACCTCGTGGCCGTCCCGGTCGTGGACGACAGCGGCCGCATTATCGGCGTCGTCACGGTAGACGACGTGATCGACGCCATCATGGAGGAGCAGACCGAGGATGTCCAGAGACTCGGCGGCATGGAGGCGCTCGACCAACCCTACTTCGCGGCGAGCTTCTGGAGCATCCTCCGTAAACGCGGCGGCTGGCTGGTGCTGCTCTTCGTCGAGGAGATCTTCACCGGCTACGTGCTCCGGCATCACTCGGCCATGCTCGAGGCGTCGGTGACGCTCATGTTCTACGTCCCCCTCGTCATCAGCTCCGGCGGAAACTCGGGCTCACAGTCGGCCACACTGATAACGCGCGCGCTCGCCGTAGGCGATGTCAGGCTACGCGACACGCTACGCGTATTCGCCCGCGAGCTGGGACAGGGGCTGGCGCTCGGCGCCTTCCTCGGTGGTATCGGCTTCGCTCGCGCGCTGATGTGGAACAGCGGCTACGACGTGGCCTGGGTAGTGTCGCTGACGCTTCTGGCCGTAGTGCTCACCGGTACGATCGTGGGCGCGATGCTCCCCATTATTTTCACCCGCCTCCGCATCGACCCCGCCATCGCCTCCTCCCCCTTCGTCGCCTCCTTCGTGGACGTCGCCGGCGTCGTGATCTACTTCTCGGTGGCGCAGAGGATCATGGGGTTGGGGGGGTAGGGGAGGAGAAAGCAGAAAGCAGCGAAGTGCTCGAGGGTTCAGGGTTCAGGGGGCACGGTTCAGGAACTGCCTCGGGGCAGCGATCTCGATCGCCGGGCAGTGCCTGAGCCCTGAACCCTGCCCCCTGAACCCAGGCAGTTCTGGCGCGGGAAATGCCGCGCTCCGCAGGCAGGGCGCGGGCCGCACGGGCGGGGTCGGCGGCTTCGCGCGACTCTCTCATGCGGAGCGACTGCCATGACATCCACCGTTCAACGCGCTTCCTTCATCTGCGGCTGGGCTCTCATCGCCCTCGGCATAATCGGCTTCATCACCTCGCCGGGCGCCATGGCGGCCCACCCCGATGTCGCTCCCAGAATCTTCGGCATCTGGCCCGTCAACATCGTGATCAACGTGCTGCATCTCACGTGGGGCGTCTTCGGGCTGGCATCGTCGCAGTGGCACCGCAGCTCGCGCAACTACGCCCGCATCACCGCCGTCGTCTACGTGATACTGGCGATCTGGGGAATCGTCGCACCCACGTTCGTCGGTCTCTTTCCCGCCGGCGGCAATGACATCTGGCTCGATGCCCTGATCGGCGTCGTGATGGGGTATTTCGGCTTCACCGCCCGGGAGCATGCGGTAGCCGAAGCCTGAAGGCAGACAGCAGAAGCAGACAGGAAAGCAGACAGCAGAAAGCAGAGAGCAGAAAGCAGTGAACTGCCGTGGCGGGTGAGAGCTACCTCCCCACGAGGCTCTCACTGCTTTCTGCTCTCTGCTCTCTTCTTTCTCCCACCTCCGCCTCCATCCTCACGATCCCCTCCTCCAGCCACTCGTAATCGCCCTTCAGCACTCCCTGCGACAGGCGATAGAGGGAGGCGTCGTTGGGGCCGAAGAGGTGGCGGAAGTGGTCGGCGATGCGGAGGCGAGACTCCCGGCAGAAGACGTTCGCGAGCTCCACGGCGTTGGCGTTGCCGCGGCCCGCCAGCATATGGGCGCGCGAGCAGGCGGCCGACATCGCGAAGAGCTCGGCGCCGATGTCCACGGCGCGGAAGAGCACCATCTGGCGTTGCTCCAGCTTGGGGCCGAGGCGCACCATGGCGTGGAAGATTGCGCGGCCGAGCCTGCGCGTGGTGCGCTCGATGTAGCGCAGGTGGGGCGCCAGACGGCCGAACTCCGAGTAGCTGTTGAAGCCCCCGATCCACCGAGTGGTGTACCACTTGGGGTAGAACTTCACCGAGCGCGCGAGCGCCGCGAGGCGTTCCTTGCGCGTGGCCTCGGGGTTGACCACGTCGAAGGCGGTCTTGAAATGCCAGTCCACCGCCTCACGCGCGATGAACAGGCGCATGATCTCCGACGAGCCCTCGAATACCAGGTTGATGCGGAAGTCGCGCATCGCGCGCTCCACGGGGATCGGGCGCTCGCCTCGCTCGCGGAGCGAGTCGGCCGTCTCGTAGCCGCGGCCACCGCGGATCTGCAGCGTGTCGTCCACGATCCGCCACCCCGCCTCGGTGTTCCACATCTTCGCGATCGCTGCCTCGAGGCGGATATCGTAGCCGCCGCGGTCGGCCATCGCGCTCGAGAGCTCGGCGATCGCTTCCATCGCGAAGGCGTGCGCCGCCATGTGTGCCAGCTTCTGTGCCACGGCTTCATGCTTGCCGATCGGCTTCCCCCACTGCACGCGCTCGTTGGACCACTCGCGCGAGACGCGCACCATCTGCTTGGCAGCGTATGCGGCGCTCGCGGGAAGGGTGAGCCGGCCGGTGTTCAGCGTGATGAGCGCGAGCTTGAGACCCTTCCCCTCACCCCAGATGATGTTCTCGCGCGGTACCTTCACGTTGTCGAAGCGCAGCACGCCATTCTCGATGGCGTTGAGTCCCATGAAGTGACAGCGGTGCTCGACCTCCACGCCGGGCCAGTCGGTTTCGACTATGAAAGCCGTGATCTGCTTCTTCGGCTTCCCGTTCACGATCGCGTCGGGCGTACGCGCCATCACCACGAGCAGTTCGGAGCGCGTCCCGTTCGTGGTCCAGAGCTTCTTCCCGTTCAGGATGAAGTACTTGCCATCCTCGGAGGGCGTGGCGGTGGTCTGCAGGTTCGCAGGGTCGCTGCCCGCATCCACCTCGGTGAGCGCAAAGGCGGAGATCGCTCCCTTGGCGAGGCGAGGGAAGTACTTCTTCTTCTGCTCCTCGGTTCCGAAGAGCTTGAGCGGCTGCGGCAGGCCGATGGACTGGTGCGCCGAGAGGAGCGCGGTGAGCGATCCGTCTTTCGATGTCACCATTCCAATCGCGCGGATGTAGCTCGTCTGCGAGAGCCCGAGCCCGCCGTACTCGCGTGGAATCTTGATGCCGAAGGCACCGATGTCGCGGAGCTCCTGCACCAGCGATTCCGGGATGTTCCCCTCGCGATCTATGGCGTCGGAGTCCACCCGCTCGAGGATCTCGCGCAGCGCATCCATGAACGGCCCAGCGCGCGCCTCTTCCTCGGGATCGTCGGCGGGGTGCGGATGTATGAGGTCGAAGCGGAAGCGGCCGAGGAACAACTCTCTCAGGAAACTCGGCTGGGCCCACTCGCTCTCGCGCGCGGCTTCGGCGACATCGCGCGCTTCCTTCTCGGAGGCCAGGTCGTGCGTCGGCTGTGCCATGGGTCTCCATTCCTGGTTGGACACCTGTCGCACCATTGGCTTACCACGGAGGCGCGCCAGTGTGTCGTGCCCTTGAAAGATACCTCCGCGCCGCCTCCCTTCACAGACTAGACGGTAACGGCGCGCTTCTTACGCGTCTCGATCCACACGAGATATCCAACCCCGTACAGCGCTATAGCGGCGAAGCTGAACCACTGGATCGCGTAGCTCCTGTGCGACCCCTCATCCAGTGAGGGAGCGCGGAGCCGCGCCGGTGCGCCGAGCGAGCGTTCGCCGGGCGCGAGGTCCACCACGTACATGCGCGCTACGGGGTACGGGATGGTCTCTGCTATCCGCGCGGAGTCCAGATCGCGCCACGCCATGGGGTTCGTCTGCGAGCGCGGATCGCTCGGCTCGTGCACGGGGATAGGGCGCGCGTATCCCTTCACCGTAGCTTGCTCCGGCTCGTACCAGGTGGGAATGGAGATTGTCGCCGCGTCGGGCGAATACACGAAGCCGCGGTTCACCAGCACGGCGGTGCCGCCGGAATCGGGGATCAACGGAGTCACGATGTACACGCCGGGAGCTCCGTCGCGCGAGCGGCCGGTGAGGATGATCTGATGGTCGTAGTCGTAGCGACCACTCATCTCCACCAGTCGGTAGGCGGCGAGCGCGGTATCCCGTGGAAGGTCGGCCACGGTCGCGGGCGGGAGACTCATCCGGCTCACGAGCTCCGCGTTCAGAGCGCGGCGCTCCTGGAGCCGGTGCACCTGCCACATCCCCAGGCGCGCGAATAGTGCCGCCATGGCCAGTGCGATGACGGCGGCGATGATTGCACTGCGAGACATGTCTGTAAACTACCACTCAGAACAGGTTCATCTGCTCTCCCAGCTCCTCGGGCTCCACGGGGTGCTGGCCGATGAGCCGCTGGAGCTGCCGCGCCGACGCGGGGCTGTGGCCCGCGAAGTGATTGTTCACGTAGCCGTAGACACCCGACATGCTGCGCGCCATCGCCGCGATGGCCTTCGCCCAGCGTTCCAGTTCACTGGTGCGGTCGCGCTGCACGCGCGAGTAGTCAACGATGTCGCGGTTGGGGCCCATCCAGCGGATGTACGAGAAGTCGGCCGTGGGCTTTTCCGCGAGCGCGAGGACCGTGCGACGCGGGATCCAGCGCGCGTCACTCAGTGCCAGCGCCACTCCGTGCTCCGCGAGGAGCGCGAGCACCCCCTCGTGAATCCAGCCGCGGTCGCGGAACTCGATCGCGAGCCGGAGGTCGCGCGGGAGCGTAGGCAGAAACGTCGCGAGCGCCGGAAGCTCCGACGGTCCGAAGTCGGGCGCGAGCTGGATGAGTATCGGCCCGAGCTTGGCCCCCAGCTCGCGCGCGCGCTCGAAGAAGAGCTCCGCCACATCCTCCGAGTCGCGCAGGCGTCGCTCGTGCGTGATCTCGCGAGGAAGCTTGAGCGCGAACACGAAATCACCCGGCGTGCGCTCCGCCCATCCGCGCACCGTCTTCGCGGGCGGGATGGCGTAGAAGGTGGAGTCCACTTCTACCGTGTCGAACGCGCGCGCGTAGACGGAGAGAAAGTCCGCCGGGCGCGTGCCCGTGGGATAGAACGGGCCAGTCCAGGCATTGTAGTTCCATCCCTGAGTGCCGATCCGGACAGTAGAGGGCATGAGCGAGAATGGGAGTCATGGCGCGTCGGATGTCAAGGCGGCGATACGCGTGCCGCCGGCTCGCGGGTCTCACTCTTGCGCTCACTACCGGTACAACCAAATCGGCCGCAAAGCCGGGAGGTAGCATGGACAAGCGCGACACCGAACGCAACGACGCCCAGAGGCGCGCCGAGGAGGAACGACGCGACGAGCAGGAGTACCGCGAGGAAGCTCGCAACGCGCGGCCCGTATCGCCGGAGTACCAGGGTGAGCCGCTGATCTTCGACGAGTTGCGCGATGAGCCCGGACCCGAGACGCCGGAGGAGCGTAGAGTACGTGGGCCTTACGCGGCACCGGTCGAGGAGCCGCCCACCGGTACGGAGCTGGTGGGGGAGGGCGTGGGCGGCGCGTCTGGCGGCATCGTAGGCGCCGCTGTAGGATCGCTCGCCGGTCCGCTGGGAACGGCGATTGGCGCGATAGCGGGCGCGGTTGGTGGCTGGTGGGCGGGACGCGCGGTGGTGGACGCCGCGAGCGGCGTGAGCGCGGAGGAAGAGCGCGCGTGGCGCGACCACTACGAGGGCAGCGATCAGCGACTGGGGGACCGCGACTACGAGCAGGCGCGCCCCGCCTATCACATAGGGCGTCTCGCGCGCCTCAACCCCGAGTACGAAGGGCGCTCCTTCGATGAAGTGGATGCAGAGCTTTCGCACGCGTGGACGCGCGACCTCTGCGCGCGCTACGGCGAATGGCCGACGGTACGACACTTCGTCCGTGAAGGGTACCTGCGCCGTGAGCGGCACGAGCGCCTGGGGGGCGAGACCCGCACCATGGCGCCCACGGAGGAGGCGCTGGACAGGCTGCATTCCGACGACAGCGCTATCTGAATCATCGGCGGCTCCCCATGCGCGCGCGATCGCCGCGGAGCCCGCGAGTCATATGGAGGTCAGAGATGGAGCGGCGTGACGAGCACGAAACGAAGCTGGTTCCCAACGATCCCGCGCACACCGCGTCGCGCGAGGAGGCGGAAAGGGTCCGGCATGGCGGGCCACCCGCCGAGCAGGTGGGCGGCACGTCC
>DATCXR010000054.1:0-2923 GCA_036565685.1 Gemmatimonadaceae bacterium
CTACCTCGCCACTCCGACCTGGCGGCCGATAGACTGAACGGCTGACCCCGCCGTACCGAAACGGCGCGCCTCCGCCTCGTTTCGAGTCAGCCGCCCTGGTGGCGGCCCCGGCCCGCTCCCGGAAACTCAACAACCACAGTGATTTGCGGCGCCGCCCGGGCAGCCTCGGGCTGGCACCGCATCTGCCCCCTCGGGCACGGGCCGCACCCCGCGGCCGCCAGCACGGCTATCTCCCGCGCCGCCACGAGGTTATGATCGCTCTTACCACTCGTCATCCCAACGTCCTGCGTGCACCAGGAAGCCTCCGCATCCCGCGCAGGCGTGCACCGCCACCACCTCGCCGCGCTCCCCGCCGGCGGGGGGACGTTCTCACCATCCGCTGCTCCCGCCGCATGCCCACGCTCGCCGTGCTCACGCTCAGCGACTCCTTCGCCGCACAATGGCCATTGCTCGCGGCGGAAGGGGGTTTCGAGCTGCTGCTCCTCGCGGAGCCTGCCAGCGCGGCGCGGCTCACCGACGCCGTCGCCCTCGTCGCCGCGGGCGGCGAGGAGGATGCGCTCCCACCCACGCTCGCCGAGCTGGCGGGAAACGGCCTCGCCGTAGCCGCTGTGGGCGCCGACCCCGCGCACCACGTGGCCACGGCCGCGGTGCGCGCCGGTGCCGACGAGTACTTCGTCCTCCCCGCGGACTACGCCATACTCGGTTCCTGGCTGCGCGAGCGCGCCGAGCGGCTCCGCGCGCTGCGCGACCGCAGCTCCTTCGTCGCCGCCGAGCGCCAGAAGTACCGCTTCGACGAGATACTTGGCGAGAGCGAGGCGCTGCAGCAGGCGCTCGAGCGCGTGGCCCGCGTGATCCCGCACCCGGGCGTGACGGTGCTCATCACCGGTGAAACTGGTACCGGGAAGGAGCTCGTCGCCCGCGCCATCCACTACAACGGTCCGCGGCGCGATGCGCCTTTCGTGGACGTGAATTGCGCCGCGATCCCCGATCTCCTCCTCGAGAGCGAGCTGTTCGGACACGAGAAGGGTGCCTTCACCAGCGCCACCGCAACCAAGCCGGGACTCTTCGAGCTCGCGAACGGAGGGACGATCTTCCTCGATGAGATCGGCCACCTCCCGCTCACCTTGCAGGGAAAGCTCCTGCGCGCCCTCGAGGAGCGCACCGTGCGCCGGGTGGGCGGCACGCGATCGATAGCAGTGGACGTTCGCGTGGTGGCCGCCACCCATGTGAACCTCGCCGCCAGCGTTCGCCGCGGCGAGTTCCGGGAGGATCTCTACTACCGGCTCGAGGTCATGTCCATCGAGCTACCGCCGCTCAGGGCGCGGCGCGGCGACATCCTCCCGCTCGCGCGGCACTTCCTTGCGCGCTTCGCCGAGCAGTACGGCCTCCCCAATCCACGACTCTCGAAGGCCGCCGAGCAGGCGCTCCTCGAGCGCGCGTGGCCCGGGAACGTACGCGAGCTGCGCAACGCCGTCGAGCGCGCGGTGCTCCTGGCCAGCGCCGAGGAGCTGGGCCCGGAAGCGTTCCCGCTTCCGCGTTCACCGAGCGACGGCGAAAACGGCGACGGCCGGATTCCATTCCCCGCCACCATCCGCGAGATCGCGCGCGCGGCGACGGTAGAGATGGTGAAGCTGTGCGGCGGCAACAAAAGCGACGCGGCGCGCCGGCTCGGCATCTCGCGCGCTCGGCTCCTGCGGACTCTCGACCAGAAGAGCACGTCCGCCGATGATGTGAATTCGGATACGGAGAACTTCGATGAAGATTAAGTGGTGGATAGCGCCGGTCCTCGCGATCGGGGTCGCGGGGTGCAGCAGTGACGGCACCGGGCCCGACACCCGCGAACCGGTCGTACTCGAGGTGGCGGCCGGAATGCCTACACTGGTGAGCTCACAGGTGAGCTTCTGGGCGTACTACGATCGTGAGACGCACGCGCAGCTCGTCTATCACGCGCTCGCGAGCGCCACGGATTCGGTCACGCTCGTGGATTTCACCGTGCCCGCCCAGTCGCTCTCCCAGCTCCCCAATGGCTCGGCCATCAGCGCAGGGGACTCGGTGCTCATCACGATGAGCGTCCTGAATCCGCTCCTCCTGGATGTGAGCTTCGAGCCGTCGGGGCTACGTTTCTCGAGCTCCAATCCGGCCCGGCTCCAACTCGGCTTCGGCAACGCCGACCCGGACCTGAACGGCGATGGCACCGTGGATGGCGATGACGAGGCCCTGGTGGCGAAGCTTCACATCTGGCAGCAGGAAGACATCCTGAGCCCGTGGACGGAGCTAGAGAGCACCGTGGATGCGAACGCGAAGGTGGTTTCGGCGGACATCCCGGGGTTCACGCACTACGCGGTCGCGTACTGAGACAGGGGAACGGTGGAGCGCGGACAGGCCGGTGACCCACTTCTCTCCGAGGCGCGTGCTCGCGTTGCGAGTGGCGCCTGGGGAGACGTGCGCGCTCTCCTCGCATCGCGCGAGCCGGAGGTGCGCCTGCAGCCGGAGCTCATCGCGCTCCTCGGCGAGGCGTTTCTGCGAACGCACGCGCCACGCGAAGCATGCGGCTGGCTCGATAGCGCGGGCCCCCAGCTGCGACGCGCTGGTGATCGCGTAGCGGTGCGCAAGGCCACCAACCTCACTGGCGTCGCTCGCTTCGAGCTCGGCGAGCTGGACGACGCCGAGCATGCCTTCCGCGAAGCCTTCACGCTCGGCCGCCTCGATGGCGACGACCTCCTGCTCGCCCGCGCCACCAACAATCTGGGATTGATCGCCAATGTGCGCGGGGCACACGCCGAGGCGATAGCGCTGTATCGCATGGCGATCCCATCGTACCAGCGGCTCGGCCAGCCGCGCGGGCTCGCCGAGACCTATCACAACCTCGCGATCACCTTCCGCGACCTGGGCGACCTGGAACGCGCGGAAGACAGCGAGTGGC
>DATCXR010000081.1:0-4310 GCA_036565685.1 Gemmatimonadaceae bacterium
TATCTCGCCAGCCGCCCCAGATTCCCCATTATCGAGCGCCGCTCGATGATCGCCGACCCCGACACCGGCGTCTCCATCACCGTCCCGCGCGCCCCCGACGTCTCCGCTTTCCCCTCGCCCCGGTCGCCCTCATCTCCAGCCTGCGCGCCGCGCTCGCCGCTCGCGTCGCCCTCGCCCCGCCGCTCCGCCTCTTTCCCTTCCGTCACGAGCCGAAACACCACCGCCCCGAAGCTCACTTCGTCCCCACCATGAATCACCGCCTCTCCCACCCTCGCCCCGTTCACGAACACCCCATTCGCCGAGCCGAGATCCCTCACCGCAACTTCGCCCTCCCCGCACCCCAGCTCCGCATGCTTCCTCGAAACAGTCGGATCGAGCAGCACGATATCACACCCCGCCGCCCTCCCCACCGTGAACACCCCTCCTTCCCGCAGCGTGAAGTCCCGCCCCCCCGCAGCGCCGATGAGCCTGAAAGACATGGAGGGAATGTAGGGGAGGGCGTTGGAGGCGGAAAGCAGGGTTCAGGGTTCAGGGTGCAGGGTTCAGGAACTGCCCAGGCGGGGAGATCTCTACTCCGCGGTAGTTCCTGAACCCTGCACCCTGAACCCTGAACCCTGAACCCTGAACCCTACCCCCTCACCCTCCCCATTGCCGTAAGCAACGCCCTCGCCTTGTTCTCCGTCTCCTCCCATTCCCGCGAGGGGACGGAGTCGGCGACGATGCCGGCGCCGGCTTGCACGGAGGCGGTGTCGTTGGAGATCACGCAGGTGCGGATGGTGATCGCGAGGTCCATGCGGCGGTCGCCGGCGGCGATGTAACCCACCGCGCCGGCGTAGGGGCCGCGGCGCTCGGGCTCGAGCTCGTAGATGATCTCCATCGCGCGGACCTTGGGGGCGCCGGTCATCGTGCCGGCGGGGAAGGTGGCACGGAATACATCGATTGTCGATGCATCGTCCGCCAACGTGCCATCCACCTGACTCACGATGTGTAGGACGTGGCTGTAGCGCTCCACGACCATCAGGTCGCTCACGCGAACGGTGCCGAACTGCGCGATGCGGCCGACGTCGTTGCGGCCGAGGTCCACGAGCATCACATGCTCGGCGCGCTCCTTCTCATCGGCGAGGAGCTCGGCTTCGAGGCGTTCGTCCTCTTCGGGCGTCAGGCCGCGCGGGCGCGTGCCCGCTATGGGGCGCACCGTCACACGGCCGTTGGCGACGCGCACGAGGAGCTCGGGCGAGCTGCCCACCAGCTCCACTCCATCGAGCGCCAGGTGGTACATGTACGGCGACGGGTTGAGCGCGCGGAGCGCACGGTAGAGCGAGGTGGGATCGAAGTCGAGCGGCACGTCGATGCGGCGCGAGAGGAGCACCTGGAAGGCGTCGCCGGCGAGGATGTACTCGCGGATACGCTCCACATCGCTCTCGAACTTCTCGCGCTCGTACGAGCTTTTCCCGCGCGCGGGGGGCGCGTTGGCGTCGAGCTCGAGCGGCTCGAGCGTGGCCGGGGAGTGGAGCCGACCGATGACGTCGTCTATCTCGCGGTGCGCCGCATCGTGCAGCGCGCGGAGCGATGCTTCGTCGTCGCCGTCGTCGATCGGCACTCCCACCACCACGCGGGCGCGCGCGTGCAGGTTGTCTATGATGACGAGCGCGCGCGTGAACACGAAAAGTGCGTCGGGAAGATCGCGGCCGCTCGGATGCGGCGGTGCGTCGGGGAGTCGCTCGATGAGCCGCACGACGTCGTAGCCGAAGTAGCCCACCGCGCCGCTCCAGAAGGCGCCCAGCTCCGGCGCTTCCACCGGCTCGTACGCGGCGATGAGCGTGCGCAGATCGTCGAGCGGATCGGCGGGGCGGCGCTCGTTGTGCCAGCCGTGCTCGGCGCTCCAATCCTCCACCACGCCATCCCGCAGACGCCACGCGCCGCGCGGCTCGGTGCCGAGAAAGGTGTAGCGCGCCCATGTCTCGCCGCCGGCAGGCGCCGATTCCAGAAGGAATGCGAAGGGGCCGCGCCGCAGCTTGGCGAAAGCGGCAACGGGGGTGTCCGTGTCGAGGAGGCAGTCGCGCCACACGGGCACCAGCGCGCCACGCCGTGCGTGCGCGCGAAAATATTCGAAGGTCATCTGCGTCGCGCTTGCCGCGCCAACGGCGCGCGATGACATTTTCCGGTCATGCTTCGTCTCTCCGCGGCGCAGTTGGCCGCGCTACTTGGATTGCTGGCAGGCGTGTGCGCCGCGCCCGCGAGCGGCGCCGCCCAGGATTGGGACGACGCGCGTACCATGTCGCTCGTCGAGCGCGCCACCGACCTGCGCGCCGCGCAGCTTGCCGACACGGCACTCGTCGACTACACCGCCCGGGCGCACGGCTACGTCACCTTTCTCGCCCAGATGGGTGAGGGGTTCACCGAGCCACCCAAGGTCGTGAAGGCCGACGAGCTCGAGCTCGAAGTGTACTGGCACGCGCCCGACATGAGCAAGCAGCGGATCATCGGCCGCCGCGACACTCTCCTGGCACCGAGCGACATCCAGTACCACCGCGATCACCTGGGAATCGTCCAGAACAACTTCCCGAACATCATCCGGCTGGGCGAGGGGGACGAAGTCCGCGACGTCCCGCATCCGCTCTCGCGCCAGGGGCTCGACGACTACCAGTTCGCCATCCGCGACTCGCTCGCGATGCGCCTCCCGAGCGGTACGCTGCAGGTGTACCAGGTGGCGGTCCGTCCGAAGGACATCGCCCGGCCGCGCATCGTGGGCGCGCTGTACATCGACCGCGCCACCGCGCAGGTGGTGCGCATGGCCTTCAACTTCACGCGCCCGTCGTATCTGGACGAGCAGCTCGAGGACATCTCCGTCGTCCTGGAGAACGCGCTCGTGCAGGGGCGCTTCTGGCTTCCGCGCCGCCAGGAGATCGAGATCCGCCGCACGGGCACGTGGCTCGACTTTCCCGTGCGCGGCATCATCCGCGGACGCTGGGAGATCTGCTGCTATTCGGTGAACAGCGGGCTCCAGCGCGCCATCTTCGCCGGCCCGGAGATCGTGCAGGCGCCGCGATCCGTGCTCTCGCGCTACAGCTGGCGAGGTCGCATCCTCGACTCGCTCCCTCCAGACGTGCGCGCCGCCAGCGAGGCCGATGTTCAGCGTGTGAAGGAGGAGGCCAGGCAGCTGGTGCAGGCGCAGGCGCTGCAGCGGGCGAGCGGCGCGGCGCTCTCGGCGCGCCGGCTCTCCGACTTCGCGCGCGTGAATCGGGTGGAAGGGCTCGCGCTCGGCGCCGGCGCGCAGCTCCGCTTCGGCGCGGGGATGAGCGCGAGCATCGTGGGGCGCTGGGGTTTCGAAGACCACGAGCCCAAGGGGCGCGCTACGTTCGAGGTGCGTCGCGCCACCGGACCATCGCTCACGCTTTTCGCATCGCGCGATTATCAGGAGCTGGGCGACATCGCGGAGAGCTCGATGCTGGTGAACTCCTTCGCCGCGCAGGAGCTGGGTACCGACCGCACCGACCCGTACGACGTTCGCGCGGCGGGAGCATCGCTGGAGCTGGGCCGCTGGCACGGGCTCCTCTGGCGCATCGAGGGCTCGCACCAGGAGCAGGACCGGCTGCGCGTGCACGCGACTCCGTGGAGTGGAGGCTACGAGCCCACGGTGCCAGCGTGGTCGATCACCGAAGAGCGCATCGCGCTCGGCATCGAGCGACCGCTGTCGATGGCATTCTGGGGGACCGAGCTGCGTATGCGCTCGGAGCTGCGCTGGGGATGGTTCGACGGACGCGACACCAGCTTCACCACCAGGCAGCAGTACTACGGCCGCGCGTTCATTGACGCCGAGCTGCAGCGCCCGATCGGCGACGACCGACTGGTTCTGCGCACCACTCTCGGCGCCGTGAACGGTACGCCCGACGTCCCGGCGCAGGATCACGTCTTCCTCGGCGGGCCGATCACGGGGCCCGGCTACGACTTCCATCGCTTCGCCGGCACCTTTGGTGCGAGCCAGCGGATCGAGTGGCGCACGCGCGTGCCGTTCATCCCGATCTCGCTCGGTCCTTATGGCAGGGCCCCCGGCTCCGCGACCCTCGCGCCCTACTTCCACACCGTGTATCTGTCCGGCAGCGCTCCCTTCGCCGAGCGCGCGCGCGGGTGGTACCCGTCGGTGGGGGTGGGAGCGTACCTGCTTTTCGATCTCGTGCGCTTCGACGTTGCGCGTGGGCTGAGAGACGGCCGCTGGAGCTTCTCGGTGGACCTCACGAGGGAGCTCTGGGGGATCCTGTGAGCGGCGGGGGACAGGTCTGAAACCGTGAATCGGTACGGCCGCTACGCAG
>DATCXR010000086.1:0-7528 GCA_036565685.1 Gemmatimonadaceae bacterium
GGCCAGGATAGTCGTAGCCGCCCGCCAGTAGCGCCGATTTGTCGATCGGGGCGGTGACGATGCCCTCCACATCACCCGAGAGCGCGAGCGACGCCGCGTCCTCGATGGCGGTACCAGCGAGCCGCCCAGCCATCGCGGCGCCGCCGCTCGCCTCCCACGCTCCCACCGAGCGGTCAACCGGAACGCCGGCGCCTTCGGGCCCCACCACCACCGCCTCGCACGCCTCGCGTACGCGATCGTCCTCGAGCGCGGTCGCCACGATTTCGGGACCGATGCCACGCGGGTCGCCGAGCGTGATCGCCAGCCGGGGGCGCACCTCTGCGCTCACCTACGCGCTCGCCTCATCGCGCACTACGCGATAGAGCGTGGGCGCGACGGTGCGACTCACGTTGTGGCCTATCTCGCCCACGATTTCGATCTCGAGCGTGCGGTGCGCGTAATCCACACGGAGCAGGTCACCCACGCCCACCTCGGCCGACGCCTTCGCTCTCTTGCCGTTGATGTGGACCGCGCCCACATCGCACGCCTCTTTCCCCTCGCTACGGCTCTTCACCAGGAGCAGGCGCTTCAGAGCGAGGTCCACCCTCACCGTTCAATTACGAACCGAGACGAAAATCTCCTTGCGCAGCCCGTCCAGGTAGCGGCGGATCGCCTTCTGCTGCGAGAGCTGATCGCGGATCTGCTGGCGGAAGTCGGCGACAGTCGGTTCGCGCGCATCCTGCACGGAGGTGAGCTGGAGGACGAAGAACTTCGGAACCCCGCGCGACTTGTCCATGATGCTGAAAGGAGCGAGGATGTCGCCGGCCTTGTGTCCCTGGATCGCGGTCTGGTACTCCTGCGGAAGCTCCGCCTGCGGGAACGGCTCCGGCATCATCTTCTCCTCCGCCGGATCGTGGTACCTGGTCACGAGCGTGTCGTAGTTCGCCCCCGAGCGCCAGAGCGCCGCCACGCTGTCGGCAAGCGCGCGGGCCTTCGTCACCTGCGCCGAATCTACCTCGGGACGGATGAGGATGTGGCTCCCCTTCACCTCCGACGGCTGCACCCTGTCGATCTTGATGATGTGGTAGCCGAACGTGGTCTTGATCACGGGGCTCACCTGTCCTGGACGCAACGCGAAGTACACCCGGTCGAACACTGGAACGAACTCGCCGCGGCGATGCCAGCCGAGATCACCGCCGAGCTCCTTGCTCCCCGGGTCCATCGACTCGCGCTTCGCCACCTGCGCGAAATCGGCGCCCTTGCGAATCTCCACCAGCAACGACTCGGCCTTCGCCATCGCCATCGAGTCGGCGTGCGCGCTTGGCTTGGGTGTGATGACGATCTGCCGGTAGGTGACCGTGGCGGGGAGACGCTTCATCTGGTCTTTCGACGCCTGGAAGAAAGAGTCCACCTCCGCCTCGCTGACGGGAGCGGCGGTGAGCTTCTTGTCCTGGCGCAGCTTCTGAAATAGCTGCTGCTGCAGCTGCTGACGGCGTGCCTGATCGAGGAGCCACCGCCGGTATTCATCGGGCGTTCCGAAGCCGGCGTTCTTCAACTGGTCGCGGAACTCGGCGTCGTTGGAGAAGCGGCCGCGGATCTTCGTGAGCTGCTGGTCCACCTGACCCGAGATCTCGCTCTCCGACACCTCGATCTTCTGCTCCTTGGCTTCGTGGATCAGCAGCTCTTCGTCGACGATGGTGCCGAGCACCTGCCGAGCGAGCGCCGCATGCCCCGCGGAGTCGGTGGGCATCTTCTGGCCCGACGCGGCGAGCGCACCGATCTGCTCTTCCACCTGTGTGCGCAGGATCGGCTGGTCGCCGACCACCGCCACCACGCCGTCGATCGGCACCACGGTGTCCGCCGGCGCGCCGCTACCATCCTGCGCCAGCACGGGCGTCGCTGCCAGGATCAGCAGCGACGCGAGAAAATGCGGAGTTCTGTTCATGCGCTTTCTACCCATGGAGCGGTGGGCGGGTCCCATCAGCGCGGCTGGGACGGGCTCTTCGCGCTGTCGGAGCCGCTCGGTGCCTTCTTCCCGAGAGGTACCTCGGAGGCGGGCCGGTTCTTCTCCTTCGCCGAGTCGGCCGCCGCGCGCGCCTTCGTAGCGTTCTGGATGGCGCGCTCGAGGCCGGCGTTGTTCACCTTCCAGTCGTACTTGTCCCTGAGGACCGTAGCCACGGGCTGAGGCACATCCACGAAGCGCGCCTCCTGCGCCATGAGCTTGTCCATGTAACTGTCGATGTGTCCCGCGGCCACCCGCTCGCGCGCCGAGGCGGTCGAGCCGCTGTCGCTCAGAACCGACGGGCTCACACCCAGCTGATCCCAGGTGTTGCCCACGACCTGCGCGAAGCGTGCGTGGAGCTCGGCCAGCTCGGTGGAGTCGAGCTCCACCTTCGCGCTGTCGGCCTGGTGCAGCACGAGGTCGTTGCGCACCACGATCTTGAGGAACTGCGTCACCTGGCTGTCGGGCGCCTGCTGGAAGCCGCGCTCGATCTGCGGCTTCTGCGGATACGCATTCACCCAGCTCACCAGCCGGCCGAGCGTGAACTTGCCGCCCTTGTACGTGGCGAGCACCGCGTCGTCCTTGGCGTGCGCATCGAGATCCTTGGCGGCCGCGCGAATGGTGGTGACGGCGTTGTCCTTGATGGCGAGTCCCGACGACTCCTCGAGCTGCGTGAGGTAGGTGCTGTCGGCCGAGCGCAGGGCATCCTGGTTCACCGCCTTGATGAACTCGTCCTTCACCTCTGGGAAGGTGGAGCGGCGGATGATGTGGTAGCCGAACTGCGTCTCGACCACGGGCGAGATCTCACCCGGCTTGAGCGCCTCCACCGCATCCTGGAACTCCTTCACCATCGCGCCCTTGGGGAAGATCCCCAGATCGCCGCCGCGCGAGGCGGAGCCGGGATCCTGGCTGTTCTTGCTCGCGAGAGCTTCGAAGTTGGCGGAGGTTGCCTGCGCGCGAACGGCCTGCGCGCGCTTGCGGATCGAATCGCGAACGGCCGGTGTGGCGTTCTGCGGGACGACGAAGAGAATGTGCCGCGCGGCGAGCAGATCGCCCGAGTTGTACTGCGCCTCGGCATTGGCGGTGTCTATCCCGGGGAAAGAGCTCGCGACCTTCTCGTGCCACTTGGCCATCCGCTCCTGCGCGATGATCGGCCAGAGCGCCTGATCTATGATCTTCGGATCGTTGAGCGAGTCGCCGTTGGCGGCCGCCTGGCCGAGCAGCTGGTAGTTGACCCAGAGGTCGGTGATCGCGTGCGCGATGTCGCTGTTGACCGGCGCCTTCGACTGACCCAGCAGCGACGCGAGGCGATCGACGGACAGCTCCTGCGAACCTGCCTTTGCCGCCACGTCCACGTGCGCGGTCATTGCTTCCTTGAAGCCCTCACACGCGCCGAGCGTGGCGACGATGGCGAAGAGGGCGATTGACGAACGTCTCATTTAGGTGGACCTGGTTGCGTGGTAGTGGTGTTGCCCGTTGCAGTTCATGTGGGCCGCCGGCGAAGGACGCCGTCGCCCGGAATCATCGCCTGGCGGGTTCCTCGACCAGACTTCCGAGCGCGCGTACGAGGCCGTCCAATATCGCGGCTCCGCCGAGGCGCGTGAGCTTGAGGGAGAGTGGATTGGTGCGGCGAACCTCGGCCTGGAACTGTACCTCCTGAAATGCCGCGGTGAGCCCCCTGAGTCGGGGCGCCGCGGCCTCACGAAAGGTAACACGGGCCTCGTTGCCGCGCACAAGGATTCCCTCTACACCGAGCCTCCCTCCAACGATCCGAAGCAGAGCCACCGCCAGGAACGCGTTGGCCGGGGGCGGGAGCGGACCGAAGCGATCGCGCAGCTCGGCGCGCAGCTCTTCCACTTCGCGCGGCTCGGTCATCCGCGAGAGGCGGCGGTAGATGTCGAGCTTCGCCTCCTGGATCGAGACGTATTCATCGGGGAGATAACTGGGAACGTCGAGCGATACCTCCGCGGGGATCAGCTTTGGCGTTCCGTCGCCGTTCTGCAGATGCCGTACGGTCTCGTCGAGCATCTTGAGATACAGCTCGAAGCCCACCGCCTGCACAAAACCCGATTGCTCCGGACCGAGCAGATTCCCCGCCCCGCGCAGCTCGAGATCCTTGAGCGCTATCCTGTAGCCCGCGCCCAACTCGGTATGGTGCTCGAGAACGCTGAGCCGGCGCTCCGCATCGAGGTCCATGACATCCGGCACCAGGAGGTAGCAGTACGCGCGGCGGTGCGAGCGGCCCACGCGGCCGCGAAGCTGGTAAAGCTGCGCGAGCCCCAGGTGATCGGCGCGATTCACGAACATGGTGTTCGCGTTGGGGACGTCGAGCCCCGATTCCACGATCATCGTGGAAACGAGCACGTCCACCTCACCAGCCACGAAGCGGCGCATCACTTCCTCCAGATCGCGCTCGCGCATCTGTCCGTGAGCTACCTCGATTCGCGCGTTGGGGACGATGCGTCTGAGGTGATCGGCGATGCCGGTGATGGTCTCGATCCTGTTGTGTACGAAGAACACCTGTCCGCCGC
Source organism: Gemmatimonadaceae bacterium (assembly GCA_036565685.1). GTDB lineage: Bacteria > Gemmatimonadota > Gemmatimonadetes > Gemmatimonadales > Gemmatimonadaceae > JADGGM01. The sequence goes on from DATCXR010000086.1 coordinate 4,513, forward strand.
GATCGAGCTCGCGCGCGATCCCCTCCTCGATGAGCGCGTCATCCCACGGCTCCACGAAGGTGAGCACCGGCGATCGGTCGCGCGGCGCCGTCTGGATCAGCGACGCGTCACGCAGCCCGGCGAGCGACTGGTGCAGAGTGCGCGGGATGGGCGTGGCGGTGAGCGTTAGCACGTCCGTCTCGAGCTTCAGCTCCTTGAGCCGCTCCTTGTGCCGCACGCCGAAGCGGTGCTCCTCGTCCACTATCACCAGCCCGAGATCCCCGAACTTCACATCGGGGCTCAGGAGACGGTGGGTTCCGATGATGACATCGATCTTCTTCTCGGCCAGATCGGAGAGGATCGTCGCCTGCTCCCTGCTCGTCTGAAAGCGGCTCAGCGTAGCGACGCGTACGGGGAAGTCGGCGAGACGCTCGGTGAAGGTACGGCCGTGCTGCTCCGCGAGGATGGTCGTGGGCACGAGCACCGCTGCCTGCCGTCCCGACTGCACCGCCTTGAAAGCCGCTCGCACAGCCACCTCGGTCTTGCCGTAGCCCACGTCGCCCACGAGGAGACGGTCCATGGGTCGCGCGCTCTCCATGTCGCGCTTCACTTCCTCCGTGGCGGTGCGCTGGTCGGGCGTATCCTCGAAGAGGAACGACGACTCGAGTTGGCGCTGCCAGGTCCCGTCGGGGAGCGCCTGCGGCTTGGTGGCCATCCGGCGCCGCGCGTACAGCTCGAGCAGCTCCACGGTCATCGCCTGCAGCGATGCGCGCGTGCGGTCACGCTGGTGCGCCCAGCGCTTCCCACCCAGCTTGTGGAGGCGAGGCGGCGGCGAGTCGGCGCTCACATCGCCCGCCGAGCGGTAGCGCTCGATCTGGTCCACGCGATAGAGCGGGACGTTGAGTCGGTCGCCCCCCTCGTACTCGATGACCGCCGCCTCGATGGTGCTCTCTCCCACGAAGATCCGCTCGATCCCGCGGTAGATCCCCACGCCGTGCTCCAGGTGCACCACGAAGTCGCCGGGCACGAGACCGGTGATGCTGTCGAGCGGCGTACCGCTGGAATAGCGCCGGCCGCGCCGGATGCGGCGCTCGCGGCGGAAGATCTCGTGATCCGTGAGTATGCGCAGCCCGGGCGACGAATCGTGCGCGGGGATCACGAAGCCGCCATCGACCACCCCCACGGCGAGTGCCGCGTTAGCGGCACGGCTCCCCTCCTCGCCCAGCAGCTCGTCCAGTCGCTCGGCCTGCCCCGCGTTGTCGCAGAGTATGATGGTGGGCATCTCACCGCTCACGATGTGGCGCAGCCGCTTGATGTCCCTGTCCACCGGCTCTGGCGGAAGCACCGGGAAGCCCACCGACGGTGCATCCCCATCGCCCTCCGCGGACACTTCCGCTTGCAGGGCGAGGGTCCCGAAGCGCTCCAGCGACTCGTACGCGACCGCGGGGTCGCGGAAGAGATCCTCGCGGGCGGGAGCATCCTCGCCGCGGCGGCGTGCCAGGTCCACATGATGCCGCGCCTCCTCCCACGTGCGCGACATCTCCGCCTTCACGTGCGCGTGAGCAGGGATCAGCACCAACGTGTCGGGCGGGAACAGATCCGTCAGGGCGCCGCGGGTGGCGCCCTCCACCTCCGCGCCCGCCCGGCCATCCACGGGGAGAATCAGCGCCAGATCCGCCTCGCGCGTGGAGCGCTGGGTGCCGATGTCGAAGTGGCGCATCGATGCGATCTCGTCGCCCCAGAACTCCAGTCGCACGGGATTCGCCATGCCGAACCCGTAGACATCCATGATCCCGCCGCGCACGCTGAACTGTGCGACATCTTCCACCAGCCGGACGCGCTCGAAACCCACCGACTCCAGGTGTGCTATCAGATCTTCGGGCCGCCGTGCATCGCCAACCTGGAGCTCGAGCCGCGTGGCGCGAACCGCATCGCTGAGGCGCGTGCGCTCCTGCACCGCGCGCGCCGTGGTGACGAGGATTCCCACCTCGCCGAGCGCTATCCGCTCCAGCGTCTCCACACGCTCGCCCGCGACCTCCACGTGCGGCTCCACTTCGCCGAAGCCCTCGCGCGGCGGGTAGAGCGCCGCGCGCTCCGGATCGGTGAGCGCGCCAAGGTCGGCCAGCCACCGCTCGGCGTCGGGGAGTGTCTCGGCCACCACCACGATGAAGCGGCCCGCCCCCAGCTCCCGGCCGAGAGCCGCGCAGAGCGCCGCATCGCTGGAGCCGGGGAGCCCACGCACGACTAGCCGGGCACCCGGAGCGGGGACCCGGCGAAGAAGACGCGAGAACGCCGGCAGCGCCGTCATCGCGTCGAGAATTGTAGGTAGTGCCATTTACGTAGATGACCTGCGCCAGCCGCCGCCTGCGACGACTGATTCCGTGAGCAGTGCTGCGAGTGCGAGTATCAGGAGGGGGAACACGAGCGGCCGCCGCGGCGCCGACGCGAACACACTGGCGCCGAGCTCGCCGGAGCGGTCGAATGCGCGCACATCATCGGCGCGAACCCGGGACGCCAGCGTGGCCAGCTCCAACCGCCGCAACTGCGACTCGGCCGGCTGCGAATTCACAGCCAGCGCTCCGGCACGTTCCCCTCCACGCAGGAAAAAGTAAACGCCCGCCCGCTCCGGTGCGGCGAGCGAATCGTCGTGCAGTGGAAGCGCGGACGACCGCGCGCTGTCCGCCGTGGCCGCCAGCTCGAGGGCATCCGCACCCGCGGGTCGAGCCACCACGCTCCCTGGAAGGGCGTCCAGAACGGTGCCCGGTTCGGAGCTCAGCCGCTGCGAGAAGATATCGCCCAGCCAGGGGACGAACGATGCACGCACGGGGAAGTTCGTGGCACTCGGATCGACCGGCGATGCGATGAGTACGTAGCCGGGTCCGCTGACAATCCACGGCTCGCCGGCGGTGGTGGCCAGCGTATCGGCGTACGCTCCGGCGCCGCGCGTGAGCGAGTAGCGGAAGCTGGCGCTCACTCCTTCCGCCGAGTCGCCCGCGGCGGCGCGCGCGAAGCGCACGGAGCTCTCTCCGCGCCGCGG
>DATCXR010000096.1:0-1778 GCA_036565685.1 Gemmatimonadaceae bacterium
TACCGATTCACGATTTCAGATCTGACCCCGTCGTTCCGCGTTCGCATCTGGCAGCGTGAGCGGGAACCGCGGCCCCTGCGAGCCGCATATACATTGAGGCGGGCGGGTCGGAGCGTCACTCCCATGCAGTGCTGTCGTGGCGCACCGCCCGCCAGGAACACCTAACAGCGAGAGAAACATGGGACCCAGAATCGACTCCACCAAGGCAGACCCGAAGGCAATGCACGCCATGCTCGGTCTCGAGCATTACAACCACGAGAGCGGCCTGGAAGCTTCGCTGCTCGAGCTCGTGAAGATGCGGGCGTCGCAGATCAACGGCTGCGCATACTGCCTCGACATGCACAGCAAGGATGCGCGCGCCGCGGGCGAGACGGAGCAGCGGCTCTACGTGCTCAACGCCTGGCGCGAAGCGCCGTTCTACTCCGACCGCGAGCGAGCCGCTCTGGCCTGGACCGAGGCGACCACGCTGATCAGCGAGGGCGGTATCTCCGACGAGCTCTTCGAGTCGACGCGGAAGCACTTCTCCGAGAGCGAGCTGGTGGCGCTCACGATGGCGATCATCACGATCAACGCGTGGAACCGGCTGGCCATCAGCTTCCGCGGCTATGAGGTCGGGAGCTATCAGCCGAAGAACAGCGCACCGTCGACAGAGGCGCGCCCGGAGGTTGCGCACGCCGGGAGCGCGGCCGCCGCTCGCTGAGCCTCAATTCACCGACTGACTACTGCAATCATGATCTTCGTGGACAACTGCGGCATCACCGACGCATACCACAACCTCGCGCTCGAAGAGTACGTCCTCCGCAACAAGCTCGGCGACGAAGATGCGCTTCTCTTCTACGTGAACGAGCCCGCCATCATCATCGGCCGGAACCAGAACACGATCGAGGAGATAGACCCGGACGTCGTGGCCGCGCGCGGTATCAGAGTGGTGCGTCGCGTCTCGGGCGGTGGCGCCGTGTACCACGATCTCGGCAATCTCAACTTCAGCTTCATGACGCGCGATGTGAGCGGGCGCTTCAACCGGTACGACAAGTTCAACGGTCCGGTAGTCGAGGTGCTCCGCTCTCTCGGCGTCCCCGCTGAGATAGGAGGGAGAAACGATATCCTGGTGGACGGGAGGAAGATCTCCGGGAACGCGCAGTTCGCGAGCCACGACAGAATGTTCAGCCACGGCACCCTCCTCCTCGACTCCGACCTCGACCACATCACCGCAGCACTGCGTCCCCGCCCTGGCAAGGTGGAGTCGAAGGGGATGAAATCCATCCGCAGCCGCGTGGCCAACATCAGCGAGTTCCTCGCTACGCCGATCGACGTCAACGAGCTCCGCGAGCTGATCCTCGAAGGGATCTTCGGCACGCGCGACCGCTCCCGCATCCCCACCATCCCCCTCGACGACGCAGACCACCGCGCCATCCAGGAGTTGCTCGAGAAAAAGTACAGCACCTGGGAGTGGAACTACGGGCAGAACCCACCGAGCAACATCGAGCGCGCCCACCGTTTCCCGGCCGGCGAGATAGATGTCCGCCTCTACGTGGAGCAGGGTCGTATCGCCTCGATACGGATCTTCGGCGACTTCATGGGCCAGCGCGACGTCCACGACGTCGAGGAGCGCCTCCTTGGCCTTCCCTACGACGCCGCCCCCATCACCTCCGCCCTCTCCGATCTCGACCTCTCCCTCTACTTCGGCGCGATCCCGGTGGATGAGGCGATGAGGTTGTTGAAGCCCTGAGGGGGGAGAGAGGGGAGAAAGCAGGAAGCACAAAGCAGAAAGCAGTGAA
>DATCXR010000105.1:0-11352 GCA_036565685.1 Gemmatimonadaceae bacterium
CACCGATGTCTTCGACGCCTTCATCTTCGACGCCCACGATCCGGCGGCGTTCATGAAGGATGTCTCCGTGATCTCCGGACCCGCGGTCATGCCGCCCAAGTGGGCGCTCGGCTACATGCAGTCGCACCGCGAGCTGCGCGATGCGAAGCTCTCTCCCGAAGAGCTGATCCTCAGCGAGGTTTCCACCTTCCGCGCGAAGAAGATTCCAGTCGACGCGGTCATCTACCTCGGCACCGGCTTCACTCCCACCGGCTGGAACACCGAACAACCTTCCTTCGACTTCAATCCGAAGGTCTTCACGAGCGATCCGAAGTCGGTCATCGACGAGCTGCACGACGAGAAGGTGAAGGTCGTCGTGCATATCGTCCCCTGGGAGCGCGACAAGCTCCCCACGCTCCACGGAACTATCCCGCCCAAGCCGGATGAGAAGCTCGACTCCGGCCACATCGCCAACTACTGGCAGCAGCATGTGGGCCTCGTACGCACGGGCGTGGATGCCTGGTGGCCCGACGAAGGTGACTGGTTCGATCTCTACGAGCGCGTGAAGCGCCATCAGCTCTACTACCAGGGCCCGCTCTCCACCACGCCGAACGTCCGACCCTGGAGTCTGCACCGCAACGGCTACCTCGGCGTCGCGCAGTGGGGCGGATGGATCTGGTCGGGCGACACCGAATCGTCGTGGAAGACGCTCGAGGGTCAGATCGCCGTCGGCATCAACCACTCGCTGAGTCTGAGCCCGTACTGGGGCTCCGACATACTCGGCTTCTACACGACCGAAGAGACGAGCGCGGAGCTCTACACGCGCTGGTTTCAGTTCGCGGCGTTCACGCCGTCGTTCCGCGCGCACGGCCGCATCTGGCGGCTGCGACTCCCCTGGGGGGGGGGACTGAGCGACATGGGCTACCACGAAGGCCAGAAGGTGGTGCCGCCCCAATCGGAGATGAACAACCCGAACATCGAGCCGATCTTCAGGAAGTACGACGAGCTGCGCTACCAGCTCATCCCCTACACTTACACGCTCGCCCGCGAGGCGCACGACACGGGGCTGCCGCTCATGCGCGCGCTCTGGCTGCACTACCCGGACGACGAGCACGCTCGCGCGGTGGGTAATGAATATCTGTGGGGACGCGACTTGCTCGTAGCGCCAGTCTATACGAAGGGCGCCACCAGTCGCGACGTGTATCTGCCGAAGGGCGACTGGTACGACTGGTGGACCCATGATAAGCAGAGCGGCGGCCAGACGCTGACGCGCAAGGTGGATCTCGCAACGATGCCGATCTATGTCCGCGCCGGCGCGATCATCCCCGTGGACCCGGTGCGCCAGTACATGGCGCAGAAGGTCGATGAGCCAACCACGCTCGAGGTCTTTCGCGGCGCCGACGGCAGCTTCACGATGTACGAAGATGACGGCACGAGTCTCGACTACCTGAAAAATCGCGGCACGTGGACGCGCTTCATCTGGGATGACGTCGCGCAGCGTCTCACGATCGAGCCCGCCCCTCCCGCGGGCGCGACGAACGTGGATCGCGGCCCGCGCATCTTCCGCGTTCGCTCTCTCCCCGATGGCGCGACGAAGACGGTGAGCTACAGCGGCGAGCGGGTGGAAGTGGAGTTCTGAAAGGCCTGTCAGATTCGCCGTCCACGTTCGCGCCTCATCGCAAGCCACTCTTCAGGGGCGGCTCTCGCTCGTACGCAGTACGCCGTAGCTGGTCACCCGCAGATCATGACCGGGCCCCCTGGTACCGACAACCCAAACCTTTGCGCCGTCTAGCGAGAGGAGCTCCTTCGGTGGCTCGGTGAGTCGTGTGTCGCCTACCGCTGCCTTTCCGTCGCGAACAGAGAGCACACCGACCACTGGCTTCTCGCCCGCGATCGACTCGATCGTGTAGCTCGCGACCACAAGGCGAGAGCGACGGCGAGTGGAGGCTCCCGCTGGTGGCTTCTCGGGGTCCACGACGGTGCCTGTGACAGATACCTCTGCACCCTGCAGCGTCGCCAACTCGTCGATAAGCGGGCCTTCGAGCGCAATCTGGCCCCTCCCAGTCTCGATTACGACGACGGTCAAGGGCTCGGCTCCCGTTACGGCAATTGTGCCTCGGACGGTATCGGTGGCGACGGGGCTGGCCTTATCCCGCGAGTCAGCGAGCTTGTCACCCGTGCGCTTCGACGATGCGGGACAAGCCGTCGTTGGGAGAGCGGCGAACAGGGCGACAAGGAGAACCCGCGAGAAGCTCCCGTTCACTGGATCCTCACAACCCAGAGAAGCGGCTTGTAGCTCGTGGACATGGTGTTCCCCGAGCGATCGACGAGGAGGAACGAGGCGCCGCCTTCGGCCGTGCCTGGCTCGATCGCAGTGTACGCTGTGCTCCCCCCGCGGACGCTTCGGTCCAGAGTGGCGTCGCTAGCGTACGTCATGACGGGCGGCTTGAGCCAGGGGCGCTTACAGCACTGCTGCATGTAGCTCGCGATGGACTGCAGATCCCACGAGGTGAAGCTGAACTCCCCGGGCACCCACCCCTTGCCTGTCGTGTTCTGGAGGTCGTCCAGCGCGATCGCCGTCGCGAAGCGAACGAAGAGCCGGTCGTAGTCCACTCCCAGAACCGCGGCGACGTTGTACGTCCCGACCTGAGTTGGGTACTTGGAGATCCAGTCCTTCGTGAGCTGCGTAATGCCACCCGGATAGGTGGGCCCGTACTGGTCCAGGATATAGCGTTGGAGTGCCCACGACGCGCCGTAGTAGGCCCACTCGTCGCAGGCGGTGACGAGTGAGTGCGTCGCATACACCGAGCATAGGTCCGGTGCATCGGGGATCGACGAGTTCTGGGTCCCGGACCCCAGGTAGTCCATGAGCTTGAGTGGGCCGGACGAGAACCAGTAATAGTTATCCGTGTTACCGAAGATGTATTCCGAGCCGAGATTCTGGCCCTGCGCGTAACCGTTTATCTCGTCACCCGCCAGCTCCTCGGCGAGCGTGGCCTGCCCCTCCATCTCCCAGCTGTGCATCGCGCTGCCATTGGTGAGAATGTAGCGCCGTGAGAGCTGGATTATGTGCGTGACCTCGTGGGCGATGAGGCGCTTCATGTTGAGCAGCACACCCTGTCGGGTTGCCACTCCGCCACCGAGCAGATTGTTGGGATCCGGAACGAAGCTGTAGTAGATCTCGCCGCCATTGCTCGCTGGGCAAGTGGGATCGCCCGCAAAAAGGTCGGCCCCCGTTACAAACCCGCCCAGGCCAGGCGTACGGTTCACTTCCCTGGTGAAAACTACGACAACACGGCCGTTACCATCGATGTCGCTCGGCACACCGAAATACTTGGTGTCCGACGCGAAGATGTAGTTGTCGAACTGGCTACTAGCGTTCTGAATATCCGCGACGGTGAGTGGATCTTCCGTTGGATTGCTCTCATCGGTCACCCAGATCGCGTGCGCCCCGATCACCTGTACCTTGGCCTGGATAGTCGTGTACTGCGTGCAGAGGTTGCCATCGTGCTTCGGTACCTTGATAGCGACCACGTCGCCGACCTTGGCGGCAGGCCCTACGCTGCGCGCCACGCTGTAGGGCGAGACGCTCCCCATGCGCCGCCGATAGCGCTCGGCGAGCGCCGGGACGTGCTCTGTCTCCCATGCGCGGAGCTTCATCTCGGCTCGCATGTGGCCGAATTCATCGAGGCGGTCGGTCCGCGTGAAGGGCAGGCCACCAGAGGTGCGGCGAGTATCCAGCAGGTAGCTCGTCGCCCGACTTGGAGCACCCGCGCCGGACCTCGACGTCGAAGCGAGCAGCGTGTTGGTGGCAAGTGGCGCCGCGGCGCCCGAATGACTCACTATCCGGAACGGGACGACGACGCCCGGGAACTCCGATGGCATCGAGAACCCCATGAGATACCGCTCGGGCGTGGCGCCCGTTCGCGCAGCGAACTGGAAGCAGAACTTCGTCGGGTCCTGGACGATGAGCTCTTCACCCACCGCGAGCGAGGTGAGCGTGGCGGGACGGATGGGCACGGTCCCGCTGGTATTCGGGAGGCCGGTGGATGTAATCTCCACGCTCGTCATGCGTGGCGGCATGCAGGTGAAGGCAGGAACCTTGAAGGTGATGCTCGTCGTGGTGGCCGAGAGCACCTGTGCACTCACTCCGTCGATCGTCACCGAGTTGTTCGACGCGATTGCATCGAAGGTACCGCTCGAGACGGTGGCCTGGCCGCCCTCGATGAGCGTATCGGGCGTGATCGAAAGCGCGGGGACATGGACGCTTGCAGTGAAATGAAGGGTGCTGAGTCCAGTGACCACGGCGCTCGCGCTCTGCGATCCGGCGGTCGTCCCTGCGGTCCACGTGGTCTGTGCCTGGCCTTGTGCGTTGGTCGTGACCGACGTCGGCGTCACGCTGCCGCTCCCGGATGCCGCTGCGAAAGTGACCTGGACGCCGGCGACCGGATGCGCGAGTCTGTCGCTCACGCGTGCTACGAGCGGCTCGGCGAACGCCTGGCCCGTTTCTCCGGACTGCTGGTCACCGGAAATTGCGGCCAGCGTGTGCGGCTTCTGGGCTACGGCGATCGACGCCTGGCCCGTTGCCCCACCGGACTTCGCAGTGACCGTCGTCGTTCCGTTCCCGACCGCGGCAACCAGCCCGGCGGAATTCACCGACGCCACCGCGGTGTTGGCAGACTCGAAGGAGACGCTCTGGCCGGCCATCTCCACCCCGTTCTGGTCCCGCACCGTCGCGGTCAACTGTGTCGTTGCACCTAGCGCGTCGAACGGGAGAGCGTCGCCGCTCATCTCGAGCGAGAGCGAAGCAGGGATGGCGACCTCGGGAACCGGCGTGGCCGTGGCGCTGAAGTGCACGGTGTCGAGACCTGCCACAACGGCGCTCGCGCTCTGTGTTCCGGCTGTGGTGTCCGTCGTCCAAGTCGCCCGCGCCTTGCCGGCGCTGTCGGTCGTGGCAGAGGCGGGGGTCACGCTACCGTGTCCGGGCGCCGCGCCGAAAGCGACAAGGACTCCAGCCACCGGATGCGAGAGCCGGTCGCTCACCTGTACTTCGATCGGTGCCGCGAGCGGCTGACCGGCAACTCCAGTCTGCTCGTCGCCAGAGATGGCGACAATCGCGTGCGGCAGCTGTGTGACCGTGATCGTCGCATCAGTCTTCGCGTTGCCCGAGCTAGCCGTGATGGTCGTAGACCCATTCCCCACGGCGGCAACGAGGCCTGCGGTACTGACCGAGGCCACAGCGGTGTTCGCGGATTTGAAGGAGATGCCCTGATGGGCCATGAGCGCTCCGTGCTGATCCTTCACCGTCGCAGTCAATTGCGTGGTCGCGCCAATTGCGTCGAGAGGGAGAGCGTCGCCGCTCATCTCTATCGATATCGAGGTCGGAACGGGGACATCGGGTGAAGTAGAATCCTTGCCACCGCCACAGGCGGCGATGAGAGCTACGAGTACCGGAGCTACCGCGAGAACTACTGCGCGGGTGCGCATGCGTGGCTTCCTTGTGAGATATTGTCCCTGACAGGCGGCACGGGTGATTTACGAGTCGATCTCATGCATCTGCGAGCCCAGATGCGCCGAGCCTAGTCGCAGAACGTCGATTTGGCTGCGGCAGGAAAAATCCAACCGTCTGCCTTCCTGTAAGCGATGCCTTCTCGGAGGATCAGCTCGAAGGAACCGTCGCCATCCAGGTCCGCGGCCGCGATGAGCGTGTACTCGCCCCCGACCGTATGAAAGACCACTGTTCCATCCGGACCGAGCAGGTACGTCGTAGACCTGTCCTGTCCGTGGTCTGACGGATCATCCATGAGACTGGCCGAGAGGAAGCCCATCGTTCCCGCTGGCTCCGACCACGCTCCCCAGGTGCCGATCATGTCGATCTGTTCCGAGCTCTCTTTCTCAGTGAGCAGCCGGGGCATGTACTCTGTAGGGATCCCGCGTGCCCTCAGCTTCTCACGCGCAGAGCGGTAATCGTGATAGTAGAGAGCGTCGAGCCTCGCTCGCGCGGCCGCCGGCACCGAGACGAGGGGAGTAACGGAACGAAACGCGACAGGCGCGGCGAACACGGAGTCCTCACCTTCACTGCGTGACTCGTCGAGTTGCGCGGCCACCGGGAAGGTCTGTCCGCCCGCTTCACCGAGGATCAGGCGCATCGTGGGCGCATCCGCGGGATTCGAAATTCTCTGTCGCTGGAATGCAGGCCCCGTCCGGATCTCGGATTCCATCGCACGCAGAATGGAACGGATCTGAGTACTATCCGGGCCTCGCAAGGAGACGCGCCCTTCTCCCTGTACGAGCGTAGACGTCACCGGAAGGAAGCAGAGGAGCAGCGCTGACAGGCAAAGCACCCGATGCTTCATGACTCTCTACTCCGATGGATAGGCGAGGCCTTCCAGTCGTACCATCCGGGCGGGCCGACTGGGACAGTCAATACTCCACCCTCCGAGCGACGCTGATAAACAAGCTCGATGTCTCCCGGTGCGCTGAGTGATCCGTCTACGAGGAAGGTGATTCTCTCGCCATCATACGCACCGGTGTATCTGATGACGCCGTGGTTGGAAAGCTCGACGGTCTGCTCGTTGAGAGCGGCGTTCCCGCGCGTGCGAATGAACACACTGTCTCGCTGGCCATCGTGTTCCCAGATGTAGGCATCGTCGCGCCAGCCCGAATCGCCCTCGAATCGGAAGCTGCTCCGCAGGAAGATCCACTTCTGCGTCGAGTCAGAGGGGGTTTCTACCGGAAGCGCGACGCCGTTGTAGCTCACGATATCGTACGTACCGGCGAGCGGTGGGAGCTGGGTATCCGCGGGTGGCGGGGGCATACGCTCGTCGACACCGAGCGGAGCAGTGTCACATCCCAAGGTTGTCGTGAGAGCGACGAGAGAGAGAACCGGAATAAGGTTTCCGGCAATGAGTCTGCGGGATGCGCGGTTGCTGCTAGAACGACACGTTGCGACCATCGACATAAGCGATCTCGAGGAAAGTGGCAAGGCGCGCGATGTGGGAGCCTGTGTGTGATCGAGGAAGCGCCGATTGTCAGCGCCCTCACGCAACCTCGCGCTCCCTCGCTCTGCGACGAGCTGTCGTGACGACGGGCAACCTTGATCGGTAGTACAGGATCAGTTCAACACGGGCCATACAGCGTAGCTCAGCGCGTGCGACCTGCCTCGTCGCAGAAGTGGGCGGTGCCTCGAGTAGTTGCACTACGGTGCAGGTCATGCCTGCCATTCCGGTTGTCGAGTTGCGCTGCTGTTGTAAGAGAATGATGACAGCGCTGTCTGCAGTATGGTGCAGGAAGCACGTAGCGCCACGTAACTCTCACCGCACCATGGTACAAGGATCATGATGCAGTTGCACCGATCACTCGCAGTTCGTCATCGCCCACGACGTGACAGCCATGCAGTGCTGGACGGTCCGGCATTTGGCTGCTCCGTAGCACGAAGACGGTTCGCCATACCGTGCAAGTGATGGCCTGAATACTCGAGAACCTGAGTCCTCGTAGTGCCGGTGCGAATTATTTGTCCATCAGGAAGGTGACCCCCCCACAGAGCCGAAAAGAGCACTCCCGTCGTGAGACGGGGCCGCAAAGCCAGGAGTCTCCCAGGTAGAGACAATAGGGAGATCGTCCGGTTGCCGAAGCTGACGACGCAAACAGTGCTCGCGCTTTCCGCGCGATCCGCCTCGTCGCCAACGAAATGCTACAGAGTCGGTAGTGGGCGGCAATATCCACGTTTGTGGGAACGCGGCTCGTAGCTATCACATACACGATCGGGTCATCACCCACGATGGCCTGTCGAAATCACCAAACTCATGCCATACAATCGTCGTTCTTTCATGCAGCGGTGGAGTCCACCGTTGTTCGCGCTCCTCGCACTCGGAACTGCCCAGGCGTGCAGCGCCGCCGACAAGATCATCAACCCTGGTGATGACGAGATCTCCAAGAGCACGCTCGTCGTGGTAGTATCAGGTTTGCCGAGTGGACTCCCAGCGAACATCTCCGTCAACGGTCCTGGAGTAGCGAAGCACCTGACTACCACGGGGGCCATCACAGTACCCACGGAAGGCACATACATCGTGGGCGCCGGGCCAGTGCTCGGGACGGACAAAGACTATGTACCCGATTACGAGACGTCGTCTGTCCATCTGTACGCGGCAGAGGTGGATACTGCCTGGGTCCAGTATTCGGTACTGACGACGGGTGCCATGTCGCTGTCAGCGGGCGGGTTGCCGAGCGGTGTCGAGGCTGGCTGGCAGCTGAAAGCAGCGGAGGGAGGCCTGGCGGACTGGGGCTCGGTGATCGGGCAGGATACCGTGTGGAATATCGATCCCGGGAGCTACACAGTCTTCTGGCAGAACGTCACGGCCGATGCGTACGGTGGCCCATCCACATTCGCGCCGGACCCGGCCGTCCATAGCGTGACGTTCGAAGCTCGCTACGCGCCGGTCGCGCTCAGCACTACGTACCATCTCATCACCGGCGGGATACGCCTGAGCGTCACGGGGCTTCCTGAAGGCATGCGCGCGGCTTGGAACCTCGCGGACAGCAAGGGGGATTGTCTCTATTGCTACTTCTATCAGGAGCTGCTTACTGACGCAGCCGACACGGTAACGGATCTTACACCCGATGTCTACACGCTGACCTGGGACAGTATCGAAGTCACCACTGCCTCGGGAATCGAGACCTACGTGCCGTCGAGTGATGAGGAGATCAGGCAAGTCACAGTCACCGCGTCGCCGACTCCCGTCGAAGCCCCGGTCAGCTACCACCTCGCCACCGGAGACCTCGACGTTACGGTATCCGGTCTTCCACTCGGCAGTGGCGCAGATTGGGAATTGCGGGATCAGGCATCCGACCGCCTCGTGAATTCGGGTCGAGCCGGTGCCGCGACTACCAGCCACTACTCGAACATTCCACCCGGTGATTACACGCTGACGTTCGATTCAGAATACAGCGGAGGTGTCACCTATTCGCCTACATCGGCGATACGGCAGGTGACCATAACGGTTGGTACGACGGCCGCAGTATCCGTTCTGTATCAATGATTCCGTGAAGAGGAGCGGGACCCAAGTAGGGCTCCCGCTCCCCGCTCACGGCGTACGGCTACGCGGCGAACAACGAGGGCGACGAAGCGTTCACACGCCGGGAGATGTTCGCCACTTTACGCGCCGGGATCCCACCGGCGAAAGTTCTCCGGACTGCCACGGCGCACGTGCGCTCGGCATGGGCGATCGGCTGGGGACGGTCGAGAAGGGGAAGCTCACCGATCTCTTCGTGGTTCGTGGGAACCCGCTCGCGAAAATCCGCAACACGCGAAGAGTCCAGGTCGTGATCAGGGCGGCACTGTTTACGATCCCGACGCATTATTGAAATCGGTGGAGGGAAAGCTCGGCCCCACAGGGCCGGAGGATGCCGCGGACTGGTAGCCGGAGTCGCGGCGGTCATCGCACGGTAGGGGCGATGCCGACATGCGATGCCCACGCCCGCGCCGTAGACATACGATAGGAGATACCCCGTGCAACAGCGACTCGATTACAAGACCGCCTCGCCCGAAGCGTTCAAGGCGATGATCTATACCGAGCAGCAGGTCCACAAGAGCGGCCTGGAAGAGTCGCTGCTGGAACTGGTCAAGATCCGCGCTTCACAGATCAACGGCTGGAATCGCCTGAACGTCGCTTTCCGCACGAAGGTCGGCGACTACGTCAGCCCGCACGCGGCTACGTTGACGATATGAGAGCCGTTCAACTGACCGAGATCGGCAAGCCGCTCGAGCTCCGCGAGATCGCGCTTCCGGAGCCGGGGCCGGATGAGATTCGAGTGAAGGTGCTCGCGGCCGGAATCTGCCATTCCGATGCCCACTACCGCGCGGGCGCCTCGAGCGTGGGCTTCCTTCCAATCACGCTCGGCCACGAGATCGCCGGTGTGGTGGATGCCGTGGGATCGGCGGTCGAAGGTGTGTCGATCGGCGATCGGGTCGCGGTGCACTACCTCTTCACCTGCGGCAAGTGCGAGTACTGCACTCGCGGGCTGGAACAGTTCTGCGTGAAGGGGCGGATGGTGGGGAAGCACGCGAACGGCGGGTACGCGGAGTACGTGGTGGCGCCCGCTCGCAACGCGATTCCCATCGCCGATTCGGTGAGCACGGCGGCGGCCGCGATCATGATGTGCTCCTCGGCCACCGCGTTTCACGCGCTGTGCAAGGCGCGCGTGGCGGCGGGCGATCGCGTGGCGATCTTCGGCGCTGGCGGATTGGGGATGTCGGCCATCCAGCTCGCGCGCGCGTGTGGCGCGACGGAGGTGTTCGCGGTAGACATCGACCAGGCGAAGCTCGACGCGGCGGAGGCGTACGGCGCGCATCCCATCGACCCCGCACGCGGCGACCCGGCGCGACAGCTTCATGATCTCACACGCGGCCGCGGCGTGGATGTGGCGCTGGAATTCGCCGGGCTCCCCGTGACGCAGGTGCAGGCGGTGGAATCGCTCGCGGTGCAGGGGCGCGCGGCGCTGGCCGGAATCAGCTCGGGGCCGTTCGCCGTGCACGGCTACCCAACGCTCATCAACCGTGAGGCGGAGATCATCGGCGTATCCGACCATCTTCGCAGCGAGCTGATGACGCTGATGGAATTCGCGCGCAGCGGGCTGCTCGATCTGGAGAGCGTGATCGCTGATCGGATTCCGCTGGATTCCGGTGAGATCAACGCCCGCCTCGATGCGCTTGCCGACTTTCGCGGCCAGACGCGCTCGGTCATCGTAACGGGTGGCGAGGAATGAACTGACCGGCTCCGCATACGCGTGCTCGACAATCTATAGAGCGACAACTTGCCGCTCCCCATGGGGGAGAGTACGATACTGACCGGTACGTATCATACCGGGGGAGGGATCGATGCCGCCAGCGAAGGTACCGCGATGGATCCGGAGGCCGGAGGAGCGTCCGCAGGAGCTGCTCGACGCGGCGATCGAGGTCTTCTCGACCAACGGCTACCGTGCCACTCGCCTCGAGCAGGTGGCCGAGGCCGCGGGGGTAACCAAGGGGTCCATCTACTACTACTTCGACAGCAAGGAAGAGCTGCTCACGCAGGCGCTGCAGAGCCGGATCGGCGCCATCTTCGGCGGCATAGAGGGGGGAGGGGGAGGCCGACGCGCCGAGATGCCGGCCGCCGATCGCCTCCGCGCAGTGCTCCGGAGCGCGTGGAAGCACTGGTGCAAGCCGGAGACGGCGCGCATGCACCGGCTGATCATGGGCGAGCTGTCCATCGAGCTCCCCGAGCTCTTCGATGTCGCGATGCGCGCGGGGCCGATGCGAGTGTGGCAGTTCGTGGGCGAGATCCTGCGCGATGGGCAGAAGCGTGGCGAGCTCGGTACCCACTTCGATCCGCACGC
>DATCXR010000117.1:0-1426 GCA_036565685.1 Gemmatimonadaceae bacterium
TGCTCACGGCCTCCGATCGCCAGGGGGCCGGTTCGTGCCGGCCGTCCGCCAGATCAGGTCGGGACCCTAACTCCCTCACGGGTCCACCGCGCGTTAGGGGCGGGGTGGGGCGTCGCCGGGTGAAGCCCGGTCGGACCGAACGAGGTTCTAAACAATGGCACAGACAATCGATCTTACCGGGCTGGTACGGCCACAGCTCGTGGAGGCGACCAAGCGGGAGGACCAGCCCAACGTCGCCGAATTCCGTATGCAGCCCCTGGAGCGTGGCTTTGGCCACACGCTGGGTAATGCCATGCGGCGCATGCTCCTCTCGTCGCTGCGCGGCTCGGCCGTATGGGCCTTCCGCATCGACGGCGTGCTCCACGAGCACCAGACCATCCCCGGCGTAGTCGAGGATGTGCACCAGATCATCGGCAACCTCAAGCTGCTGACGCTGGCGCTGGATGACTCGCTCGAGCAGGCGGTACTGCGCATTCGCAAGACCGAAGCGGGCCCCGTGACGGCGAGCGACATCGAATCCACCGGCTCGGTACGGGTGGTGGATCCGCGGCACCATCTCTTCACGCTGCAGGACGATCGCGAGATCAACGTCGAGCTGTACGTCAACAAGGGCCGCGGCTACGTCGAGGCCGACGAGCACCCGCTCGAGAGAGGACTGCCGATCGACCTCGTTCGCGTGGACGCGATCTACAACCCGGTTCGCCGCGCCAACTTCACGGTCGCCGAGACCCGCGTGGGCCAGCGCACCGACTACGATCGCCTCACGCTCACGGTAGAGACCAACGGTACGCTCACGCCTGAAGAGGCCGTGAGCTACGCGGCCGCGCTGGCGCAGACGCACTTCCAGTTCTTCGCCAACTTCGGTCCGCACGCGGCGGGCTCCGTCTCGCAGAACGGTGAGTACTCCGCCGATTCGGCGCGCCTGCTGGAGCTCTTCCACAAGCCGATCGACGACCTGGGACTATCGGTCCGCTCGGTGAACTCGCTCAAGAACTCGGACATCCGCTCCCTCGGCGATCTCGTTCGCCAGACCGAGGAGCAGATGCTCGACGTCAAGAATTTCGGTAAGAAGTCGCTCCAGGAGATCGCCGATCTGCTGGAGAAAGAGGGACTCAACTTTGGCATGCGGTACGAGGAGACCCCGGAGGGGGTGCGGATCACCGATTGGGGAACCGCTCCAAGCCGGGCCGCGGCTGCCGCGCCGGACGACGAAGAGGAATAGGGAACCATGCGTCACCGCAAGGCCGGACGGCAGCTCCGCCGCACGAGCGAGCAGAAGCTCGCGCTGATGCGGAACCTGGCGTCATCGCTCATCGAGCACGGCGCCATCGAGACCACCGAGGCCAAGGCCAAGGAGCTTCGTCCCTTCGTGGAGAAGCTCATCACGAAGGCGAAGACGGGCACGCTCCACGCGCGCCGGCTCCCC
>DATCXR010000133.1:0-11181 GCA_036565685.1 Gemmatimonadaceae bacterium
GCTCCGTGATCGCCGCCCGCCGATCACCCCGCCCACCGATCACGCCGCGCGCCGTACTATGGCAGTGAATTCCGGCTGATGGGTGAGTCGATTCAAATCCAGCCGAAAGGTTCCATCCAGACCTGTGCGCAGCGCGCCATACCTCCGCACGACACGGGCTGTCGGATCGATTCTGCGTCTCACGCTGGCACCCGCGGTGGCCAGTGAATGGAAGCCGATATCCATGTCGATGCTTCCCCGGATCCATCGTAAGTACGTTCCGCCTCCCTCTCCACCAAGGCCTGGCCACCTCTTGCGGCGGTCGTCTCGGTGCCCGAGTCTCTCCGCGCTGCTACTTTCATCGGCTGGCGCGTTCGTCTCGTCGTTTTCATGTCTACTCACCTCCGATTTCGAACGGCGTCTCGCGTCTCCCAGCTCCACGATAGTTACTTCGCTCACGACCCGCCATTGCACGAAAGTCGAGCGAGCTGCGCACTGTCAGGCTCCGCGCATGCCTGACCGAGCGACACCACCGATCCTCCGGCAACCGCATTTCACTGACATGCTCTACCACGCACACTCGGGCCTCCGCTACCTCGTCCTCCTCGCGGGCCTCATCGCGCTGATCGTCTTCGGGTACGGCCTGATCACCCGCCGGCCGGTGCGCGGCGCGTCCGCTCTTACCGCTACGTTCACCGGGCTCCTCGACCTGCAGCTCGTACTCGGCTTCGGGCTGTTCTTCGGCGGAATCGTCTACGACGCGCTGCTGGGTCACATGGTGATGATGATCCTCGCGGCGCTGGCCGCTAACGGGTCCGCCATCATCGCGCCGCGCGCCGCGACAGAGCGCCAGGAGCTCGTCATGCGCATCGCCGGCGTCGTCATCGCCCTGGTGTGCATCGTCATCGGAATCCTGGCCATCGGCCGCTCGGTCATGGGCTCCGCCCCGGCCACGATCGTACAGTAGCCGGCGAGGCCATGGCAGAGACGCGGCCACGGCAACGTCCCCGATCAGGAGAGTCGAGCTTGTACGCACACTGGCAAGAGGTCCTGAAAGTCCGCTGGGGCATCGATGCTCGACTCACCCGCCTCGATGGAGAGTATGACCTGAACTTTCTCGCCGTCGGAGACGGCGCGCACATCCTAAAGGTCATGCGAGCCGGCTGCGAACCGGACTTCGTCGACATGCAGTGCCGGGCCTTCGAGCACATCAGGGCCGGCGCCTCGAGATTTTCAGGACGCGGAGTGGTGCCGGTGCCCGAAGTCATCCGCACTTCCTCGGGCGATCCCTACACGACCGTTGCCGATGAGGCGGGCCAGCCACGCATCGCCTGGCTGCTGTCGAGATTGCCGGGTGTACACTACGCCTACTGGCAGCCCCACACCCCGGCTCTGGCGTACCGCATCGGGGAGGCCGTGGGCACGATGGACAGGGCACTCGCCGACTTCGAGCACCCGTCGCTCGAGAGGAGCTTCAAGTGGAATCCCACCGAGGCTCTCTGGATCGAGAATAGATACGGCGACATCCTCGACCCCGCTCGGCGCGCCATCATCGACCAGATCGTGGAGGAGTTCCGCTCCGTTCACGAAGCTCTCGACGCGCTTTCCTCCGTGGCCATCCACAACGACGTCAACGATCACAACATTCTGGTTGACGGATCGCTCCTCGAGCAGGCGAGCGTCTCCGGACTGATCGATCTGGGGGACATGTGTGCCGCGCCGCGCGTCTGCGATCTCGCCGTCGCGGGCGCGTATCTGGTGCTGAACGACCCGGACCCAGAAGCGACGCTGAGCAGCCTCGTGGGGGGTTATCACGCTGCCTATCCGCTCACGCCGGCTGAGATAGACCTGGTCTGGCCGCTGCTCCGCATGCGCCTCGCGGTAAGCGTTGTGAACTCGACGCTCATGGCCATCGACAGGCCCGACGATCCCTACGTGGTGATCTCACAGAAGGCGGCCTGGGATTTTCTGGAGAGCGACCGTGTGAGCCCGGGCCTGATCGGCCCGCGCCTGCGCGCCGCCTGTGGGTTGCTGGTCACCGATGGCGCGAGCGATGTCATGACGTGGCTCGCTGAGATGCGCGGCAGCTTCGCTCCGGTGCTGGGATGCGATCTCGCCACCGCGCCAATGGGATCGCTCTCGGTGGAAAGCAGCACGACACCTCAGGATCCGTTCGCCATCACACCGGCGGAAGCCGCCAACCTCGATGCGGAATTCGGGGCGCACCATCCGGTGTGGCTGGGCTATTACTGCGAGCCCCGTCTGGTCTACACGGAGCAGGCATTTCGAAGGGGCAGCCGGAAGATCGACGACCGGCGAACCGTGCACCTCGGCATCGACGTGTTCGCCGCGGCCGGCACGCTGGTGCATACACCACTGGAAGCCATCGTGGCGTTCACCGGCGTCCGCGCGGCATATCTGGATTACGGCGGCGTCGTGATCCTGCGTCACGAAACGCCGAACGACGTCGCGTTCTTCACTCTGTACGGGCATCTGGCACCCGGTTCGCTTGCGGGGCTGCGTGCAGGCCAGCGACTGGAGAAGGGGGAGCGTTTCGCCGCGCTGGGAGACACCTCGGAGAATGGCGGCTGGAACCCGCATCTGCATTTCCAGCTGGCACTGACCACGAACGGTTTCGGCGATGACTGGCCCGGCGCGGCAGACCCCGATGAGCTCTTCCTGCTGAAGGAGATTTTCCCGAACCCAGCCGCGCTGCTGAATCTCGCCGATGAGAGAACCGCCTTTCATACGGTGGACAGATCGGCTGTGCTCCGCGAGCGCAGCGAGAAGTTCGGCGCGAATCTGAAGTTGTCGTACGCGGACCCCGTGATGTTCCTGCGCGGCTGGCAGCACTACCTCTTCGACGAGTGGGGGCGCCCGTACCTCGACTGCTACAACAACGTCCCGCACGTCGGCCACTCCCATCCGCGCATCCAGGCGGTTGTCGCGGCCCAACTGAAGCGACTGAATTCCAACACCCGCTACCTGCATCCGGCACAGATCGCGTTTGCCGACAAGATTCTGTCGAAGATGCCGGAGCAGCTGTCAGTCTGTTATTTCGTGAACTCGGGCTCCGAGGGCAACGAGCTCGCACTGCGATTGGCGCGCGCTCATACCGGTGGGATGGACATGATCACTCCCGATCATGGCTATCACGGCAACACGACGGGCGCGATCTCCATCTCGGCGTACAAGTTCAACGCCAGGGGCGGAAGCGGTCAGCCCGATTGGGTTCAGCTCGTAGAGGTCGCGGATGACTACCGCGGCAGCTTTCGCCGCGATGATCCCGATCGCGCGGAGAAGTACGCGGCCCTCGTGGACGAAGCGCTCGCCAGAATCCACTCGCGCGCCGGCAAGCTCGCTGGCTTCATCGCGGAGACGTTCCCCAGCGTCGGCGGTCAGATCATTCCTCCCGGAGGGTATCTGCCGGCGGTGTACAGACGCATACGCGCGGCCGGCGGCGTCTGCATCGCCGATGAAGTACAGACGGGGCTCGGACGATTGGGCGACTATTACTTCGGCTTCGAGCAGCAGGGCGCCGTCCCGGACATCGTCGTGCTGGGGAAGCCGATCGGCAACGGCTACCCGTTGGGCGTCGTGGTGACGACGCGCGCCATCGCCGCGAGTTTTGCCAATGGTCCCGAGTTCTTTTCCACTTTCGGTGGTTCGACTCTCTCCTGCGTGATCGGAAAGGAGGTACTCGAGATCGTCGACGACGAAGGCCTGATGGACAACGCCCGTGTGGTGGGCGGGTATCTCCTGGAGCGCCTGCGCACTCTCCAGGACGCTCACGACATCATCGGCGACGTGCGCGGCTTCGGACTGTTCATCGGCGTCGAGCTGGTCGAGGACCGCGCAACTATGAAAGAGGCGTCACACATCGCGAGTTACATAAAGAACCGGATGCGTGAGAACAGGATACTGATCGGCACCGAGGGGCCGGCCGACAACATTCTGAAGATCCGGCCACCGCTGACTTTCGATCGCGAGGGGGTGGATGTGACCATACGGGTTCTCGAGAAGATTCTCGGAGAGATCGAATCTCGTATCGGGTAGAATCCCCTGCCTGCCCGTGCTTGCGCGCCCGGACCGATGGCCGTACGCTATCTCCAATCCCAAGCGCTTCGCGCACGCCAACGCCTCCCCTCGGCACGGAGGGTCCCATGACACCCTGGGAGATCGAAGGTCGCGAGCTGGTCAACTGCAATTGCTCGTACGGCTGCCCCTGCCAGTTCATCGTGGACGCCGAGGCCGTGGTCCGGCATCGCGCTATCGCCTGACCTAGGTCGTCCGGCCGCCATGGAAGCGCTGCTCCGCCGCGAGCGAGCCGTCGTCGCCGGCGGGCTCGCTCTCCTCACGCTCCTCGCCTGGAGCTACATCTGGACGGGCGCCGGCACCGGGATGTCCACGAGGGACATGACTCGGCTCTTGCTCTTCCCGCACTTGCGCGCCGAACCCATGCCCATGATGGATATGCAGTCGTCGCACTTCGCCTGGACGATAGTGGTCGCCATGTGGTGGGTGATGATGGTGGCCATGATGCTGCCGAGTGCGGCGCCCCTCGTGCTGCTATACGGACGGGCACTTCGCCAGAAGCAGGCCGATGCGCGCCCCGGTGCGGCGTACGCGCCGTCGACGTTCCTCGCCGCCGGCTACCTCGCTGTCTGGCTCGCATTTTCGATCGCCGCGGCGACTCTCCAATCGCTGCTCGAGCCCGTGGGTCTTCTCTCCACCACCACCTGGTGGTCCAGCAGCGCGACGCTCTCGGCCGTGATCCTCGCCGCCGCCGGGCTCTATCAACTCTCGCCGCTCAAGCACTCCTGTCTCGTGCAGTGCCGCGGGCCGATTGCGTTCTTCATGCGCTACTGGCGCCCCGGCCGGCTCGGCGCCTTCGTCATGGGCGTGCGGCACGGCGCGCTCTGCGTCGGCTGCTGCTGGATGCTCATGGCGTTGCTCTTCGTTGGTGGCGTGATGAACCTCGCGTGGATCGCCCTGCTCGCGCTTCTGGTGATGATCGAGAAGCTCGCGCCGGCCGGCCCGCTGGTGGGCAAAATCTCCGGCGTCGTGCTTCTAGTCTGGGCAGTTGCCACGGCGCTTGTGTGAGGGCCGTCCGCCGGACATAGTACGGTCCCCCCGCCGGCAACCTCTACAACGACGCTGAATGCTCCGCCGACTCGTATCGCTCGCGCTCGCTGCCATCGTCGCCGCGCCACTGTCGCTCCTCGCGCAGACGGACTCCCCCGCTACCGCCGGCTACTCGCCGAGCGACTGCCCGAGCTGCGCCAAGTGGAATGCGCCGCACGCCCCGCTCCGGATCCACGGGAACAGCTACTACGTGGGGACCGACGGACTCGGCGCCATCCTCATCACGTCGAGCGAGGGGCATATTCTCATAGATGGCGGTCTCCCGGAATCCGCGCCGAGGATCCTCGCGAACATCCGCGCGCTCGGCTTCCGGATCGAGGATGTGAAGCTGATCCTCAACTCGCACGCGCACTACGATCACGCGGGCGGGATCGCCGCTCTCCAGCGAGCCTCCGGCGCTACCGTCGCCGCGAGCCCGTCGAGCGCGGCCGTGATAGAGCGCGGCATCCCCGGCCCCGACGATCCCCAGTACCGTATTGCTCTCCCGTATCCTCCCTCGCGCGACGTTCGCGTGATAGCAGATGGAGATACGCTGCGCGTCGGTCCGCTGGCCATAGTGGCGCACTTCACGCCCGGACACACTCCTGGCGGCACGAGCTGGTCGTGGCGCTCGTGCGAGGATGGACGCTGTCTGAACCTGGTGTACGCCGACAGCCAGACGCCGGTCTCCGCCGATGGCTTCCGCTTCTCGGGGAGCGAGGCGAGCGCCGAGTTCGAGCGCAGCTACGCCGTCCTGGAGCGTCTATCCTGCGACGTGCTGATCACTCCGCACCCGGGCGCCTCCGACTTCTGGAAGAGGATCGCCAGCCGCGATGGCGGCGCGAAGGATTCCCTCATCGATTCATCGGCCTGCAAGCGCTACGCGGTCGCGGCGCGGAAGCAGCTCGCCAAACGGCTCGCGGCTGAAGCCGCGGGACGACAGTAAGTCGCGAGCTCGGCGTTACAGACTCGAAGAGCACTTACGCGCCAGGATCGGTATCGTTGCGCGGCACACGGGGCGATCCTACATTCGTGCCCCCGTACTTCGTACTTCGTGCTTTGCGTTCGCGTCGTGCCAGAGGGAGGTACACCATGCGTCGCTCTGCAAGCGCTCTTCTCGTCGCCGCCGGACTGATCATGGGCGGCGCGCCCACCGCGCTCGGCCAGCGTGCCGACTCGACGACGGGCATGAAAGCCACCAGCAACAACGATGTAGTCTGGACGGATCCACAGGTTCCGGGCTTCGATCCTGGGATGAAGCTGGCTGTGATCGACGGCAATCCGCAAGCGGCCGGCCCCTACACTCTGCGGCTGAGCTTCCCGGATGGATACCGCTTCCCACCTCACTTCCATCCGAATTCTGAGAACCTCACGGTGTTGAGCGGCAACTTCATGCTCGCCATGGGGACGACCGTCGACGACGCGAAGCTCGCGTCGTACATGCCCGGCGACTACCTGCACATCGATGGGAAGCACCCGCACTTCGGTGGAGCGAAGGGAGCCACGGTCATTCAGCTGCACGGCCAGGGACCGTTCACCATCGAGCTGGTTCAGAAGCCAACGCCGTGAAGGCGTGGTCGGGTCTGGAATCGTGAATTGCTCGTAGCAATTCACGATTCCAGACCCGACCACGCATCGGCTTCACGGGTCCACGTGCATCACGGTCATCATCCCGGAGCCCAGATGCTCGGCGATGTGACAGTGGAGCATCCAGGCGCCCGGGTTCGACGCGTCGATCAACAAGTCCACCGTCGACCCGACAGGGATGATGGCCGTGTCCTTCCAGACGAGATTCTTCGTCCGCACCCCGTCGCGCGCCACCACCAGCATTCGCTGCCCGTGCAGATGTATCGGATGCTGCATCGGGTGGAACGACCTCGGATCGTTGAAGATTCGGAGCTTCACCACCGACCCCTGCTTCACGTGCCAGTCGATGTCGCCGTTCTCCCTCCCCGTGGAGTCGTCGCGGATGACCCACTCGAGCTGCTTGCTGCTCGAGAGCCAGTTCATCATCGGCATCCCGTCCACCCACTCCACCGGCGCGAAGTACGCGGTGTCCACGCTCATGAACTGCACGGTGAAGAGCGGCAGGTTTCCCGGCCTTATGGATAGCGTCAGCGACTCGTCGGGCTTCCGGTCAAAGTACTGACGATACCGGGCGATGTCGCGCGTTACCGCCTCGTTGGAGCGCAGCTTCGTGAACTGACGCGAGAGATCGGGCTTCGCTGCCTCGTGCCCAACCTCCACCACGCCCATGGTGTCCACTTCGGCGCGGAACTCCCCCTCGTAGTGGTTGATCGCCTGCACGGCGTTCACGAACGCGTACCGCCCGGGATGCGCGAACTTCACCTCCACCACGTACCGCTCCGCCGGCGCTATCACCACGCTCGGCACGCGCTCCTCGTGCTCGAAGCGGCTAACGTCCCCGGCCACCACCTTGATGGGCGCATCGCCGAACGAGAGGTTGTACGTTCGCGAGCTGGCGACGTTGGTGATGTAGAAGCGCGCTACCGCGCCGGAGTCCGCGTGCATCGTCCAGTGCGGCTCGCCGTTCACCAGCAGCACGTTCCCAACCCTTCCCATCAGCGCGAAGTCGGGCCCCTCCTTTCCGAAGGGGATCAGCGTGTCGGCGTTGATGAGGAGGTCATCGAGCATCAGCATCTGCTCGGCATTCACCGGCGAGTAGTATCCCTGCTCCGGCGAATCGACGAGCATGTTGCCGAAGAGTCCCATCGCCTGCTCGACGTCCTCGCGCACGTGCGGGTGGTACCAATAAACGCCCGCGTCGGGGAAGTGGACGGTGTAGATGTAGTCACCGCCGGGCGCCACGGGGTCCTGAGTAACACCGGGGACGCCATCGTTGGGGTTGGCGAGCCGCACACCGTGCCAGTGCACGGTGGCCGGGAGATCGATGCGGTTGTGGAAGCGAACCACGATCGTCGCGTTCTGCTTCACGCGGATCATCGGACCGGGCACCTGGCCGTTGAAGCCGTACATGACGAAGGTGTGCCCGTTGATCGTTCGCCGGACGAGCCGTGCGGTGAGATCGAGCGTGTCGCCGTCGTTCATGCGCACCACGGCACTCGGCTTCACCATCGGAAGCGTCGCCGGGTCCACACCCTCGCCGGGAAGGAAGGTTCCCACCGGGGGTAGAAGCCCCTGGAAGCTCGGTGGCATCGGCATGTCCTTCGGCATCGGGATTGGCATGGCCATGGAACTGTCGTCGTGCGTCCCGGACATTCCAGCCATGTCGGACATGTTCATCGTGGCGGAGCTGTCGCCCATTCCGGGCATGTTCATCATCGCCGAACTATCGCGCTTCGGCGACGCGCCCTTCCCGGCCGTATCGCCAGCGACCGTATCCCGCGGAACGGTCGTACGGACTCGACCCGCGGGATTCTGCTGCGCGTGCACCACCGCCGTTGCAGAGCTGATCGCGAGAGCCACGGCGAACAAGGCTCCGCCACAGCGCCCGCACCACGACTTCGATTCTCTCCAACCCGCCCGCATCAGTACACGCCCCTGAACAATGGATGCGAGAGGAAGCTCTGCAGCCAGCCGCTCGGCGATGTGCCATGCAGCACCGTGGGGCCGGCGTGCTCCTCGGGCTCGGCGCTCGCCTCGGCGGTGATCACCAGCAGGAACTTGTCGAGATCGGCGGTGCCCACTGTGCTGGTTCCGTTCCGCACGGTCCCCAGCCGCGTCCACTTCGAGAGATCGGGCGACACCGCCCACGCCACGTACGCTTCGTAGGCGCCGAGCGTGGAGGGGTCGGGGAGCCCGGCGACGTCGATGTGAAAATCGTAGCGCGCGCGCCCGTCGGCGGTCACCGCGATGCCGAAGGGCGACTCTGCAGACACGAGCCGAGCCTTCCCCTTCGCCTTCGGTGCCTGCGCGGTGGTGAAGAGCGCGATGTCGTACGGGCCGGGCTGCTGACGATTCGTCGACGTCTGCGCGTCAGCGTCCGATGGCGCCAGCGAGCCGCCGGCTGCTCCGAGCAGAAGTGTCAGCGCGAACGCGGCCAACCGGCGCCGTTCTGTACGCCGACGGCGGCACGGCAGCGACGGAGAGCTGGAGTGCAGCCTGCGAGCACCGCTACGCCGCTGGGTGCCTCCGGGAGTCACCGAGACGCGTGTCCTTTCGCGGATGCGCCGCCGCCGTTCGAGGCCTTGCGGGCACCGTCGGGGCCGTTGTTCCAATCCTGCACGCTCGAGATGTTCGGCATCCCGACGTCGCTCCCCTTCCACCCCTTGAAGCCGTCCATGCGGAAGAGCCAGAGCCCCGTGCGCATATCCGAAAGCGCAATCAACCCGTCGTAGTTGCGCACGTCCACACCGAACGCACCCTGCTCCACGCTGATCGTGCTCTGCCAGCCGTTGTCGGGCGTGCCGCCGAAGCCGTGTCTGTGCGTGCACTCGCAGGTATACCAGTAGCCGTCGGTCCTGGGCTTCGTCGGGTCCTTCAGGTCGAACACCTGGAGTCCGTCCTCGTACGCGGAGACGAACACGTACGGCCAGCGCACCTCGTGGTTGTGCGAGAGGTCGCGCCAGTCGGCCGTCCACGCGCTGATCGGGACGTCGAGGTTCTTCGCTTCGCCGCTCTGGCCGGGCTTCAGATCCCAGATGCGCAGCGGCGTGAACTGGTATTCGGTCTCGGTTACCGCGTAGCGGCCATCGGGCGAAGGCGTGAACGTGTGGGCGATGTCGAGGCCGAGGCCCGTGATGGTGAAGAGCTGCTTCGGCGACTCCGGGTGCGTGACGTCCCAGGCGGAGTATCCGCCCAGGCCGGCGCCGTAGAACTTGTCCTGATGCGTGGCAGGATCGTAGCCCACGTAGAAGTCGTGGTAGCTACCCGTGTTCATCTGCCTGAACGGCGTTGGATTCGGAACCTTGCCGATGAGCCACTCGCTCTCCGGTGCGCCGCTCACGATCTTGCCCAGGTCGTATATGAGCGCCCAGTTCTGATTGACCGTGGCGAAGTAGAGCGCGCGGCCATCGGAGTGCTTGTACGCGTAGGTGTTGTGGAAGCCGCCGGGCGCCTCGGGATACTTGATGCGCGCCACGACCTTGACCTTCGATGCGTCGGGCAGCCCGGTCACGTCGAAGATCACCGCACCGAGGTCGGCGTCGGGACTTCCCTGCATGAACTGGTATGACTGCGCGTAGTAGTACCGGTCCCCGATCTTGAAATATTTCCCGTCCATCGCGCCGATGCCGCGGTGCAGCTCCGGATTCTCGATGGTCCAGGTGTAGATCTTCTTCGGGTGCGCCGGGTCGCGCACGTCATAGATCTGGACGTCGAAGTTGGTGAAGCCGCAGGCGTACACGTAGGGACGGCCAGGCTCCTGCTCCATCTCCACGTCGGCGAGCTTCCACGCACCCTGGTGCGTGACGACGTGGCTGAGCATGTGCATGTTCTTGCTGCCGCCCTCCTTCCTATCGAACTGCCTGACGGAAGTGCCGGGATCCTGCGCCCGCGCGGTGGTTGCGAGTGCGATCATGGCGATGGCGACCAGGGATCGGCGCATCGAGCCTCCTAGTGACGTTGTTGTATGACGGGGCCACGTCGCCGGCACCAGTTCGGCGACGGCGGACGGGTTCAGAGTATGAGGCGGGGTCGTGAAGCGTGCAAGACGCGGATCGTGCGACGTGTCGCTTTCGCACTACCGCGCGTCGGACACCAGCCGCTCGGCGATCCGGCCGGCGATCCCCCTGGCATCGGCAGCATCGTCGTCCGTCAGCACGATGATCACTGCGCGCTTCTCCGGGATCCGCACGAACGCGGAGCGCCGTCCGCCTGCGCGGCCGTACGCGCTCAGCCACCTGGCGTCGTCCCGCACCTCGCTCGTCCAGCCGCGCGTGACGTCGACTCCCCGCCACGTATCCGGATCCTCGAGCCCGAGCTCCAGGCGATACAGCTCGTCCACGTCTGACCAGACCTGACCGGCCGAGTCGGCGGTGGTGCGGTGAAGACCGACCGGCACCGCTATCGGGCGCGCGCATCGCTCGGCGGGCGTCATTGCCGACGACCGACGCGCGCGGCCGGCGCGGCTGCCGTCGCGCGCCGACAGCGCCGGGA
>DATCXR010000134.1:0-3177 GCA_036565685.1 Gemmatimonadaceae bacterium
GCAAGTCGGTGGTACGGAACGGCTAGCCAGGAGAGACGGGGTCAGGTATGAAACCGTGAACTGGTACGACGGCCTTGGCCGTCGTACCAGTTCACGGTTTCATACCTGACCCCGTCTCTCCTGGCTAGCCGTTCCGTACCACCGACTTGCAGTCGATCGTTCCCTTGAGCTCGACGCCGGCATCGGTCTTCGCGTCGAAGGTGACGCGGCCCGTCGAGCCGTTGTCCTCGACCTTCACCGTCCCGCTGCCGCTCTTCGTCGGTGCGTCGGGACGCGTGTTGACGGAGTACGACGCGCCATCGCCACCGAAGAGCGGGCCGAACTGGGCGGTCATCTGGAAGGTCGACGTGCCGCCGGCGGCGGCCTTGGCGTCGGGCACGATGAGCTGCAGGCTACTGAACGCCTTGGAGTCTTCGGTGTCGATCGAGTACTGGTTGCCCCATGCAGTGGGGCCAGCCAACCCGTAGCTGCAGCCGCTGCCGGGCATGTCGACATCGTAGCTCCCCGCATTCGGGCCACCGGTGACCTCGAGGTGGATCGTCCCCTTCGACTCGCCCTCCGGTGCGGCGCTCGCCACGGTGGCGGCGGCCGTGTCCTTCGCATCACCGTTTGTCTTCGAGCAGGCGACGGTTAACGTGCCGAGCGTGAGCGCGGCGGTGATCGTGCGAGCGAGCGATATGATCTGCGGGGTGGGTCGAAGTCGAAGGGGCACGGTCGATGATCCTGGGCGTGGGTGAGAGTTTGCCATCGGAGTTCGCATATGACGATGGCGCCATATCGTGGCAGCCACAAGTGGAGGCGCACGTTCACGTCCTCGGAGTGTGGGATGAGGCAGGCCGGAGGAGTCGTTCCGCTCCCGACCGATACATCACGGCATCGAAGTCGAGTCCCCCTACGTGTCGGCTTTACGCAGTGCCGAGTGGAGGAGAAGGCCGAAGCCGAGCAGCCAGGCCGCGAAGGCCATCACGTGGCCCCACTCCCAGCGGCCTCCGAGACGCGCGTACGCCTCGGCCACGGAATCCGGGTGCGACCGCATGGCCTTGAGCCACGCGTCGTTGACGGGCTGCATGCGCAGGAACCATAGGAGCAGCGAGAGGGCGAGGAAAAGAGTGCCAGCAAGCGTCCACCCAAACCCCGGGCGGCCGCGCGTGAGCCAGGCGAGAACGGTGGACGCGATGAGCGCCAGCACCTGGATCGGTCCACCGACGATCGCGAAGTAGCGGTACATAGTGCTCGTGACTCGGAAGTAGAGCTCCGGATCGTAGTGCGTGCGCACCGGATGCTCGAGCACGTGGGCGCCGCCCATCACGAGGCCGAGTGCGGCAAGGAGGAGAGTGAAGAACCACCAGGTCCGGAGCCGTGCCGATTCTCTCATCGTCGTAAGTCAGTCGGGGATGTATATGCGGCGTCGCCGAGGGGCGCCGGTCTCATCGGAATGGAAACTTCCCGCGCACCGAGCGCATTGCTATCGGCGTGCCGGCGCGCACTCGGCGCCCGGTGGAATTGTGCGAATACGGACAGAACAGAGACAGAGATGTCGCAGAATGCGGAGCGCGGGAGATTCGCGGACCGCGCGATCGAGAGCAACGGGAGCGACACGGCCGGCGTGCTCGCACCGCCGCCTGCGTTGTACGGCGCGGGGCTCATCGTCGGCCTCGTGTTGCAAGTACTGCATCCCGTTCACATCGCGTCGAGCACGGGCGGCATGCTCAGGGGAGTGGGGATCGCGCTGGTCGTGGTCGGGCTCCTGCTCAGCACCGCCGTCATGCGCGTATTCGGGGCAGCGAGGACGCCGGTACCGCCGTACCGGCCCACTACGCGCATGGTATTCGACGGGCCGTACCGCTTCAGCCGCAACCCCGATTACATCGGGCAGGCGCTCGTGTACGCGGGTATCGCTCTCGTGGCGAACAGCTGGTGGCCGCTCTTCATCCTCCCGCTCGTCCTCTTCGTCGTACAGCGCTTCGTGATCGAGCGGGAGGAGCGCTACCTCGAGGGAAAGTTCGGTGAGGAATATCGCGAATACAGAGCCCGAGTGCGACGCTGGCTGTAACAAAGGCGAGAGGCGCTCGGCGAGGAGGGAGCGCTCACCGACCGGAGTGACGTGAAGAGCGAGCGGCCGTCAGCCGGCGCGCGGCGCGGAGATGGTGAAGCGAAAGCCGTCGGGATCGCGCAGTCGGAAGGCGCGTGTTCCCTGGATATCCGCGGGTTCCATATCGAGCGTGCCGCCGCGCGCCTTGATCGCGTTCGCGATCACGTCGATGTCCTGCGACGTGGTGAGCAGCAGCGAGAAGCCTTCGCCCTTTGCCCGGTCCAGCCCCTTGGCGCCGTTGTCCTGACCGATGAGGATCCGCACACTCCCTGCGCTCAGCGAGATCGCGATCAGCTTGTCGTCGCGCCGGTGCTCACGGTCCACGGTGAAGCCGAATACGTCGCGATACCAGGCCAGGCTCGTCGCGAGATCACGTACGGTGAGCGAGGCGCCGAGGTCCTGTGCGACGAGGGGTTCGGAAGTCGAGGAGGCGACGGGTGTGGCAGCGGTGTTACGGGAAGTTGTCGCTCGATGATCGTTCACCTGGCACTCCTTTTCAGATTATCCGGCGCCGCAAGCGGGTATGGCGCGAGGGGTGGTCCCGTACGACGGGGCTTGCGGCGCTTCACGGAATTGCGCAAGACTAGCGCATTCACCATCCCACCAAACGGAGGAGACCGTGCCTCGCGTTCCAGCGCTGCTCATCGCCGTGGCAGCCGCCGTGGCATGCAGCCATCCCAGCTCTGTAGTAGCGTCATCTCCGCAACCAGCACCCGGTGCCGACCCTCCCCGCGCGATTGGCACCGCCACGGAGAGCGTGAGGATCGCCACTCCGCGCTCCGGTATCGAGCGATTCGCGCCGGCGTTTCCAAGCGAATCGCAGGCGACTCAGCAGCTCCGGCGTCACGCTGCTCTTCAACCCTGATTGTAAAACGAGGCTGCCACCGATGGGACTATTCTGGGACCTGTATCAGCAGAGTCAGATCTCGCAATCCAAAGAGCGTGCCGCCACGCTCGAATCGCGAGTCGATCATCTCGAGAGTGAAGTCGCGCGGCTCTCGAACTTGCTGCATGAAGTGATCGGCCGGCTGGAGAAGCACGTGGGTGTCGATCTCGATCAGGATGGGCGTGTCGGCTGATCGGTG
>DATCXR010000142.1:0-21326 GCA_036565685.1 Gemmatimonadaceae bacterium
CGGTCGCGGTCGCTGTCGTGCTGCTCGGAGTCGTGCTTGCACGGCCGCCGTCTGTGAGAGCGACCGCGGTCGAGCGGCGCGACGTGGTACGCACGATCGTGCTCACCGGTCGCGTGCGTCCGGCGGCGAGTCCTGCGGTCGGGGTGACGACAGCGGGGATCGTGCAGCGCGTTCTCGTTCGCGAAGGTGACCAGGTTTCCAGTGGACAGCTACTCGTGCAGCTGGACGACGCGCGAGCCCGCGCCGCTGTGAAGGAGGCTCGCGCGCTGCTTGCAACCGCGCGCAGTCAAGCGGAGTCTGAACGCCAGCAGGCGGCCACCGCGGTGCGGCAGACCGAGCGCGACCTCGAGCGGGCGCGCACCCTTTACGCGGCTGGCGCGCTGAGCGCGCGCGAGCTGGAGGAGGCGATCCGAGCCGCCGCCGACGTGCGCTCCGTCGCCCAGGCCGCTAATACTCTGGGTGCCGCGGGCGTGTTCGCCGAGGTCGAGCGCGCGCGTGCCGTGATCGCTGCGGCGGAGGATCAGCTCGCGAACACGCGCGTCACGGCGCCCGCCGCAGCTACGGTGACGGCGCGCCTTGTGGATCCGGGCGACGTCGTCGTACCAGGACAGCCGCTCCTCGAGCTCGCAACGGTGGGCGCCACGGAGGTCGTGGCGTTCGCGAGCGAGGACAATCTCGCCGATCTGCGGGTTGGCGCCGCCGCGCTCGTCTCCGCCGACGCCTACCCGGCGCAGCGGTTCACCGCGCACATCGCGTGGATTGCTCCCGCGATCGACCCGGCGCAGGGGACGGTGGAGGTGCGGCTCAGCGTGAGCGACCCGCCTTCGTACCTGAAGCCCGAGATGACCGTGTCGGTCAACATCGACGTCGCACGGCGCAGCAACGCGCTCGTTGTGCCGAGGGAGGCGGTGCACGACCTGGACACTCCCGCGCCGTGGGTCTTCGTCGAGCGCGGCGGGCGAGCGGTACGGCGCACGATCCAGGCGGGTATCATCGGGGAGTCGCAGGTCGAGGTCGTGCGCGGGCTGGTCGCGGGAGAGCGTGTGCTGGTCGAGTCGGCGGAGCCAGGCGCGCGCATCCGAGTACGGGAGTGAGATGCCCTTCGAGCTCATCGTCGCGCTCCGCTACCTGCGCGAGGGGCGCACGCAGACGGCGCTCATCCTCGCCGGCATCGCCGTCGGGGTCGGCGTGATCGTCTTCCTTTCTGCGCTGATCGGGGGGCTGCAGCGCACGCTGATCGCAACCACGCTCGGAGCGCAGGCGCACATCGTGGTGCGTCCGCGCGAGGAGGCGCCACGTGTGCTAGGCGCGCAGGATGATGTGGTCCGCGAGGTGAAGATCGACAGGCCCGCGCAACGGGTGCGCAGCATAGTGCAGTGGCAGCGGGCACGGAGCACGGTGGAAGGCATGCCCGGAGTGGTCGCGACGTCACCGACCATCACCGGTGCCGCCATCGTCATGCGCGGTGGCGGGGCCGACGCCGTGACGCTCCACGGCATCGAGCCTGAGACGTACCAGCGCATCGTTCCGCTCGACAGCCTGCTCGTCGCCGGGCGCGTCGACCTCGAGGGGCTGAAGGTACTGATCGGCGTGGACCTCGCGCACGAGCTGGGTGTGAAGGTGGGCAGCCGGGTGCGCCTGCGCCTGGGGGCGGAGGATCGGCGCGACGGCGTCGACACCGCGTCCACGCTCACCGCCTACACGGTGAGCGGGATCTTCGACTTCGGCAATGCCGACCTGAACGAGCGGTTGGTCTTCGCCTCGCTCCGCACCACGCAGAGCCTTCTCGGGCTGGAGGGCGGAGCCTCCGGGATCGAAGTGCGGGTGCGCGAGATCTTCGGCGCAGACCGCATCGCCGCTGAGATGGCACGGCGCACCGGGCTCGTCGCCGACAGCTGGATGACGACGAACGCGCAGTTGCTGCAGGGGCTCCGCTCGCAGAGCGCCTCGAGCGCGATGATTCAGCTGTTCGTGATCCTCGCCGTCGCCCTCGGCATCGCGAGCGTCCTCGCCGTATCGGTCGTCCAGAAGTCGCGGGAGATCGGCATCCTCAGGGCGACGGGCACTTCGAGGCGGCAGATCCTCCGCATCTTCCTCACCCAGGGTGCCATCCTGGGCGGCGTCGGCTCGGTGATCGGGATCGCGATCGGTATCGGCCTCGGGACGTTCTTCGCATCGCTGGCAAGGAACCCCGACGGCAGCCCCACTTTCCCCGTGGACCTGGACCTCGTGCTCTACCTACGGTCGGCGGCAATCGCGATCGGCGTCGGCACCGTCGCGTCGCTGCTCCCGGCCCGGCGCGCGGCGCGGATGAATCCCGCCGACGCCATCAGGACAGGTTGAGCGATGACGCGCATCTTCCGCGGCGATCCGCTGCTGAAGCTCGAGGGCATCACGAAGGCGTATGGTGGCCGCGTGGTGACGCATGCGTTGCGCGGCATCGATCTCGAGGTGGGCGCCGGCGAGTTCGTGGCGCTCACCGGCCCCTCGGGATCGGGGAAGTCGACCTTGCTCAACGTCATCGGGCTGCTCGACTCCCCGACCGCGGGGCGCCTCTGGTATCGCGGCGTGGACACGGGCGCGCTCGATGAGGCGGGGACGACCCGGCTGCGCGGCGACGGGATCGGCTTCATCTTCCAGTTCCATCACCTGCTCTCGGCATTCACCGCGCTGGAGAACGTGCTGCTGCCGATGCTCGCGCTCCGCGGCAGGCGGAACGCCGAGATGGACACCCGCGCCGCGCACCTTCTCGACGAGGTGGGCCTGGCCGATCGGGCGACGTATCCGTCGACCGACCTGTCCGGCGGACAGCAGCAACGGGTGGCGGTGGCGCGAGCGCTCATGCTGCAGCCGCCGCTCGTCCTCGCCGACGAGCCTACGGGAAATCTCGATACCGAGTCGGGCGAGCAGGTCTTCCGGCTCCTGCGCGACATCAACGCCCGCTACCACACGACGTTCGTCATCGTCACGCACGACGAGCATCTCGCCAAGCGTTGTGATCGAATCGTGCATCTGGTGGACGGCCAACTCGCGCGCGATACCTTCATTCGAGTGCAGTGAGGGAGTGCCATGCAACGAGACATCGGAAGGATGCTTCGAGCCGGCACGGCGGCGGCCGTGTGGACCCTGACACTCGCGACGCCGGTGCGCGCGCAGGCGGGGCGGCCGACGCCGCGCTTCGAGCTCGAGCTGGAAGCGGGGCCCGTCTGGCAGAGTCGCAACGTCGTGCAGATACCCAACGATGAGTCGGGGACGCGGTTCTCGCTCATTCCGGTCGTGGGGAAGGGCCCGTGGTTCGCGGCACGCGGCTACCTCACGTGGAATCTGAACGCGCGGAACTCGCTGCGGCTGCTGGTCGCCCCCCTCACGATTCGCGAGTCCGGCACGCTCCCGGGCCCCGTCCAATTCGCCGGCGCGAGCTACGTGCCGGGCGCGCCAGTCGAGGCGCAGTACACGTTCAACTCGTATCGCCTCACGTACCGCTACCGCGTGCGGCAAGCTACGCGCACCAGCGCGTGGGTCGGGTTCACGGCGAAGGTGCGCGATGCGACGATCGCGCTCGAGCAGGGCGCCGTCGCGAGCCGGAAGGACGACCTCGGATTCGTGCCGCTCCTGCATCTCGCTGGTGAATGGCGCATGACGCAGCGCTGGCTCGCCACGCTCGATGCGGATGCGCTCGCGGGCGGCCCGGGACGGGCCGAGGATGTCGCGGTGAAGCTCGGGTATCGCGCGACGCCACGGCTCTCGCTGCACGCCGGCTATCGCACGCTCGAAGGTGGCGCCGACGTGGCATCGACCTACAGCTTCGCCTGGCTCCACTACGCGGTGGCGTCAGTGCGGTTGCGCCTGTAGGGGCGATGGATACCGAGACTCCCGGAACCTGGTACCTCGATCGCCTCCGGGGTGCTTCACTCGGCGTGGAGCGAAGGCAGCTGGACCTGAAACAATACGGGCCACCGCTTGCCGGTCAACAGCAACTGGCGACCGTCCGGTGCGGGCGCAATTCCATTCATGACATCAGCCAGCGCTGACCGGTCCTGATATAGGTCGCTGAAGTCGATCGCTTCACGCACCACTCCCGTGGCGGGGTCGATCCGTACCACCCAGTTGGTCTGGTACACGTTGGCGAGCAGCTCGCCGTCGACGTACTCCAATTCATTGAGCTTGTAAAGGGGCGCGTCCTGGTAACGGACGTGAATCACTCGCTGCACCTGAAAGCTCGCGGGCGAGAGGACGCGAAGCGAATCGGAGCCGTCGCTCATTATCAAGCTCGTTCCATCGGTAGCGAGGCCCCATCCCTCTCCCGTGTAGTGAAACGAATCGCCGGGGGTGAGCGTCGCGGCGTCGTACGTGTATGCAACCCCTGCCTTCCACGTGAGCTGATAGAGGCGACCGCCCAGCAACGCCAGTCCCTCGCCGAAGCGATTCGCCGGGAGCGCTCTCGACGCCAGCACTCGACCCGAGTGAAGATCGACGCGACGCAGCTCGGAGTGGCCGTACAGGCCGGTGCTTTCGAAGAGCACACTGTCGACCGACAGGAGGCCCTCCGTGAAGGCAGTTGGGTCGTGTGGAAAGTGGGCTGTTTCCTCGTAGCCGGCGGGTTGATGGTTGCCGACGCCCTCGCACGCCGTAAGTACGGGAGCCACCAGGAGCACGGCAAGAGAAACCACGGCGATCTGGCGCGAGGCTGAAGTCATGTACGAATACTCTGTCGTGGAGTAACGGGATTGGTCTCGGCCCGAGGGTAGGAGGCCAACGCGCATCCGGAACTGGCGGCAGTCTATAGTACCATTTAATTCGCGGGGGCGGGTCGGCGCGACCGTGCTGCGGCCTCGTGGCAACGACCCAACTACCGAGGTGCGGATCATGACCGCGCGTGTCTGTCTCGCCGGAGCCACGGGGTGGGCGGGCTCCGAGCGCGCCCGCGGTATCGCGGGCGCACGCGTGACGGACTTCGTGGAGCGAGTCACCGGCCGTCCGCCAACGACCTTCGCCGACTACGCCGCTCGAGCGGCGAGTGCGTGGGCGCGCGCATGACGGATGGTCGCTGTCGCGCGACGGCGCGGCGCTAACGACGATCATTCGGTGAGCTCCCTCGCGAGCCTCACATTCCACGGACATTCGGATTGGGAGGCTTGCCGGTACACCCATTTTGAGATCCCGTTGGCGACTGGGAAGCGAACTCTCAGAAAGACAAGTGCTTAGCCCCGATACTGAACTACCCCGGGTGCGATGGAGGCCCGACTGTTTGGGGTCGGGCCTCCATCTCACCCGGGGTAGTTAAGACGGTCGGACGA
This sequence comes from Gemmatimonadaceae bacterium, assembly GCA_036565685.1. Classification (GTDB taxonomy): domain Bacteria; phylum Gemmatimonadota; class Gemmatimonadetes; order Gemmatimonadales; family Gemmatimonadaceae; genus JADGGM01. Next base: position 5,298 of record DATCXR010000142.1, read on the forward strand.
GCCAATGGAGTCTGCCGCTCGTGGAGGTGTGGGATCGATTGACGAAGCAGCCTGTGCGCAAACCAACTCGAGACGGGGTTGCGGGAGCCAGATGTGCTGGATATTATAAGGGCCAACCGGACATTATAACATCCAAGTAGATTTTATAGTATCCAGTATAAGCCAAACGCCCTGGTAGATTCATGCGACCACCTGCACGACGTCAGAGTGCACTCCGCACTCCGCTCAATGATGTCCTCGGCACCGAAGGAACGGTACGGTTGTTACGGGAGTTGGCACTCACCGCCGTGCCGCTCGGTGTGGGTCCTCTCGCCGAGCGCACGAGGCTTCAGCGGGCGGCGGTGCGGCGAGCGTTGATGGCCCTTCTCGAGACGGGGCTCGTTGACGTCGCCGGGGGAAAGAGCGCTCCCCAGTACGCGCTACGCCGCACACACCCGCTGGCCTCGCCTCTCACCCATCTCTACGAGGCGGAGCGGCAGCGTGCGGAGCTCCTCTTCGACGCCATCAAGCAAGTGGTCCACCACATCGCTCCCCCCCCGATGGCTGCGTGGCTCGAGGGTCCGGTTGCCGCCGGTACGGACGAGCTAGGAGACCCTCTGATCGTGCGAGTCATCGCTCCGGCCCGCGACCTCGGCCAAGCAGTGAATGCTGTACGCTCTGCACTCACCCCGCTCGAAGCGACGCTCGACGTCACGGTAGAAGTCAGCGGCGCGACCCCGGCGGACCTCACGGCCCAGCGTGGCCCTGGCGATGCGTGGGAGGCACGACTGCGTACGGCCCAGAGCCTCGTCGGCGTCCCCCCGGCGGCGTATCTTCCTCGGCCGGCAGAGCAGGTGACTGAGGATGCATCTTCTCGATCGCCCAACCGAGTGCGCCGCCACGCTGATCTGGACGCGCGAGGGCTTGGCATCGCTCGGGCGGTCGCAGAGCGGCTGCGCCGTGATCCTACGCTCGCTGCGCGCGCATTGGAATTCGTGGAGCGGAGAATGCCCAGCGCATCGCCGCAGGAACGGCTCGAGCTCGAGGAGTGGGCACGACTGCTCCGTACGGCGTCGCCGGCGCGCCTGCGGCGGTTCCTGGTCGCCCCCGGCGACAGGGCTACCAGGCTGCGCCAGACATTGCCATTTCTAGCTGTCCTCACGCCCGAGGAACGGCAAACGGTGCTCGACAACGCCCGTACTGCCCCCGATGGAGAAGGCGCGGCTTGACTCGCGAAGAGCTGGAGCACGCAATCCGTGCCGCGTGCGATCTCACGGATGAAACCGAGATGATCGTTTTTGGCTCGCAGGCCATTCTGGGCCAGTACCCGGAAGCGCCTGAAGAATTGCGGCAGTCCGCCGAAGCGGATATGGCACCTCGGTACTCAGTAGAAAAGGTGGACTTGATCGACGCCGTCCTTGGGCTCGACTCCGACTTCCACCGCACGCACGGATTCTACGTGCATGGGGTGCCGATCGAGACGGCGATCCTCCCCTCCGGCTGGGACAGACGTGCGGTGCGCCTCCGGAACAGGAACACGCGCGGGAACACCGGGTGGTGTGTCGAGGCGCACGACGTTGCTGCGAGCAAACTCGTTGCATTCCGCGAGCAGGACCGCGACTTCGTCCGTGTCCTGCTCGCGCATGATATGGTGAAGCCATGGAAGCTGCGACTGCGCATTGATCAGCTTCCGGATGATCCGTCCGACGCGGATCGCCGTTCACGCCTGAAGACTTGGCTCGACCGTACGCTCAACGAACTTGGCCGCGCCACTGGTGAACCGTTGTGACTCTTCTGAAACGAAGCCGCGCGAGTGCCCACGCCAAGTGCTCACGCATGAGCGGTTCAGAATCAGCGAGGGCTTGGTGATGTTTGCCTGAGTCGTCCTCATTCATATCAGCGAGCTAGCGAAGTCGCAAATGGTTCGAGTAGTCCGCCACACCGGAGGATTCGCCATGCTCCTAGCTTGCTTGGCAGTCGGTCTCATCTCGTGCAGAGATACGATCGACCCTCGAGAAGCAAAGCCTCCCTCCCAAGTCCAAAAGCAGGAAGCCAGCGGCCCGGCCACCGTTCTCCGCCTCACCTGCACGTTCAGCTTCTCCAACGGAGAGCAGGGCGAGGTGCGCTGTGGTGAGCACGGATCCGGGATGGAGCGAAGGCCCACGTGGCGAACACGGTGACCGAAATGACCATGGGCGTCGCGATCTCCACGGACTTTCCCGCTGAACAGAACGTTGCTGCGACACCACCGGACAGTGTACCAGAGTGGTTCGGCTCCGATACCGGCATGGCAGGACCAACGGACTCGATCGGGTTCCGCTTTACGAAGAATGTCGTGCGGGTGATCTTCACTGACAGCTCGACCATAGCAGATCGACAATTGGCAGTGGCGCTCGTCAACGGGAACGTGATCGGCGGAGAACCAGTCGAGCGGGGCTCAGGCGTGTACTACCTATGGGTCGCAGATGACGGTACCGGGTCTCAGCTCTGGACCATCACGCGCCGGCTGAGTGCTCTACCGCAGGTACGACTTGCGATGCCAATTATAGGTCTCTCGGAGATGTACCTCCGTCCGAATGAGCCGCCCCGGGTTTGACGGAAACCCCGACTCCCAAGAGTAAGTGCCTCTATCAAATCCGGGGCGGTCCACTATCGGTAGATCGTTGCAGACTGCGAACCGGACCCTCCGACGGAGGAGGGTCGTCACCTTTGCTGGGGAGGCCCGATGCACCACGCGACCGCAGGACTCGCCGCGCTCCTTCTCGCCCTGCCGTTCGCAGCGCCTCGTGCGGCCGTCGCGCAGGTGGGCTACCGTGAGGTGGCCGACACGTCGTTCGGTGGCGTGCATCTCACGCTACGCTCGAACGATAAGAATGAGGTCGAACTCGTGGCTACGCATGGCGGCCTGCTCGGTGCCACAGTCTTAGTGGACGCTGATTCGCTCGAGAGATGGCTCGACTCGGTACGAACAATCGCCAGAGTCCCCGCCCCGGCCGATCTCAGAGATCAACTACGGTTCGATGGTCCGTACGTCCAGGGACGGAATGAACGCGCAGGGCTACAGAGCGAGCTGGGTTTCGTCAGGACCATCGGCGGGCAGAGTTCTACGCTCGTCGTCAGCGCCTGGGACGTCGAGTACGCCCCGAACACAACGCTGCCAGTCGAGATGATGCTGAGCAGGGCGGAGTTCGATTCCTTCATTGCACTCGTACAGGATGCGATCGCCACGGCGAAGGAGCTCACGAAGAAGGCGCCGGCGAGGACGTAGAGAGGCTCCATGCCGGGTAACGGCACCGGCGAGAGCGACCCTGTGCGTCGCTGCGCGGGGTGTCGACTTTCCGTATCCTGGCTACCTGACGAACATCGTGCACCGGCTCGCGCTTTGTTTCAAGCCGGCACCGAGCACGGGTCACCATGCCAACTACCTCTTTCTCGTGCACCACGACGGCTCCGTGACGAACTTTCGCTTCCTCGAGCGCTCCGGTGACTTCGCTTTCGATCTCTAAGCACAGGGGTCGGCCGACCAGGCCGCCGAGGTGAGCTCGCCAGCCTGTGGCGTGCCGTCGGAAGCAGTTGATCGTTAGGCCTCCATCACTGAATCTGGCTCCGCAGCGACAAGCTTGCTGTGGCCCGCCAGGCAGCCAGTTGTCCGAGATGATAGCCGAGACGTGGGCACCCTCTTCCTGTTGACATCTAGAGGAGCGCTGCATAGCTTCCTGTCGACGGCTACAGAACCCTGTCCTACCGGAGCTGCCGTGCCCCCACGCTCACAGACCGACGCCCTCCGCGGCTCGCTCGACTTGCTGGTCCTCAAGACTCTTTCCCTCGCACCGATGCACGGCTGGGGGATCAGCCAGCGCGTGCAGCAGATCTCGGAAGGAGTTCTGGACGTCAACCAGGGCTCGCTCTATCCAGCGCTGCAGCGGCTGGAGAAGGACGGGCTCATCACGAGCGAGTGGGGGACAACGGACAACAATCGACGGGCGCGCTACTACCGACTGACCGCCGGCGGGCGCCGCGCCCTGGGGAAGGAGCTGGAGAGCTGGCGCCGCTTCGCCGCCGGCCTCGAGGCCGTGCTGCGCACGACCTGACGCTGGTCGCGGGTCCGTCATCCTGGTCACCGCTACTGGAGCCCCCGAATGAGCTGGCTCGCCTCGACTCGCACGCGCCTCCGCCTCCTCTTCGCCCGCCGCGCGGCCGAGTCGCGGATGGATGAGGAGTTCCGCTTCCATCTCGACATGGAGACGGAGCGGCTGGTGCGCGAGCACGGGCTCGAACCCGAGGAGGCACGGCGCCAGGCGCTTGCCGCGTTCGGCGGTGTCGAGCGGTACAAGGAAGAACTGCGCGACGGCCGCGGACTCGCCTGGCTGGGCGGACTCTCGCTGGATTTCAAGCTCGGCGTTCGCATGGCCGCGAAGTATCCCGGCCTGTCGCTCGTGTCGGTGCTCGGGATGGCAGTGGCGATCGCGATCGGCGCACTCGTCTTCGGCTGGGCCGCCGCGATGCTGGACCCGACGTTGCCGCTCGAGGGCGGCGACCGCATCGTCGCGGTGCAGACCGACCGTGCCGATGTCCCCGGCGACTTCGACCAACACGTGCTGCACGACTTCGTCGTCTGGCGCACCGAACTTACGACGGTTCGTGATCTCGGTGCGTTCCAGTTGGGCGACCGCAACCTGATCGTCGAACGGGGGGGGAAGGGGGAGGATCGGGTGACGGACGTCGTCGCCGTCGCCGAGATGTCCGCAGCGGGATTCCGCGTGGGACGCGTGCCGCCGCTGCTGGGACGCCCGCTCGTGGACGACGACGAGCGCGCGGGCGGGCCACCGGTGCTCGTGATTGGAGAGCGCGAGTGGCAGCGCTACTTCGGTGGCGATCCGAACATCATCGGCCAGACCGTGCGCCTGGGCGAGACGGTGCACACCGTGGTGGGCGTGATGCGCGAAGACTTCCGCTTCCCGCGGAACGACGGCTTCTGGGTTCCGCTCCGGCTGGATGCGTCGCAGTACGAGATTGGCGCCGGACCTCCGATCCAGATATTTGGCCGCCTCGCGGACGGGGTCACGTTCGAACAGGCCCAGGCGCAGGTCGCGGCGATCGGGCATCGCCTGGCCGCGGAGTATCCCGAGACGCACGAGTATCGCCGGCCGACTGTCGTGCCGTTCGCGCGCACGGCGGAGCCCACGGCGTCCGGTCCCGAGATGACGTGGCTCCTGTACATGATCCAGCTCGGCGCCAGTCTGCTGCTCGTGGTGATCGCCGCGAACGTCGCCGCACTCGTGTATGCCCGGACGGCGGCGCGCACGGCCGAGATCGCCGTGCGCACGGCGCTCGGGGCGAGCCGTGCCCGTGTGATCACGCAACTGTTCGTCGAGGCGCTCGTCCTCTCCGCGGCCGCAGCGGCGGTCGGGTTGTCGCTCGCCGCGTTCGCGCTCGGCTGGATGGAACAGCTGCTGAGGCAGAAGTCCCAGGACCTGCCATTCTGGTTCCACCTCGGCCTGTCTCCCGGGTTGATCGCCTACGTCGCCGGCCTGGCCCTCGTCGGCGGGACAGTGGTGGGCGTGGTGCCGGCGCTGAAGGCCACGGGGCGGCGAGCGTACGGCAGCCTGCAGCAGTTCGCCGCGCGCGGTTCGGGGATGAAGCTCGGTTCGACATGGACAGCGCTGATCGTCGCGCAGGTCGCGCTCACCGTCGCGGTCCTGCCCGCGTCGGTGCACCACGCGAGTGCGCTCCTGCGGACGAGCATGCGCGGTTCCGAGTACCCGGCCGGGGAGTTCCTGCGCGCCCGCGTATCTCTCGATCGGGAGGAGGCGCCGCCCCGCGCAGACAGCGCGGCGGCTGCCGCCCACCAGCGTCGGTTCGACGCGCGCTTTGCGAGCCGGGCCGAGGCGCTGCTGCAGCGCCTCGGCGCGGAGCCCGGCGTCGCCGCGGCGTTCGTGAGCGACTTTCCGGGAGGAGAGCCGCACAGGCGGTTCGAGATCGAGGGGGATCCGGCCAGCAGGAACGCAGCGGCCGACGTTGGGGGTGAGAAGACCGCGGTGCTCTCCACCCCTTCCTCGGCAACCGTCGGCTTCTTCGAGCTTTTCGACGCTCCCATCGTGGCCGGCCGTGGGTTCACCGACGCCGATACGGCAGAGGGATCGACGGCCGTCATCGTGGACACCGCCTTCGCCGCACGCATTCCAGGCGGCAACATCCTCGGCCGGCGCATACGCAGTGTCGAGTCGCGCCGTGCCAGTGCGGGCGACGAAGCTGGCCCCGCGCCATGGCTGGAGATCGTGGGCGTCGTCGCAGACCCTCCGTCGACGACTACGGATCCCGACGACGTCGCGCTCCCGAACGTGTACCGCGCCGCAGCGCCCAGCGGGCTGCGTCGGGATGGCGCTCAGGCAACGTCGATCCTGCTCAGGCTGCGTGTTCGGAGCGGGCTGACGCCGGCCTTCACGCGGCATCTACGCGACATGGTGGTGGAGACCGACCCGAGCTTCCAGCTGCACGATGTGCAGACCGATGCGGAGGTCCTGAGCAGGGGGGCCCGAGAGCTCCGCACATTCGCACTCGCTGTGGCCTTCGCGACGCTGAGCGTGCTGCTCCTCTCCGCCGCCGGCATCTACGCGATGCTGTCGTTCACCGTCGCGCAACGGCGGCGCGAGATCGGCATCCGCGTCGCGCTTGGCGCCGACTCCCGCCGCATCGTGAGCAGCATCTTCAGGCGTGCGAGCGCCCAGCTCGGAGCTGGCGTTGCGGTCGGGCTGATCCTGGCGCTCGCGCTCGATCGGGCCACGGGCGGAATGCTCATGGGCCGTCTGTCCGCGGAGACTGCAGGACTGCGGGGGGCCGTCATCCTCATGCCCATCGTCGCGGCGATCGTGATGGTAGTCGGGCTGCTGGCGGCGCTCGGCCCCGCGCGCCGCGGGCTCGCCGTGCAACCAACGGAGGCGTTGCGCGACGAGTGACGTACACGCGCCAAGGCCTGGACTACTGACGGCGCCGGCGATCACGCCAGCGGCTCGTCGTCCGATACCGCGGCCGCGAGTGCCGACGTGTCCTCGACCGACCCCACGTTGCCGAGCACCACGGCCGCGTTGCGCTTCAGACCACGCGGTCTCGCACGCTTCATCGGCGATCTCCTGAACGCAGTCGTGAACTCCTCCTGCGACATCGCGAGGATGTCGCGAGCGAGAGTCCCCGCATCCTTCCCCGCGATCGCCTCGCGCGGCGCGAATGCCTGCTCCTTCAGCTCCTGCGCGAACTTGATGTTGTACGGGCAAACCTCCTGGGAGAATTGCCGGTATACCCATTTTGAAATACCACTCTCGACCGGGAAGCGAACTCTGTCTACATTAAGCACTTAGCTAACTCAGCGGATCTGTCCGCCGCTCCAAGTTTTCCGCAACGCTATGCGCGGAAGAACGGGTGCTCTTTCGAATATTGCGAATGTTACGTATATTTCGTCTATATTCTTTCAGGAGTTTGCCATGTCGGCCACCCAAGAGATGCCATCCCCAGAAGTCGTAAGCGAGGCGCAAGCCGCGCTCCGGCAGCTCGCCCCGTTGGCTGCGCCAGCGCGCTCTGCGCCAGAAGTCCGGATCGTGGGAGAGGCCGGTTCAGAGCAGGCGGTTGTAGTGCCGCGCCAAGCGTTTGAGCTCTTCCTCGAGATCCTGGGGCAGATGGCGAATGGGAACGCCGTCACAATCCTCCCCGTTCACGCGGAGCTCACGACACAGCAGGCGGCGGACCTATTGAACGTGTCACGTCCACACCTCGTGCGGCTCCTCGAGGAGCGTGCCATCCCGTTTCGGCATGTCGGCGCGCATCGCCGGGTGCGCGCGGCGGACGTGCTCGCGTACAAGCGCAAGGATGAGGCACGCCGTCGCGAGGTGCTCGACGCGCTGGCTGCGGAGGCCCAGGAACACGCGCTCGGCTACTGAGCGCAACGGCCTTCGTCGTCATCTACGACGCATGTGTGCTCTATCCCGCACCAGTGCGTGACCTGCTGCTGCGCATCGCTAACACCGGCGTGGTTCGCGCTCGCTGGTCAGACCGTATCCTCGATGAATGCTTCCGTAGCATTGCCGCGCAGCGCCCGGACCTTGCGCCAACAGCGCTTGCCCGAACGCGCCAGTTGGTGCGCGAGGCAGTGCCCGATTGCATCGTGACTGGCTTTGAGCACCTGGAAGATGCCCTCGATCTGCCGGACCCGGATGATCGGCACGTCCTTGCTGCCGCCATCCGCGCTAACGCGCAGGCTATCATCACGTTCAACTTGCGCGACTTCCCGGATCACATTCTGGAGCGGTACGATATCGAGCCCAAGCATCCGGACGAGTTCGTGCTCGACTCCATTGACCTGGCGCCAGGTGCCGTGGTGCAGTGTGTCACCGATCAAGCGCGTGCACTGCGGAATCCGCCGGTGATGATACCGGAATTGCTCGATACCCTGCGCCGGTTGGGGATTGTGCAGTCAGTTTCACGATTGCGTGAACTGCTGGGGCCATTCTAATCGGCTTCAGGTCCGGGCGACACATCGGTCAACGCGTGTCGATGATATTTGAGTCGAAGGGAGGACGAAGCGCTTGCTGCAAGGCCGTTCGTGGCAAAGGATCGTGCGCGAGTGTAGCGGGTGTTTATCCGAGTCGTCCTCCTCATACCAGCGAGGTCGCATAGGATTCGAGCAGTCCGTCACGTCGGAGGATTAGCCGTGCTACTTGCCTGTCTGGCAGTCGGTCTCATCTCGTGCAGAGACACGATCGATCCCAGGGAAGCAAAGCCTCTATCCCAGGTCCAGCAGCAGGAGGGGAGTGGTCCGATAACGGTGCTCCGCCTCACCTGCACGTTCAGCTTCTCCAACGGAGCGCAGGGTGAAGTGCGCTGTGGAGAGCCTGGATCCGGGATGAAGCGCGTGAGCAGGAGCGAAATTCTTCCGGCCTCCAGCGAGTACGCCGCCTGGCTCCCCTACCATCTGGTGAAGGATACCGTCACCGAGACTTGGAGCTTCCACTCGGTAGTACAGAATCTCCTCGGTCAACCCATCGGCACGCTTGATGGAACGACCGCCGTGGGAGCCAAGGTGGCCGTTACCTACGGCCCGGTGGCGAGCGCTGGGACCGGGACGGTTAGCCTACTCAACGCTGACGGGGCGGGAACGTTTACGGCTCCCAACCAGCCCTACTTCGACTATCCGGGAATCGTGGCCCGTGGATCGTACTCGACGTATCGGACGTGGGAAGTCCACGTGCCGAATACCGTGACAGGGGTGACCATGGGGGTCGCGATCTCCACGGACTTTCCCGCTGAACAGAACGTTGCTGCGACACCACCGGACAGCGTACCGTCATGGTTCAGCTCCGATACGGGCATGGTAGGACCAACGGACTCGATCGGTTTCCGCTTTACGAAGAATGTCGTACGGGTGATCTTCACTGACACTTCGACCACAGCTGATCGACAATTGGCAGTTGCGCTCGTCAACGGGAAGGTGATCGGCGGAGAACCAGTCGAGCGGGGCTCAGGCGTGTACTACCTATGGGTCGCAGACGACGGTACCGGGTCTCAGCTCTGGACCATCACACGCCGGCTGAGTGCTCTACCGCAGGTACGACTTGCGATGCCAATTATAGGTCTCTCGGAGATGTACCTCCGTCCGGAATGAACCGCCCCGGGTTTGACGGAAACCCCGACTCCCAAGAGTAAATGCCTCCATCAGATCCGGGGCGGTTCAGTAAGAGTTCTGTGGGATCCGGCGCGGCTACAATGCAGCAAGTCAGGACTGTGGCACGACGAAGGAGGTGCTTGGGCCCTCATTGGACGATCCTCCAGCGTTTGGCGCACTGACGCATCAGGTTGCAGGCGTCCGAGAACGGGCTGGGATCTTGTGGATTGTGCTGGCTCCCCGTGCATGTCACGGGAATTGGAAGGTCGTAGTCAATATGGTGCCATCGCTCTGCGTGTACGTCGCGCGCACCCATCCGCCGTGCCTCACCGGCAGGCTATCGCCACGGGCCACATCGCTGAACGTGAACGGCCGTATAGTTGCCAGCCACCACGGATCGCACGGCGGAGGGGGGACGATATCGGAGATGTAGCACACCGGTTCGGCGTTCTCGCGGAAGGCGTCGCTGACTCCGGGGAAGCGCGCCAACCGGCGGACCGCCTCTGCGGTGGCGGTGAGTCCTGCGGGCACTCTGAAGGCGTAATACGCTCCAGGCATCGTCTTGAACTCGCGCATGTAGAGCTCTTGACCGCTCACCGCCTGCTCCATTTGCTGGAGCCGGTCCGGCGACAGAATGACACTCGTGTTGATCCCCACGATGTCGCACGCCCACCAGGTGAAAGTGAACGGGAAACTGGTCCCGGAACTCTCGGGCAAGAGGCAAGCTACCGGCGCCAGGAGGAGGGTGTCCTGGTAACCGCGGTCGGTCTCGACGATAAGCTGCGTCGGCCACCAGTTGATGGCGAAGGTCGAGTCGGGCGCAGTCACGCGGAACAGCAGATAGACGCTGGAATCAAGTAGGGTATCCAGCCAAATTTCTGGCCCGGCTTTGAGCATGAGAGGGCGGGGCGCCTCCCCGTTGATGATCTCCCGGTCGTCCGGTCCAGTGCCCGATCCACAGGCGACCGCCGCCGTCATGAGCAGCACGGAGCTCAGCGTACGTGCGCATCGCTGTAGCGTGGAGCGTGGGATATGGATGGGGCACCACTCCCGCCTCCTGGACGAATGTGCCCTACATGAGAGTCTCGACTCAGGAGTCATAGCATGCCCCCACCGATGGAGGTGAGATCCACTGCGACGCCTGCGCTCGTGCAATGAACAGCCGGTCCTTGGATGTCGGTCCACCGCCGTCACGTGACCGGCCGCACGAACGGTCCGATCGCGAGGCTAACTCGTGGCGTACGGGACCGCAAGGCTCCTCTCATCGGCGCGACCGGGAAATCCCCTCCCTGAATCCTGCCCCGGGACTTTGCCTTGGCGGAGTCCACCTGCTTCCTGCTTCCTCTTTCCTTAGCTTCTCTTGTCGTGCGAGCGACGGTACTGCAGGGCGCACGGAAAGAGTTGCGAATGGAGGGCCTGCCGGTTGGGGATGTGGGGCCGAGCGGCCGCTGGTGCGGCTGACGGCGTGCGCAGTGTGCCGCGTATTACACCCGACGTGCCGCTCTATTTCGAGTTCGACGGCGGGTCGCCTGGACAATCGGACAGGTGCTCGAAGAGTTTGGCGAGGGCCGCCTCGCCGAGCGAATGGGCGTGCACATCGTCGAGCGCCCGCGTCGGCGCGATTCGCTCGAGCGCCCACGCCGCGTGCTCGCGTACGAGCGACTCGGAATCTGCGAGGGCTTGCCGTAGCACCGACACGTCCTCCATTGTGCCAGTGTTGCCGAGCACCACGGCGGCGTTGCGCTTCAGGCCGCGCAGCTTCGCGCGCTTCATCGGTGAGTGTCTGAACGCTGTCGCAAAACCCTGCTGCGACATTGCGAGGATCTCCCGCGCCAGTGTCCTCGCATCCTTCCCCGCGATCACCTCGCGCGGCGCGAATGCCTGCTCCTTCAGCTCCTGCGCGAACTTGATGTTGTACGGGCAAACCTCCTGGCAGATGTCGCAGCCATAGATCTTGTCCCCCACTCCTGACCGCAACTCCTCCGGTATCTCTCCTTTCGTCTCGATGGTGAGATACGAGATGCACTTAGTCGCATCGAGGACTCTGGGCCCGGTGAACGCACCCGTCGGACACGCATCGAGGCACCGCGTGCAGCTCCCGCACCGATCAGCCTCGAACGGTGCGTCGGGCTCGAGCTCCAGCTCGATGAACAGTGCACCCAAAAAGAAGTAGGACCCGCGCTTCGGATTGATGAGCAGCGTGTTCTTCCCGAACCACCCGAGTCCCGCTTTGCGCGCGAGCTCGCGCTCGAGAATGGGCCCTGTATCCACGTACGCCTTCCCGCGTATCGGCCCGCCCACCTCGCGACCGATCCAGCGCTGCAGCTCGCGCAGCCTGTCGATCATGATCTCGTGATAGTCATCGCCACGCGCATAGCGCGCTACGGGGCCGCCCTGCTCCGCGCCGCCGTAGTCGAGCCCCACCACGATCGCGCTGGTCGCGCCGGGTACGGGAAGCCGCGTGTCCCGTCGCTTGTCGGCGCCGCGCGCGATGTAGTCCATGTCGCCGGCATGGCCGTGTGCTAGCCAGTCGTCGAGCGCGGCCACGCTATCTACCGGGCCGAGCGTGGTGATTCCCACGAGGTCGAAACCGAGCCCGTACGCCTGCGCTCTGATGCGCTCCTTCATCTCTGCTGGTAGCGCACGCCCCGCGCCGCGCTCCTCCGTCGTGCGCTCGCCGATGAATCCGGCGGCATGATGCCCGATGGCGATCACGGCCCGCGTCCCACCCAGCGCGCGTATCTGACGACGTCGTCCGCCGGCGGCACGGCGTCTGGATCGCCGTACGCCGTGTACATGCGCCAGCGCGTATACTCCTTCGCCGGGATCGGCAGGAAGGGCGCCCGCGCGTACCAGCCGCGTCTGCGAAAGCGCCACACTACACGCAGCAGGTCGGCGGCGAGCGAGGGGTGCGCGAGTGCGCGCAGAGCGAGTTTACCGCCGAGTCGAAGCCAGGTCATCCACGCTGGAGCGGAATGGATCCCCACGGAAGCGGGGATGGCGAACTGTTAGATGGATCCCCGCTTTCGCGCGGATGACGAATTCTCGAGATGGATCCCCGCTTTAGCGGGTACGACGAACTGTACATGGATCCGCGCTTTCGCGGGATGACGTTGGAACGAGCACCCGCCTGCGCGGTGATGACGTTGGAACGAACGCCCGCTCGCGCGGGGATGCCACCCATTCATCCACCCTCAAATCTCACGAATAGAACGTGCTCTCTCAACTGGGATATCAGGTAGTATCGGTCGCCGGAGCGCTGATGATCCTCGCGGGATACGCGGCCCTTCAGCGCGGCGTACTCACCAAGGAAGATCGCTGGTTCAACCTCCTCAACTTCGTGGGATCTTCGCTCCTCGCCTGGATCGCGATCGTGGACAGGCGCTGGGGCTTCATCCTCCTCGAGGTGATCTGGGCTCTTCTGTCACTCCCGCCGCTGCTGCGAAGGAAGCGTTCGCCATCCTCGATGCGCACCGAGTGATTCGAACCGGCAAACGAGCCGCGGCCCGCGCCTTGCACCCCACAGGCACTCCGCGGAGGAGAAGCCGATCGCGGACAACGTAGCGAGGTGAAGATCATGGCAGACATCAATCTCGAGAAGAAAGGCAGATCCGGAGTGTGGGGGTGGGTGATCGCCCTCATCATCTTGCTGATCATCCTGTGGGCAATCTTCGGCAACCGGTCCGAGCCGGCGCGGACCACGTCGAGCATCGACGCGCACACTACGGTGGCGTCCGTCGCGAACGGCTACGCGCCATCGCCCTGGCTCGCGGATGCAGCCTGACATACCACGAAACCTCACACCCGAACGTCTATAGCGCGCTCATGGAATAGCGGTACCAGCCGGGAAGGCGGGTCGCGCTGAGCAGCATCACATGCAGTAGCTGGAGGATGGACAGATGGCAGACAGAGACAGGGACATGACACCCGGCGGGCTCGTTCCCCTCGACAAGGCCGACGACTACAAGGTCGCCGAAGGCAACCCCGATCCGCGCGGCTGGGACGTGATCGCGAACGGAACGAAGGTCGGTGAGGTGGACAAGCTCATAGCGGACCTGAACGCTCTCAAGGTGCGCTACCTGGACGTGGAGCTCGACAAGGATTTCGCCGGCACCAAGGATCGGCACGTTCTCATCCCGATCGGTGCCGCGCGCCTCGATGACGACAACGACAACGTGCTCCTTCAGGGGATGACGAGGGACGCTCTGATCGGCCTCCCCGCGTTCGCCGCGAACACGCCGATCACGCGCGACTACGAGAACTCGCTACGCGAGCGCATGACCGGGGCGCCGATCCCGGCGCCGCGCTCGGGACACGACTACTACGAGCACGAGCACTTCGACGAGAACCGCTTCTTCGGCAAGCGCGGCGCTTCGACCAAGGGCGAGAGCGGCGAGCGGCTGGTGCGCATCCCGATCACCGAGGAGGAGATGCGGGTCGGCAAGCGCCAGGTCAAGGCGGGCGAGGTGGGTGTCCACAAGACGGTCGAGACGAAGCACGTCGAGCAGCCGGTCACGCGCAGGCGCGAAGAAGTGGAGGTCGAGCGCCGCCCGATTCAGGGGGACCAGGCGGCTGCCGGCGCCGCGGACTTCAAGGAAGGCGAGACGCGCATTCCGCTGATGGAGGAGGAGATCGTGGTGGAGAAGCGGCCCGTCGCGAAGGAAGAGGTGGTGATCCGCAAGCACGCGGTGGAAGACACGGAGGACGTGGGCGCCGATCTCCGCAAGGAGCGGATCGACGTCGAAGAGAAGGGACGCGTGCGCGGCAAGGTCGACCGCGACCGTGACGCCGACGAGAAGCGCCGCGCGCGGTAGTCAATGACGAAAGTGCACGACGGGCCGCGCCGCGGACCGTGTGCCGCGGGGCAGGCATCTCACGGGAGATACCTGCCCCGCGTTCACATGCGCGCCTCCGCGGCATGGCCCCGCACCGAGGCCCTGCCTCGCCTGTCGCGAAGCTCTACTCGCTGGAGAAGCGGTACACGGTGCGCGACGAGAGCGCCTCGCCCGGCCGCAGGATCACGGATGGGAATCGCAGCTCGTTCGGCGCGTTGGGGAAGTGCTGCGTCTCGAGTGCCACCGCACCCCGAGGTCTGAAACGCGGGCCGCTCGCACCGGGTGAGTCGCCGCCGAGCGCGTTCCCTGTGTAGAGCTGCATGCCAGGCTCGGTGGTGATCACTTCCAGCGTGCGGCCGCTACGCGGCGAATGGAGCCGAGCGGCGAAGGCGAGGCCGCCGTCCACCTCGCTCCGGTCGAGCACGAAATTGTGGTCGTACCCGTCGCCATGGCTCAGCTGCTCGTTCTCCTCATCGATCCGCTCGCCCACGGCGCGCGGCGTCGTGAAGTCGAATGGCGTGCCGGCTACCGGCCTGATCTCGCCCGTCGGGATGAGGCGAGCAGTCATAGGTGTGAAGCCCGATGCAGCGATGGTCAGTACGTGATCGAGTATGTCGCTCACGCCATCGCCGCCCAGGTTGAAGTACGAGTGCTGCGTGAGGTTGACCGGCGTGGCGTGATCGGTGGTGGCGTGGTAGTCGATCACCAGCTCGTCGCGCCCGGTGAGCGAATACTCCACGAGCACCGGAACCGTCCCCGGATATCCTTCCTCGCCGTCGGGGCTCAGATAGCGCAACGCGATTCCCACGTCGCTCCCGTTGGTGAACGGTTCGGCGCGCCACACGACTCGCTGGAAGCCGCGCACTCCGCCGTGAAGGTGGTCACGCCCGGCATTGGTGGATAGCTGGTACGTCACGCCATCCAGAGTGAAGCGACCGTCAGCGATGCGGTTGGCGCAGCGCCCGATCAGTGCTCCTGTGGCCATCGAGTCCGACTCGTATTTCGCGAGCGTATCGTGACCGAGCGTGACTTCCGCGATCTCTCCGCGCTGGTCTGGCGTGGTGATGGACACGACTGTCCCACCGTAGGTCATGATCTTCACTTCCATCCCGCGCCCGTTGGCGAGCGTGAAGATCTCCACTCCTTCACCGGAGCGCGTCCTCCCGAAGGGCGCCCGCTCGATGCGCGGCGTGGTGGCGCCGCTGGCGCTCGCTGCGCGCTCCGTCAATTGAATGCGACTCCGTCGAGCCCGGCCGGGATGGCCATGCCCAGCGACTTGAGTGCACTCGGCATGATGTCCACCGTTCGGCGAGGGCGGCTCGCGAGCGGATGGTTCACCAGCAGCGGCACGAGCATGTGCTCGCGGTGCAGGGCGCCGTGAGTGCTCACGTGCGGGATTGGCTCGTAGTGGGCGCGGAAGTCCCAGCCGCGCGCCGCGGAGAGGATGACCTCGCCCGCGCGCGCCGAGCCCGCGAGGTTGGCCACCTGCACGAGCGAATCGGGGTAGTCGGTTGCCATGGTGATCTCGTGGCCATCGCGCGCATCGACTCGGGGGATCGGCTC